>JAZUAN010000067.1:0-15773 GCA_045638005.1 Acutalibacteraceae bacterium | reverse complement strand
TTTCGCTGCCAAGACTATATCTTTCCACCTCTGCACATACCGTGCAGGGCGGGCACTTTTATTTATTCTGCTTTGTCGCCGGTGATATCAGTCATATCCAAAATGGCGTTGCCGCCGGTGGCATACGGCATCTTGCCGTCCCACTTCTCGATCTTCTTGTAATCTACCAATTTGTCGGTAACCGACTCGGCAAGTATCTTGTTTGCCTTCGCCTCCGCCTCTGCTTCGATCAGCATCGCGTCGGCATTACCCTGCGCCGTAACCTTCTTTTCCTCTGCCTCGGTCTGCGCTTTGAGCAACTTTTGCTCCGCTACCTGCTTTTCCTCGATCGCACTGATGTACGCCTCGGAGAAGTCAAAATTGATGATATTGACATCCTCTACCGTGATGCCGATGCCGTTTAATTTCGAGTTGAGTTCCTTGATGAGCCCTTCCGAAATGACCGCGCGGTTGGTGACCGATTCCTCTGCGGTATAGCGAGCGGCGATAGCCTTTAAAACCTCGTTTGCCGCGGGGGTGACCAACACGTTTTCATAATCCCTGCCCACTTCCTTGAAAATGGAATAGGATTTCGACTTATCCACGCGGTACGCAACCGCTAAGGTGGTGGCAACCGTTTGCAGGTCCTTACTGAATGCCTCGGTGTCCACCTCTAATTTGGTGATCTGGTTGTTGATGGTGTACACCGTCTGCCACGGTGCTTTGAAATGCGCGCCTTCCTGCAACACGTTCTCCGATACCTTACCGAAGGTGGTGACAACACCGGTGTGACCGGCGGGGATAACCGCAACCATAGCCGCGAAAATACTGATCGCTACCACCGCGCACACGGCGATGATGAGTACTCTTGTAATCATTTTTTTGTTTTTCATATATTTTCTTCCTTTCGTTGGTTGTATAAATATACTACCATTTTTTCTCCAATTTTTCAATACACAGATGCGGTAATTTGTCAAAATATAATTTTTTTAAAAAAACCTTTTCACCGCAAAAAAAGTGTGTTATAGTATAATATAAGTATTTTTTGGGAGAGGATAAGCCATGGCAAAGGTCATAGCAGTGGTCAATCAGAAAGGCGGTGTCGGCAAGACTACCACCTCGGTCAATCTGTCGGCAGCGCTGGGCGCTGCGGGCAAACGCGTGTTGCTTGTGGATATTGACCCGCAGGGCAACGCCACCAGCGGTGTCGGCGTGGATAAGCGCGCCGTGAAGGCCTCTACCTACGAGCTGCTCACCGGACAAGCGGAGCCCGCGAGCGCTGTTATTCACACCGCTTTTCAAAACCTCGATCTGCTGCCGTCCAACATCAATCTGGCGGGCGCAGAAATCGAAATGGTGGAAATGAACCGCCGCGAAAACCGATTAAAAGCGGTGCTCGCCGGCCTCAGAGAGCAGTATGATTTTATCATGGTGGATTGTCCCCCCTCGCTCGGCCTGCTCACTTTGAACGGTCTTTGTGCCGCAGATACGCTTTTGGTGCCTATTCAGTGCGAATACTACGCGCTGGAAGGTCTGTCCCAGCTGATGGCGACTGTGCGGCAGGTAAAGCGGCTGTATAACCCCTCCCTCGATATTGAAGGGGTGCTGCCCACCATGTTTGACGGCAGGCTCAATCTCACCCAGCAGGTGCTGCATGAGGTCAAACGCTTTTTCCCGCGGAAGGTGTATGCATCGGTCATTCCCCGCTCGGTGCGGTTGTCGGAAGCGCCCAGCTTTGGCAAGCCGATCGGGTATTACGACCGCGGGAGCAAGGGCGCTCTTGCGTATGCCGCGCTCGCCAAAGAGGTCATTCAACATAATGCATAAGGAGAATAGATATGGCACAGAAAAAAGGCGGACTTGGAAAAGGTCTTGACCTGTTATTTGCCGAAAACGCGCTGGAAGACGCGGGCAAGGCGGTAACCCTCCCGATCGACGAGATCACCCCCAACAAGGATCAGCCGCGCAAACAGTTTGACGACGCGGCGCTGTCCGAATTATCCGCATCCATTGCGCAGCACGGTGTTTTACAACCGCTGCTCGTGCGCCCGATGGCAGGTGGCGGGTATCAGATCGTCGCGGGTGAACGTCGCTATCGCGCGTCCCGCATGGCAGGGCTCACCGAAATTCCCGTAGTAGTGCGCGAATTGGACGACAAAGAGACCGCACAACTCGCACTCATCGAAAACCTGCAACGCGAGGATCTAAACCCCATGGAGGAAGCGCTCGGTTACCGGACGCTGATGGAGTCTTACGCGCTCACGCAGGAGGAAACCGCGAAGATCGTTAATAAATCCCGCCCCGCGGTGGCGAACGCGCTGCGGTTGCTCAGCTTGCCAGAAGAGGTTTCCAACCTCGTAGCGGCAGGCACTTTGAGCGCGGGACACGCGAGAGCCATCCTCTCGTTTGAGACCCCCGCAAAACAGATCGAAATGGCAGACTTTGTCATCAAAAAGGATGCCTCTGTCCGCGAGATTGAGCGCCTCGCCAAGGCGGCGAAAAAGAGTGAAAAGCCGGAAAAGACGGTCACCGCTTTTGGCAGAGACAGTTTTTACGACGAGGTAGAGCTCGCGCTCTCCGAGCAGCTCGGCAGAAAGGTCAAGGTTGCCGCGGGTGAAAAGAGTGGTACCCTCATTCTGGAATTTTACGGCAAGGACGACCTGCAAGCACTCGCCAACAAATTGGCTACCGAATAAAATAATCATTTTTGCAATAAACGAAGGGAAGTTTTCAACATGCTAGATCTCAAACGCATCCGCACCGATGCAGACGCTATCAAAGCGGCTATCAAAAAAAGAGAAATGGATCTGGACACCGTCATTGACGAGATCCTCGCCATTGACGAGCAGCGCCGCGCGCTGAATGCCGAAGTGGATTCCATGAAAGCACAGCAAAACGCTGCCTCCAAAAAGATCCCGCAGATCAAAAAGGCAGGCGGCGACGTGGCTGCCGTGATGGCGGAAATGAAGGAACTGTCTGCTGCTGTCAAAGAAAAAGACGGCGCGCTTTCCGAACTGGAAGCTAAGCAAAAGGATCTGATGCTCTCTCTGCCCAACCTGCCGGACGAGGATGTTGTCGCGGGCGGCAAAGAGCAGAATGCCGAGGTGCATCTGTTCGGTGAACAGCCGAAATTCGATTTCGAAGCGAAAAACCACGTGGATCTGTGCGAGAACTTAGGCATGATCGACTACGAGCGCGGTGCTAAGATCGCGGGTAACGGCTCCTGGCTGTACCGCGGCATGGGTGCGCGCCTCGAATGGGCGTTGCTCAACTTCTTCATCTCGGAGCACATTGCTGACGGCTATGAATTTATCCTGCCGCCGCACATGCTCGGCTACCAGTGCGGCTACGTTGCGGGTCAATTCCCGAAATTCGCGGACGAAGTGTATTGGATCAAAAATCCGACTTCCAGCGATGATAAATTCATGCTGCCCACCGCAGAGACCGCGCTGGTCAACCTGCATCGCGACGAGATCATCCCCACCGAACAGCTTCCCTGCAAATATATCGCCTACACCCCCTGCTATCGCCGTGAGGCGGGCAGCTACCGTTCTGAGGAACGCGGCATGATCCGCGGTCACCAGTTTAACAAGGTAGAAATGGTGCAGTACACCACCGCTGAAGGTTCGGATGCCGCTTTTGAAGAGCTGGTCGGCAAAGCAGAGCGTTTGATGCAGAAATTAGGGTTACACTATCGTCTCAGCAAACTCGCCGCCGGCGACTGCTCCTTCTCCATGGCGCGCACCTACGATATCGAAGTGTGGATCCCCTCCATGGGTATTTATAAAGAGGTCAGCTCGGCTTCCAACGCGCGCGACTACCAGGCGCGTCGCGGCAACGTGAAATATCGCGACGAGAACGGCAAATTGCAGTTCGCGCACACCCTCAACGCTTCCGGTCTTGCGACCAGCCGCGTGATGCCTGCTATTGTCGAACAGTACCAGAACGCGGACGGCTCCATCACCGTGCCCGAGGTGCTGCGTCCGTTCATGGGCGGTATCGAGGTCATTAAATAAAATGGCTATGATCTTTACACAAGAATTTCATATCCCATCATACGCAGTAGGCGCAGACAACCGTCTGCGCCTCTCTGCGCTTTTGCAATTACAGCAGGAAGCGGGCGAGCGGCAGATGGACGAGCACGGCTTATCCTTTGCTGTATTGCGAGAGCGCGGTATCGCGTTTTTGGTCACCCGCCTTTGCTCGCATATCACCCGCCTGCCCGAAATGGGCGAAAAGGTCATCTTTAAAACCTGGCACCGCGATATTAAAGGGGTGCAGTTTTTCCGATGCTATTCCATGACCGATGAAAAGGGCAACCCGCTCGCCGACAGCGTGACCGCATTCGCACTGGTAGATACCGAAAACCACCGCCTTTTGCGACCTGATGCACTCGCCGACCTCGCCTTCCCCAATCAGCCGGAATGTGTAAACAACTGTCCCGACCCCGACAAGCAGATACCGCCCGCCCTTATTGAGGTAGCGGCGGTAAAGCCGCGTTGGAGTGAACTGGATCCCAACGGACATGTGAATAACACCCGCTATGCGGATTATCTGTGCGATAATATTCCCAGCGGCATGGGTCGCAAAAAAATTACCGATCTGTACATCCGTTTTGAAAAGGAAGTGCGCCCCGACGATCGCTTGGTGATCGCCGCCGCCGAAGAACGGTGGCAGAAAGAGGACGTCACCGGCGGTGTTGCCTGGGTGACGGGTGAACATACCCGCGGCACGGCGTTTGTTGCAAAGCTCAATTATGAGGACAACTATGTGCGGCGATTTTGAAGCAGCGAAGGCTGCGGCGGAAAAACGGCTTTCCACCCGCGAGAGTATCGGCAGATTGCAGGAAAAGCGGTTGCACGCGACCTTAAAATTCTGGCTCGACCCCGATGAAACTCATCACGAGATCCCGCTCCCTTGCGGTGCTGTCGCGGATATTTTCGACGGTGAACGGGTGTTGGAAATTCAAAACGGTAACTTTTCCGCCTTTCGCGTGAAGCTCATGCGCCTTTTGGAGGAATACTCCGTGACGGTCATCTACCCCATAGTGCGCAAGAAAACGCTCTTTTGGGTAGATCCCGAAACCGGCGAGCGCTCCACCCCGCGTCCGTCACCGAAAAAGGGCGGGTTTCACGATGCTGCGCCCGAGCTTTTGTACATCAGAGAGCTACTGTTTTTGCCCAATCTCACCTTACAATTACAGCTCATCGATGTGGAGGAATATAAATTGCAGGACGGCTGGGGAAACGACGGCAAGCGCGGCGCGCACCGTATAGAACGCGTGCCGACAGCGCTCGGCGAGTGCCTCACCGTGCGCACCAAAGCCGATTTAAAACGCTGTTTACCGCCAAACTTACCCGCCACCTTTACGACGGCGGATTTTCAAAAGGCGATACGCTACCGCGGCAGAAAATTATCTGCGGCACTCAAACTGTTTTTGGCTACCGATATCCTCACCCGCGAAAAGCAGGGACGAGGGTATGTGTATAGCATAAGGGAACCCTTTTAGAGCACGCTTCGCGTGCTTCACGTCAGTTCGAAACCATCCTGACGTTAAATAAAACTAGGAGACGTGAAAACTATGCAAAAAAAGACCTCTGTGAGATATCTCACAACGGCGGCTGTGATTGCCGCTTTGTACTGCGCGCTTACCCTTTTACTACCGTTTATGACCTTTGGACCTATACAATGCAGGTTGTCCGAAGCGCTCACCATCCTGCCGATATTCACCCCCGCGGCGATACCGGGTCTGATTGTCGGCTGTCTTGTTTCCAACACGGTAGGGCTCAGCCTCGGTGCGAATGTGGCAGGCGCATGGGATATCCTCTTGGGCACCCTCGCCACCGCGCTCGCAGCGCTACTCACCCGAAAATTGCGGCAGGTGCGTATCAAAAACCTCCCGCTGCTCTCCACCCTGCCGCCGGTTATTTTAAACGGGGTCATCATCGGTGCGGAACTCACCGTTGCGCTGTACAATGAATTTTCATGGGGTATTTTGCTTTTCAACATGTTCACGGTAGCGGTAGGACAGCTGCTCGCCTGCACGGCGGGCGGATTGCTGCTGTTTGGCGCGATAGAGCACAGTAAACTCTTTGAAGGAGAGCGGTTTTGATGAAAAAGTATACGTTCTCGGAGCTTGAAAGCAATTTTTACCGCCACGGCAGAACGGTGATGACCGAAGCCGGCGGTATTTCCCTATCGTTCAGTTATTCCGGCTTAACGGCGCGGCTTTTCGGCGACGGTTTTTGGTTTTTTCAGCGAAAATTAAGTTTGGGTGCGACCGAGCGGATAGGGGCAACTTTCGGTATTTTGCCGTGAGGCAAAACACGCGCGATGGTGTCAGCGCGTGCGAAAGTGCAGGAACCAAAGTGCCTGCACTTTGGTTCAGTCGACGGTTTTTGGTTTTTTCAGCGAAAACCTCCTGACACAACATCCGCAAGCACATGCCAATGCGACGTTTCGCGGTGTCGAGGGATACCTCGACCGGGCGCGCCCTTTTGCGCCCGAGCGGAACTCGACGATTTTTGGACTTTTGTAAAAAAGTCCAAAAATCACTTGACAAATCCGTCATTATGCTTTATAATATGTAAAGGTTTTTACTTTACACATACGAGAGGGGGCAAGCAAGGTGTCTAAGAACATGGAAATCTCTTTTCTGCTGGATTTCTACGGCGATATGCTGACCGAAAAGCAGCGGACAATGGTAGACTATTACTACAACGAAGACCTGTCTTTGGCGGAAATCGCCGAAAATGAGGGTATCACCAGACAGGGTGTGCGGGATTCCATCAAGCGTGCGGAATCGCAGTTGCTTGAAATGGAGGAACGCCTGGCGCTTGCCGCACGTTTCCGCAGTATGCAGAACGATCTGCTCTTAGTGCAGGAAAACGCAAAATTGCTGCGGCAGGTTAATGATCTCAACGGTCGTATTCCGGAGATCTATGACATTGCGAATGCGATCGCGGATGCAGCCGAGCGTATGACCGACGCGTAATTTTAGGTAAACAGCGGGAAAGGAGACCGGTATGGCGTTTGAAGGCTTGTCAGAAAAACTTGCCGCATCGTTTAAAAAACTGCGTTCACGCGGACATTTGACCGAAGCGGATGTCAAAGACGCCATGCGTGAGGTACGCTTAGCATTGCTTGAAGCGGATGTCAGCTTCAAGGTTGCTAAGGATTTCACAAACAAGGTCACCGAACGCGCCGTTGGCGCAAAGGTGATGGAAAGTCTCACCCCCGCGCAGATGGTCATCAAGATCGTCAACGAAGAACTGGTTGCGCTTATGGGCGGCGAAGCTGCAAAGCTGGCGCATGCCAATCATCCGCCCTGTGTCATTTTGATGTGTGGCTTGCAGGGCTCGGGTAAAACCACCCATTCCGGCAAACTGGCGAAAATGCTCAAAGCACAAGGGCATCGCCCGCTGCTGGTTGCTTGCGACATCTACCGTCCCGCTGCTATTCAGCAGTTGATTTCGGTGGGTGAGCGCGCGGGTGTGCCGGTTTTTGAACGCGGCACCGAAAACCCCGTCGAGATCGCAAAACAAGCGGTCGCACACGCCAAGCACCACGGCAACGATTATGTGCTTTTGGATACCGCCGGTCGTTTGCATATTGATACCGCCCTGATGGACGAACTCAAAGCCATCAAGGAGGTAGCAGCACCGCAAGAAATCTTGCTGGTGGTGGACGCCATGACCGGTCAGGACGCAGTGAATGTGGCAGCGGCCTTTGACGAGGCGCTGGGCATTGACGGCGTGATGCTGACCAAATTGGACGGCGATACCCGCGGCGGCGCGGCGCTTTCTGTACGCGCTGTCACCGGCAAACCGATCAAATTCGCCGGTGTGGGCGAAAAGCTGGAAGATTTAGAAGTATTCCATCCCGAACGCATGGCTTCCCGTATTCTCGGTATGGGTGACGTGATGTCGCTTATCGAGAAAGCGGAGCAGCAGGTCAGCGAAAAGGAAGCAGAAGAACTCGCGAAAAAACTCGCTGAGGATAAATTCGATCTGGAAGATATGCTCGCACAGCTGCGACAGATCCAGAAAATGGGCGATCTCAAATCCATGCTCGGCATGATCCCCGGTATGGGTAAGCAGTTAAAGGACGTGGACATTGATCCCCGCCAGTTCGCCCGCGTAGAAGCCATCATTTTGAGCATGACCCCGAAAGAGCGGAGAAACCCAAAGCTGTTCACTCCTTCCCGCAAACGTCGTGTAGCGGCGGGCTGCGGCATGAAGGTGGAGGACGTCAATCGGCTTTTGAAGCAGTATGAGACCATGCGACAGATGATGAAGCAGTTGAAAAAATATGCCGCCGGCGGCAAAGGAAAGGGTGCTAAAATGCCCTTCGGTATGCCCGGCATGCCCGGTATGGGCGGCGGCAACCCCTTTGGTTTTTGAATTCATACCGCTGCTGCGGTTGAAGATAATGAAATTTGTATATTATTTTTTGGAGGTTCTTACTATGGCAGTAAAAATTCGTCTGCGCCGCATCGGCGCGAAAAAGGCTCCGTTCTACCGTGTTGTGGTTGCGGATTCCCGCTATCCCCGTGATGGCCGCTTCATCGAGAAGATCGGTACCTATGATCCGCTGGCTGAGCCGCCGGCAATCAACATTGATGTAGAGAAAGCGGAGAAGTGGATCGCCAACGGCGCACAGCCCACCGACACCGTCAAAGCGCTGCTCAAAAAGGCCGGCGTTACGAAGTAATTGCCTGCCCGGAAAGGAACAACGCTGATGAAAGAACTGTTGATCACCATTGCACAGGGTCTGGTAGAGGATCCGACCGCTGTCGTGGTGGAAGAAGAAGCACCTGCCGAGGACGGCACGGTGGTATATCATCTGCATGTTGCGCCTGACGATATGGGTCGGGTGATCGGCAAGCAGGGACGGATCGCCAAGGCGATGCGCACTGTGATGCGCGCCGCGGCTACCCGTAAGGATGTGAAGGTTGCTGTGGAGATCGATTGATCTTTACACACCCCAAACGACGCTGAAAGGGTCAGGCTGCACGGTCTGACCCTTTTTTACTTCACAAAAAAGCCGCCTCCCTCGTCAGAGGAAGGCAATAGCGGTAGCTGCCATTTGGAGGAAAAATTATGGCATTGCAACAATTTTTAGAGATCGGTGAAGCGGTCAGCACCCACGGTATCGCAGGTGAACTGCGTGTACAGCCGTGGTGCGACTCGGCAGAGGTGTTCTGCCGTTTGAAAACGCTGTATCTGGACCCGCAAGGCACTAATAAAATCAAGGTCAAAAGCCGCCCGCACGGTCGGGTTGTTTTGGTAAAGGTAGAAGGTGTCAATGACGCGACCACCGCCGCCACCTGGCGCGGCAAGGTTCTGTATGCCGACCGCCGCGATTTAAAGCTGGAAAAAGGCAGATATTTTATCTGTGACCTTATCGGTCTGCCGGTCAAGGACGTGGACAGCGGAGAGGTGTACGGCACCATCACCGACGTCACCAATACGGGTGCGAGTGATATTTATCACATGAAAACCGCAGACGGCAGGCTGATCCTCATCCCCGCCATTCCCGATATCGTTTTGTCGGTGGAGCCGGAGGGCGAGGGTATTGTGATCCGCGTGATGGAAGGATTGTTTGACGCATGAGATTTGACGTAATGACCCTGTTTCCCGAAATGTGCGAAACCGTGCTCACTGAAAGCATCATCGGCAGAGCGCAGAAAAAGGGTGTAATAGATGTACACTGTCACCAGATCCGACAGTATACCACCAATAAGCAGATGCAGGTAGACGCCTACCCCTACGGCGGCGGCAAGGGGCTTGTGATGTATGCGCAACCCATCGCCGACTGCTTTAAAGCGGTCTGTGAGCAGGCGGGTACCCGCCCTCACCTTATTTACATGTCCCCGCAAGGACAAACCCTCACCCAAAAGCGCGCAAAGGAATTGTCCGAACTGCCCGCGGTGTGTGTGCTGTGCGGACACTATGAAGGGGTGGACGAGCGCGTGCTCGAAGCACTGGTGGACGAGCAGATCTCGGTGGGCGATTATGTGCTCACCGGCGGCGAACTGCCCGCCCTCACCCTCATTGACTGCGTGGCGCGCATGGTGCCGGGGGTTTTATCCGACGAGGAATGCTACACCGAGGAAAGCCACTATGCGGGATTGCTGGAATACCCGCAATATACCCGTCCCGCGGTATGGGAGGACAGGGAGATCCCGGAGATCCTAATCTCGGGACACCACGAAAATATCCGTATTTGGCGGCGGCAGCAATCGTTACTCCGCACAGCAAAACTGCGCCCCGATATGTTGAAAACGGCAGATTTGACCGAAAAAGACCTCGAATTTTTGCGCGAAAGCGGGTTTGACGTATAAAGTTTTCCACAATTATTGGTGAAAATGGATAAAACGCTTTTTGAAAAAAACCGAAAATCGGTCACTAAACCGAATTTACACAAAATGCGCTTTTTCGAGCACCAAATCCGTTGACGAATCATAATTTTGTGGTATACTAATAGTAGTGTTTCCATCGAATTATCATGAAACTTCGGTAGAAAAAAGGAGCTTTACGCTATGTGTGTTAAAGATGTTATGGTTCAGAACCAGGTAGGCCTGCATGCTCGTCCCGCGACCTTCTTCATTCAGAAGGCGAACAGCTATAAATCCTCTATTTGGGTTGAGAAAGAAGATCGCCGCGTAAACGCGAAGAGCTTGCTGGGCGTTTTGTCGCTCGGTATCGTGGGTGGCACCGCTATCCGCGTCATTGCTGACGGCGTTGACGAAGAAGAGGCTGTTACCGGTTTGGTAGAACTGGTGGAGTCCGGCTTCTCTGAGTAAGTTTGAAATGGAAAGAGCGCAACGATATCGTTGCGCGCTTTTTTCGTAGGTGATAAAAATGGAAATTTTTGATTCGCACGCGCATTATGATGCCGAGGCCTTTGATGCTGACCGTGATATACTGCTCGCTTCCCTGCCGTCAAGCGGTGTGGTAGGCGTCATCAACTGCGCCGACTGTCTTTCAAGCGCCGCTCGCAGCAAATCGCTTTGCGAAAAATACCCTTTTATGTACATGGCGGCGGGTGTACATCCCGAGCAGGCCGCTGACGTAGATGTCGCCACGTTGGAGCATGCGCTTTTGCCGTATTTGCAGTATGAAAAGACGGTTGCCGTCGGCGAGATCGGCTTGGATTATTATTGGGAGGATGCCTGCCCGCGGGACAAGCAGCTGCTCGTATTTGAAAAGCAACTGGAGATCGCGCAAAAATACGATCTGCCGGTCATCGTGCACGACAGGGAAGCGCACGCTGACACCCTTTCGCTGCTCAAAAAATACCACCCGCGCGGGGTGGTGCATTGTTTTTCCGGCAGCGTGGAAACCATGAAGGAGATCGTCTCGCTCGGTATGTATATAGGCCTTGGAGGGGTGGTCACCTTTAAAAACGCGCGTGTGCCGGTAGAGGTTGCGGCGGCGGTGCCGCTTGATCGTCTGTTATCCGAGACCGACGCGCCGTACATGGCGCCGGTGCCGATGAGAGGAAAACGGTGCGATTCTAGCCTTATCCCCTACGCCGCCGCCAAGATCGCCGAGATCCGCGGCATGCAAACCGATGAAATTTTACGCATCACCGCTCAAAACGCAAAGCGGTTGTTTGGTGTACTCAAATACTGATTTTTTGTTTGTGCAAACCTTGGAGAGGCGTCGAGAACGCAGCCCCCTATGTAAATGTTTTCAGATTTTTATAGGGCAGAGCCTTGGTTTGACCGTAGCGGCGCACACTATACTCCCCTACCGATAAATTTTTTCTTGCTTTTTTTGAGGGTGTATGTTAAAATGTTTTCTGTCTTTAAGAGGGAGTAGCTTGCGCAGGGTTACCTTTGCGCGACTTGCGGCGTCATGACGGTCGATAAGGCCCGCCGTTCGGATGAAAAAGCGAGACTCTTATTGCGATGACTTTCGCAATAAGAGTCTCTTTTTTGATAATACTAAAAATATATTACTGTAAAGGAGCACACTATGGAAATTCTGTATGAAAACCTACTTGAAATCCAGTGGCAGCACATTGTGATGTGGGCAATCGGCGGTATTCTCATTTTCCTTGCAATCAAGAAAGAGATGGAACCGACCCTGCTGCTGCCCATCGGCTTTGGCGCCATTCTGGTCAACATGCCCTTCTCCGGCGCCGTTGATCAACTCGTGAACGGCGAAACCGAACGCGGCGCGCTGAGCGTGCTGTTTGACGCAGGTATCGCAAATGAACTGTTCCCGCTCATTTTGTTTATCGGTATCGGCGCGATGATTGACTTCGGTCCGGTGCTCACCAACCCGAAATTGATGATCTTCGGTGCAGCGGCGCAGTTCGGTATTTTCTTCACACTGTGCGCGGCGTCCATATTCTTCCCCGAAAACGATGCAGCGTCCATCGCAATCATCGGTGCAGCAGACGGCCCCACCTCCATCGTGGTTGCCAATAAACTGAAATCCGATTACGCCGGCGCGATCGCTGTCGCGGCGTATTCCTACATGGCGCTGGTGCCTATCATTCAGCCGCCTATCATCAAACTGCTCACCACCAGAAAAGAGCGTCTCATCCGCATGCCGTATGAGCCGAAGGAAGTTTCCAAACTCACCCGCATCCTGTTCCCCATCGTGATCACCTGGGTCGCGACCATCGTGGCACCTTCCGCGGCTTCCCTCATCGGTTTCTTGATGTTCGGTAACCTCATCCGTGAGTGCGGCGTGCTCAACTCGCTGTCCGATACCGCGCAGAAAGTGCTCGCCAACCTCGTGACCATCTTCCTTGGCATCACCATCGCTACCAAAATGCGCTATGAGGAATTCCTCAAACCCGAAACCCTGCTCATTTTGGGACTCGGTCTTGTCGCTTTCATCATGGACACCGCGGGCGGCGTGCTGTTTGCCAAACTCATCAATCTCTTCTCCAAAAAGAAGATCAATCCGATGATCGGTGCTGCAGGTATTTCCGCGTTCCCGATGTCCGGTCGTATCGTGCACAAGATGGGTCTTGCGGAAGACAATCAGAACTTCCTGCTCATGCACTCCATCGGTGTCAACGTGTCCGGTCAGATCGCATCGGTCATTGCCGGCGGTCTCATCCTCAGCTTTTTCATGTAACCTGAAATTCCTTTCGGAATTTCCCCAATGTTAGATACTTTCAAAGGAGGGTATTATTATGTTTGAACCTATGAATTTTGTATATTACCTTAAGTATATGGGTACCGGCATGTTGGTTATCCTCATCGTGATGGGAATCCTCATCGCTGCTACCACCCTGCTCAACTGGGCAACCTCCCGCAAGAAGAAATAAATGCAAAAGCACAGCCGCAAGAGAAATCTCTTGCGGCTGTTTTTTATTTATTCATCTCCCCTGCGGCGGTACGTACCTGCTCCAAAAGCGGCGATCCTCCGATAATGTACTATGTTCATAAGCGCTCCTTTACAGGTCGGTGTTATATATAGTCAAACTAAAAACCCGACCATTGCCGAGTGGCAATGGGCGGGTTTTATACATTTTATTCTTCTGCTTTATACGCAGCGCAGATCTGTTGGGTGACAGATGCGGGCGCTTCCGCATAGCGCTGGAATTCGAGGGTGAAATAGCCTCTGCCCTGCGTGGTGGAACGCAGCAAGGTGCAGAAATCATGCATTTCCGCCATCGGCACCTCTGCGGTAACGCAGGTAAGACTGTCTTCTACCGGCTCCATGCCCAACACGCGACCGCGACGGCGGTTAATCTCGCCCATCACGTCACCGGTGTTATCGCTCGGGACGAATGCATTGAGCATACCCAGCGGCTCTAACAGCACCGGATCCGCCTGCGGGATGCCCGCTTTATACGCGAGGGATGCCGCCATCTTGAACGCCATTTCGGAGGAGTCGACCGGATGGTACGAACCGTCGGTCAGCACCGCTTTGACGCCTACCATCGGGTAGCCGGCGAGGGTACCCACCTGTGCGCTGTCTTTTAAGCCCTTTTCCACTGCGGGGAAGTAGTTCTTGGGCACCGCGCCGCCAAACACGGTCTCTTCAAACACCAGCTCGTCGCTGTCGCAGGGGGAGAACTCGATCCACACGTCACCAAACTGACCGTGACCGCCGGATTGCTTTTTATGTCTGCCCTGTACCTTGACCGATTTACGGATGGTCTCGCGGTACGGCACTTTGGGCTGCTGCATCACGACCTCCACGCCGAACTTGGATTTCAACTTGGATGCCACAACGTCCAGATGCTGCTCGCCGAGACCGGACAGGATGGATTCCTTCGTTTCGTTGTCGGTATAGAATTTGAGGGTGGGGTCCTCTTCCGCTAAACGGTTGAGGCCCGCGGCGATCTTCTCTTCCTCGCCTTTCTTCACGGCAGACACCGCCATAGAGTAGCAGGGAGCGTCAAATTCCACGCGCGGCAGAATAACTGGATTGGCAGCGGAGCAAAGGGTATCACCGGTGATAGTGTTATTGAGTTTCGCCACAGCGCCGATGTCGCCGGCGCCGATAAAAGCTGCGTCCTCCTGCTTTTTACCACGGACATACATCACCTTGCCGATCTTCTCGGCTTCGCCGGTGCGCGGGTTATACAGCATCGAGTCGGACTGCACCTTGCCGCGGATGACCTTAAAGTACAGCAGTTTGCCCACAAAGGGATCCACCACCGTCTTGAACACGATAGCAGCGGTAGGACCGTCTTCCTCTACCTCGATCTCCACGACATCGCCATCAGGGGTCTCCGCGACCTCGCCCGCGACCGATTCTGCCCACGGCGCCAGCCACAAAAGACCATTGAGCAGCTGATCAATGCCTTCCAGTTCCAAAGAAGAACCGCAGAACACCGGCGCGATATCACCGGTGCGAACACCGTGCGCCAAACCCATAATCAACTCATCCGGCGTGAATTCTTCACCGGAGAAGTATTTTTCCATCAATTCCTCGCTGGTTTCCGCAACCGCTTCACAAATTGCGGTGCGTAAGCCTTCTAAGCGGTGACCCATATCCGGCAGCGGCACCGTCTCCGCCTTGCCATCTTTATATGTATATGCGCGGTATTCCAGCAGGTTTACGTAGCATTCGACCTTGTGATCCACCACGTACGGCACAACGATGGGACACACCATCGGACCAAACTTGGTTTTTAAGTCCTCAAACACTTTATAGAAATCCGCATGGGAGCTATCCAACTTGTTGACAAAGAACATGGTGGCGATCTTTTTCTTTTGGGCGGCAGCGAAGCCTTTTTCCGCACCGACGGTGACACCGCTCTTACCGGACAGTACCACAACCGCAGAGCCCGCCGCGCGGATACCCTCCTGTCTACCGCCCGCAAAGTCAAACAGGCCGGGCGTATCCAGCAGATTGATCTTGGTCTCTTTCCATTCCAGCGGCAAAACGGCAGTAGAAACCGAAGCACCGCGACGGATCTCCTCCGGATCAAAGTCACAAACGGTGTTGCCGTCCGCCGTGCGCCCCAGTCTCTCTGCCTTACCGGTCATGTAAAAACACGCCTCGGCGAGAGAGGTCTTACCGGAACCGGCATGACCGACAAACGCAACATTACGGATTTTTTTTGCTGTGAAATCTTTCATGGAAAGGGCCCCTTTCGGCATTTTTTGTCGAAAAATGCATAAAATTTTATAACAAAATGAACTGTCTTTGTATAGTATATACCATAATTGGCCGCTTTTCAAGGAGTTTTTATCAACAAATTCACTTTTGTTGCAAAACGCATAAAAAGAGCGTCACGCCCTTGGGGGGGGCGCCGAGTTTTTTTTTTTTTTTCTCATTTAATTTATAAAAAAAAATGGCGCTTTTTAA
>JAZUAN010000066.1:0-5667 GCA_045638005.1 Acutalibacteraceae bacterium | reverse complement strand
ATCTATTCGCAAACCACTCGGACTCTTTAGAATAATGGAGTCTGATAGTTTGCTATCATCTTGCTATCAAATTGTGCTTTGAAGAACCGCAAACCCGCATAAATACCGGGTTTCTTACACCTTCAAAATTATTCCCACTCAATGGTGCCGACCGGCTTGGGAGTGAGGTCCATCAACACACGGTTGATGCCGTCCACTTCCGCGGTGATGCGGGCAACGATTTTGTGCAGGACAGGATAGGGGATTTCTTCCACAGTTGCGGTCATCGCGTCGGTGGTATTCACCGCGCGGATGATTGCGGGCCAGCCTTCATAACGGCTCTCGTCTTTGACGCCGACACTCTTAATATCCGGCACGACCACGAAATACTGCCACACCTTTTCGGCGAGACCGCATTTATCAAACTCGTCGCGCAGAATAGCATCCGCTTCACGCAGCGCGTGCAGACGGTCGCGGGTGATAGCACCGAGACAACGAACACCCAGGCCCGGGCCGGGGAACGGCTGGCGGTATACCATCGCGTGCGGGAGACCCAATGCTTCGCCCACCACGCGGACTTCGTCTTTGAACAGCAGTTTCAAGGGCACAACCAGTTCAAATTGCAGGTCTTCCGGCAGACCGCCCACGTTGTGATGCGATTTGACCGCTTTTTTGCCCTCTGCCTGTTTGATGCTCTCTAAAATGTCGGGATAGATAGTACCCTGACCGAGGAACGCGATGCCTTCCAGTTTTCTCGCTTCATCAGCGAACACATTGATAAACTCCGCGCCGATGATTTTTCTCTTCTTTTCGGGGTCGGAAACACCTGCGAGCAGGTCAAGGAAACGGTCGGTCGCATCCACGTACACGAGGTTTGCGTCCATTTCACCTTGGAACATATCAATAACCGCTTCGGATTCGCCTTTGCGCATCAGGCCGTGGTTCACGTGCACGCAAACCAACTGTTTGCCGATGGCTTTGATAAGTAACGCCGCCACGACGGAGGAGTCAACGCCGCCGGACAGAGCCAGCAGCACCTTTTTATCCCCCACCTGCGCGCGAACGGCTTCCACCTGCTCTGCGATAAACGCATCAGCAAGCGCTTTGGTGGTAATTCTTTCCATAGTTTCGGGACGTAAATTGTTAGCCATATCGTTTCTCCCCCTTAGTTGGTATAGTTATCGAAGTAACCCTGCACCAAAACGACGGGGGTGCCTTTATCGCCCGAGCCGGAGGTGAGGTCGCACAGCGAACCGGTGAGGTCGGTCAGCTGACGGGGGGTGGTACCCTGCGCCGCCATGTTACCGACAAGCGAGCTGCGGTCTTTCGGCTTGATACAAGGGGAGATAGCGGGTTTGAGTTCTTCGCCGCACAGATCTTTAAAATCGTTATCCGCCAAATATTTGAGTTTCAACTCGTTGGGGGTGCCGATGAGACCATCGGTGAAAGCGCGAGATACCACCGGGTCGGCAAGTTCCCAAATTTTACCCTTGGGATCCTTGAAAGCACCGTCGCCGTATACCATCACTTCCACGTGCTTGCCGGTGAGGCTGAGCACCTTCGCCTGAATATCGAGGACGAGCTGCTGACAATCGCGCGGGAACAGTTTGATTTTATCTTCGGTGGATTTGTTGGAGCCGAGCAGACCGTATTTTTCGTTACAGCCGCTGCCGTCAACCGAAGCATTCAAGATGTCATCCAGACCGCACACCACTTTTGCGCCCGCCGCTTTGAGCAAACGCTTGCTGCGCTCGCGGGTGTGAATGTCGCAGGTCAGCACGCAATCGGTGTAATCCAAAATGGCTTTCGCCTGGTTGGCAAAGATAATTTCCACATCTGCGCCTTCCGCGCGGATAAGGTCGGCGTAGTACTGCACATAGTCAACGCCGGTAAATTCCAACTTCTGCACACCGAACACCTCGCGGTAACGTTCGAGGGAGAGCACGTCGGAATAGGGATTGATACCCGCCTCGTCAATGAGTTCGTAGGTGGCAAGATGGTTACCCACTTCATCGGAGGGATAGCTGAGCATCAACACGATTTTCTTAGCGCCTCTGGCAATACCTTTGAGGCAAATGGCAAAGCGGTTACGGGAAAGGATGGGAAAAATTACACCGATCGTCTCACCGCCCAATTTTGCACGCACATCGGCGGCGATTGCATCCACCGAAGCGTAGTTGCCCTGCGCACGGGCGACGATGGATTCGGTCAGCGAGATGACGTCTCTGTCTCGCAGTTCAAAGCCCTCTGCCGCGGCGGCTTCCAGCACGCTGTCGGTCACGATAGCGGCCAGGTCGTCACCCTCACGGATAATGGGGCAGCGGATACCTCTCGAAACGGTACCGACTCTGCGTTCTTTCTTTTCCATAAACCATTTTCCCTTCTATGTCCAGCCGTCCGAAAAGACAGCTTTTTTAACTAAAACATTTTACTGCTATTTTTTTTGGAAATCAAGAGAATATACAAATTTTTTTCATTTTTCAAAAAGCGGGGTGGAGAAATACCGCTCGGCGGTGTCGGGCAGCACGGTTACCACCCGCTTGCCCTTGCCGAGCTTTTTCGCAAGGCGGATAGCGGCAGCAACGTTGGTACCGCTGGAAATGCCGCAAAGGATGCCCTCTTTCGCCGCGAGATCACGGGAGGTTTGCAGCGCTTCCTCGTCTTTGACGATGCAAACGTCATCATAAATATTTTGATCCAAAATGGCGGGAATGATACCATCGCCGATACCCATCTGCAAATGGGTACCGATCGAACCGCCCGACAGAATGGCGGCGTTTTCGGGTTCCACCGCCCATATAGTCATTTGCGGGTTTTTCTCTTTCAGCGCGGTGCCAATACCGGTGATGGTGCCGCCGGTACCGATACCCGAGCAAAAGCCGTCAATCGGACCGCCCACCTGTTCTAAAATCTCCACGCCGGTCTGATACCGCTGAATTTCTACATTGGCGGGGTTTTCAAACTGCTGGGGAACAAACACGTTGGGATCCTCGTCCCGCATTTTGAGCGCCAACGCCAAACATTCCTCAATACATGCGCCGATATCGCCTGCGTCGTGCACCGAAACAACCTCGGCGCCGTACTGGTTGACTAACTTTCTGCGTTCTTCAGAAACCGAGTCGGGCATGATAATGATGGTGCGATAGCCGCGCACCGCGCCGACCAATGAAAGACCAATACCTTGGTTGCCGCTGGTGGGCTCCACGATGATGGTATCTTTATGGAGCAGGCCCTTTTGCTCCGCGTCGCGGATCATGTTGAAAGCGGTACGGGTCTTGATAGAGCCGCCCACATTCAGTCCCTCGAATTTCACGAGAATTTCGGCGGCATCGGGGTCGCCCATATGATTTAAACGGATGATCGGGGTCGAGCCGATGGCATCCAAAATGGTATTGCAGATCATGGTTTTCCTCCGAAAACAATATTTCTCTATCATAGTATTGTATTATACTAAAAAAAGTGACGCATTGCAATATTTCCGCAAAGAAAAGTTGGAATAAATTGGAAAACGCCTTGGTAATCATCGGATTACCAAGGCATTTTTTATTTCTTTTTGAACACCAACAGTTTTGCAACCACGTAGTTGCCCACCGTCACCAAAACCATGGCGACGATCTTGGAAAGGTTATAATCCACCTTTAAAAGCGTTGCCAAGAAAAACATCACGCCCATATCCAGTAAAAGGGTAAACACCCGCGAGGAAACGAACGCAACGATTTCTTTGAAAACGTGCGGATCTTTACTTTCAAACACAAATACGCGGTTGGCGACATACGCAAAGGCAACTGCACCCACCCAGGAGATCACGTTGGCGATTTGCAGCTCGATAGGGTCGTTGCCGTCTAAAAAGGTCCATACCGGCAGGTAAAACAGCGCCATGCTCACCACGGTGGTAAGCCCGCCGACTACAATATAGTGAATGATCTCTTTATGCTTGTGATACAGCGCGCGCAGCTTATTCATCCTCCGTATCCTCGGCTTTCAAAAAGGTGCGCTCTAAATACACCGGACGATTTTTGCCCTGGATATAGGTGCGGGCGAGATATTCGCCCATAATGCCGAGGATAAGCAACTGGATACCGCCGAGGAACAAAATGAGTACCACAATGGTGGCATAACCGGGCACATCCACACCGAAAAACAGTTTTTGGATGATGATGATCAGCATGTAAATAATAGAGCCGACAGAAATACCGGTGCCAAGCCAGGTGGATATCTTCAGCGGGAAGGTGGAGAACGAAATAATACCGCCCAGCGCGTATTTCAGCAGTTTAAAGAAGGACCAGGTGGTCTTTCCGGTGTGACGCTCGCTGGCAATATACGGCATAAAGTGCGTGTTGAATCCCACCCAGGAGAAAATGCCCTTGGAAAAACGGAAATATTCCGGCATGGACAAAATCGCCTCCGCGACCACGCGGCGGAAGGTGCGAAAATCGCTCGCGCCCGAAATAAATTCGATCTCACAAGCCTTGTTGATGACCTTATAAAACATTTTTTTGACCGCGGACATAGCGCGCCCTTCGATGCGCTGTTCCTGATAGGCAGCAACCACGTCGTAGTCCACGTTTTTAAGCAGATAGTTCACCATATCCACCACGATCTCGGGACGCTGTTGCAGGTCGGCGTCGATGATGCTGATGAAATCACCACTCGCACGGTTAAGCCCTGCGAACACCGCGGCTTCTTTGCCAAAATTGCGGGAAAAATCCACCACCGCGACCTTGGTCGGGTGCGCCGCGTGCAGCGCGCGCAGGCGTTTGATGGTTTCGTCCTTGCTGCCGTCGTTGACAAACACCAGTTCATAGCAGGTGATCGCGTCGGGCAACGCCTTGAACGCTTCTTCTACCACCTCAAACATCGGCACAATATTATCCTGTTCATTGTAGCAGGGAATTACCAGTGACAGTTTCATTTGGAAACATCCTTTTTGTTCTAAAATCGTTACTAGTATAGCACTTTTATGCGAAATATGTCAATATGACAAACCGGACCAAAGCATTGACAGATGACAACATTTATAGTAAAATCATACCGTTATATGCGCCTGTAGCTCAGCAGGATAGAGCGTCCGCCTCCTAAGCGGGTGTTTTAACAAACACCTTTGCAAAAAGGCAAATG
Organism: Acutalibacteraceae bacterium; assembly: GCA_045638005.1. Classification (GTDB taxonomy): domain Bacteria; phylum Bacillota; class Clostridia; order Oscillospirales; family Acutalibacteraceae; genus URNF01. The sequence goes on along the minus strand of JAZUAN010000066.1, from coordinate 570 downwards.
GTAATCTGTTTGAACTGTATCGTATATGCGCTTGTACCTCAGCAGGATAGAGGGTCCGCCTCCTAAGCGGAACGCCCCCGGTTCGAATCCGGGCAGGGACGCCACAAAAAACGCCGAAAGCCTTGATTTTTCAAGGTTTTCGGCTTTACTTTTTTGTCGGGTGTCCTTGTTTGTTCTGCTCGGCTTCTTTACTGTGAGCAATCCTTTTTACTTAGGTTGCGGACTCCCTATCCCTTGAAAATCCTGCTAATCAAATTAGCAAGAAAACCCCGTTTTTGCTAATGAAAATCGACTTTCTGCTAATCGCTCAGAAAATCGTGCTAAAAATCTTGCTAATTAAAAAGTGTGCTTATAATAGTTCGACCTTGTTTTACCCCGTACCTTTTAATCCCTTTGTTATGTAGTATTATCCTATCCCAAACCGCACATTTCACAAAAAGACTTTCCTTATATATAATGAAAGTGTCAGGAGGTAATGGTTATGAGAAACAAGAACTACTACATCAATTTGAATGACCGTGAATACTTAGATGTTCTTTCCTCTTTAATGAATAAGAGACACAAATTGAT
>JAZUAN010000065.1:0-14060 GCA_045638005.1 Acutalibacteraceae bacterium | reverse complement strand
TCATAGACGAGGCGAATGCCGATTATGATGTGCAGGCGTTTGGTTCTTGCCACACCTATACTTCATTTGATCCCGTCCGTTTGGAAGAAACAACGAGTCTAACCTCATATGTTTTTGCAAATCCCGGTGAAATTATACCGGCCACCTATCTGCGCATGTTGGAACGTTTCAAAAAGGATGTTCCCGATGTTGCGATTGTTGATATTTGGGGTCTTAATGCATATGACACATATAGTACGCAAGATGACATTTTCAATTTTTATATGCCGGTTAACATCGAGCTCATTCCGTTTTCTCTTGCGAAGTTAGAGGTCATTCGGGATTATAGTTCTTTGGATATAGTGGCAGATAATTTCGCAATGGCAAAATACAAAGATCGCATTATGAATACGGAACTGCGAGATGTGGATTTTGATTACTCTTTTTCGGATGTTGTAAAATATAGCACAGACATTGTTAAATATGAAATGACCTTGCGTAAAAACAATAACGGTCTTGCTGCCTATAAAGATGTCAAGAATCTTCAGGATTTTAATGAGAAGCAAGCAAAGGTTTCGCAAGACGACATGTTGCCATACGAAGACGACATAATGAAATATGTGGACAAGATCATCGATCTGTGTGAGAAAAAGGACGTGAAGCTCATTTTCTATCGCGCGCCGTATATTTCTACGGAAAATGAGCTAAAAAAATCAAACTGGTTTGCGGAGTATTGCGAGAGCAAGGGCGTTTTGTACTTCGACCTAGAAAAGGAAGTATCGTTTGATTTTAGCACCGATTTCATGGATTATTATCACTTGAATGTGGCAGGTGCCAAAAAAGCCACCGATTATCTCGCACAGCATATTCTTCCCCTTATGAAATAAAAATTCCCCCCGTATGCAGAAATGTTCGCTAAGAATATTTCTGCATGCGGGGGATTTTTATTGCTCAGATAGAATTTTTAAAGGATTCTCTTTCATCAACAATGCAGTAGGAGAAATCATCCTTTTCGGTGCCCTCGTATACAAGACTGCCAAAAGCTTTATTCGCCATGGATACAAACGGACGGATAAGATACACCGCCAGTCCCAAAAGTCGACTGAAAAACACCTTTTTGTTCTTTTCCTGTGCAATGGCTCTCGCCATCTGCGAAGTCACAACATACTGCTTGTTTTGCGGGAAAAATACGCCCTCTTTTTGCTCATCCACACACAGCTTCATAAATTCGCACAGGTTATCGATATATACCATACTGCGCTCGTTTTTCACCAGCGGGAACACCGGCAGCTTGTCGATGATTTTGACCACCGTCTGGAAATTACCTCTGCAATTTTTGCCGTACACCATGGGCGGCCGCAATACTGCGATTTTGAAATTGTCATCGCACAGCGCTGACAGTTGTTCTTCTGCCTGTAGCTTGGAAATGCCGTAGTGGGTTTTGGGGGTCGGCAGGGTGTCCGGCGTGATAACGCCGTTTTCCTTGCCGTAAACGCTCATAGAACTCAAAAACACGAAATGGCGTACACCGTCCGCCTTCGCCTTCTTGGCAATGTCTACCACTAAATCACGGTTGACGGTATAATACAGCGCCTTATTGTCCTCGGTTTCTTTAATATGCGCAATGCCCGCAACGCATACCACCGCATCGAACGCTTTAAAATCATGCGCCGCGCTGTCAAAACCAAAGGTGTCCAGTTCTTCTACCGCATACGCATCCCCCGCCTTTGCAAGGTGCTGTTTAAAGCATTCGCCGATATAGCTTCCCTTTCCGGCAATCAAAACCTTCTTCACAGTATATATACCTCCTCAACTATTGTCGATACGGCTATTGTAACACAAACATTTTAAAAAGTAAATTCACGCCGCCTTTTTCTTCATATCGGTTACAGCAATAATAATACTCGCGCTGATTACGAAAACAGAGCCAACCAAAACCCGCGGTGCGGCCGATTCGCCAAACGCCAGTACCCCAATAACTACCCCGGTTATTGGCTCCAAAGCACTGAGAATGGCCGTTTTTTCACCCCCGATAATGAAAGCGCCCTGCTGGAACAAAACGACCGCACCGGTGGTGACCGAAAGCGCAAAGGTCACGCACAAAATCCAACCCATTGCCGATTGGGGCAGCGCCAAAGAATTGGTCGCGATACACATGATAAAGGTGGTAACGCTGCTTGCCGCCGCGACGTAAAAGCTGAACAAAAATCCGGCGATCTTCTCGTTTTTGTAATTGGACAGCATCACAACATATGTGGCGAATGTCACACCCGATGCCAACGACAGCGCTGCACCGCTCAAATTCAGCGGCTCTGTGGGGTTATAAAACAGGCAGATGCCCACAAAGCAGAGTATCACGCTCAAAAGCGTTGCGGGTAACAACTTGCGTTTGAAAAAGACAAACCCAATAAGTACCACTACCGAGGGATAGACAAAATGAAAAACCGTCGCGGTGCTGGTGCTTATGTAAGTATAGGAGCTGAAAAGCAAAATGGGGGTCACGCAACAGCCCATAACCGACAGCAAGCTGATTTTCGGTATCTCTTTTAACGGCACCTTCAATGTCTTATACTCGCAAAAAGCCAGGATAGCAAGGCTGGGCAAAGCTAAAATATTGCGCAAAAAAACAAGGGTCAGCGGATTTACGCCGTCAGCATAAATATGCTTTGCCATCAGCGGCATACAGCCGTAAATGACCGCACTTAAAATCGCGAAAATATATCCTTTCACCATTTTCTTTTGCATAAACATTCCTCTCTTTCTTAGGCGACAAAAATTGATGCGATTTAGAATTTGAAACCGCGGTGCGGACATCACGCCGCAGTTTTTTTGTGCGTATTATTTTTTAGGATCCGCCTTATCGGGAAGCTTTACAAGACCCGCTACGTCGGATACAGGCAGGGAAAAGATGATACCCTGCGCTTTTTTCTGCATGCCCATCTGCTTATACAAAGCATGGAGGATATCATCTCTGATTTTCTTTTCCACCACCATCATCAGAACTTCTTTTTCCGAATGAATGGTGATGCCAAAAAAGGCGGCTTCCTGCTCACGCGCAACACCGCGACCGTTGATAATGGTACCGCCCGTGGCACCGTGCTCACGCGCCACGTCCATCGCATCCTCCGCGTATCCCGCGTTAACGATGGCAAAAATCACCTCGTGTGTTCTTGTCTTCATGGTCAATCCTCCCTGCTCAGTTTGTTGTTGCTCAGGAACTGGTACATATTTGCACCGATCACTCCCGAGAGGGGTACCGCAAAGGCGATACCTTTGCCCTTGCGAATGGTTTTAAATTTGTTTTCCAGGCATTTCATAATGGGTGGCACCATATCCTCCCGCACTACGCTGAGCAACACGGCTTTGTGAACGGTCAGCCCCAGCATATCCAAAATTTCGGAATGTGCCGTACCTCGGCCGCCGGTAGCCATCTGGAAATTGACTTCAAATTGGCTCAGTACGTCGAGGTAAAATTCCGCTTTCGCACGGTCCACAACGGTGACCACCAGTTTCAGCTTCTTAATAGCTGCCTCATTGACTATATTAGCCATCTGCCTACCTCCCCGAAATTCAAGCTTTACATAAAATTGATAATCTGCTCGTCATCCGCCTGCAAGATTCTCTTCATCGCGCGATGTTCTTTAATCTTGTTGGAAACGATTGCCTTGAAACCTAAAAGTTGGATGGTGATAAGCGGCGCCATTGCAACCAACGCCACCACGCCAAAACCATCCCGCAGTACCGCGCTTTCCCCTTGCAGAGACACGCATACACCAACCGCAAACGGCAAAATAAAGCCGGAGGTCATCGGGCCGCTGGCAACACCGCCCGAGTCGAACGCGATAGCTGTATACACCGGGGGAACGAACAAGGAAAGTGCCAGGGAGATAAAATAGCCGGGGATAATGTAATACACCAAAGAAAAATCAAAGATGATACGCAGCACGCTGAGCGCTATCGCCGCGCCCACACCAAGGCACAACCCCAGCATCATGGATTTCTTTTTCACGTAGCCGCCGGTCACTTCCTCAACCTGAGTATTCAGCACGTGAACAGCCGGCTCCGCCAAGACCACCAAAATACCTATCACCAGCGCAATCCCCACCAGCAGTGCGGGATGCATCTGCGATAACCGGGTGCCTATTTTGTAGCCCATGGGCATATAACCGACGTTAACACCCGTAAGGAATAAAACAAGTCCCAAATATGTAAATCCGACACCCGTACCGATTTTCACAAGTTGGCGTTTAGGAAGTTTTAAGAAGAAAATTTGACACAGCACGAAGAAGACAACGATCAAGCCCAGGGCAATGGCAACTTCCTTTGCCACATGACCGATATTGTCAAAATAGGCGCCGAGGATATCTTCGCCCACCGAGCCGTAATCTACGGTGTAGCTGAGATTATTGTCCGAAAAGATGCCCAGCACCAATACCGCCAAAATAGGACCGATAGAGCAAAGAGCGACGAGACCGAAGCTGTTTTCGTGGCTGTGGCGGTCACCCAAAACGCTGGAAATACCGACACCGAGCGCCATGATGAAGGGAACGGTGATGGGTCCCGTGGTCACACCGCCCGAATCAAACGCCATGGGCAACAGGTCGAGGTTGTCGTTGACCGCCAAGCAAAGCGATAACGCGAACAGCAGCATGTAAAAAAGCATCAGAAAGGTGGAAAGGTGTTGGTTGAATACGATACGCAGAATGGCAACCAGCAAAAACGCACCAACACCGAAGCCAACCACATAAATGAGCAGTTTTCCGTTCATAATGGAACTGACCTGATTTGCCAGAACCTGCAAATCAGGCTCCGCCACGGTGATGAGCACACCCAGTAAGAAACAGACCATCAACAAAAGCCCCGGTTTTTTCTGTCGAGAAAGGCCCGCACCAACGTGGGTGCCCATCGGGGTCATAGCGATATCCGCGCCCAAATTGAAAAAGCCGATACCAAGCACCAGCAGCACGGCACCTATCGTAAAACTGACAAGTTCCCCATTGCTAAATGAAAAAACGGGCAGTAATGCCATCAAATATACGATCAGCGTAATCGGCAACGCCGAAATGAGCGCCTCACGGATCTTTTCCCATAATTCTTTCAACCTTTTTCACCTGCCCGAAATCTGTATATCATAGAGATATGTAATAAAGCCGTTATCCTTTTAATTATACTATACCTTGGGAAAAATATCAACATAAAAGTCCTCCCTGTTGTATGCAAGGCGGATGATTTGAGTTCTGCGGTTGAATTTATAGCAAGGATGTGATATGATAGTATAATATAAATACAATATTGGCGATGTAGAGGTAAAAATGCAGAAAAAGAAGAAGCAGAAAAAATGGATAAAATATCGTCATCGCATTGTGCGAAATATCGCTTTCGCGGTGCTGTATCCGTATTCCAAATGGAAATATGGCATCACGGTAGATCGCTTCAAAGAACAGGGCGACCGCGCGTATCTGATATTGATGAATCATCAAACACCGTTTGATCAGTTTTTTGCCGGCATGTCTTTCAAGGGGCCGGTATACTACCTTGCCAGCGAGGATATTTTCTCAAACGGTTGGGTCTCATCGTTGATACGCTGGCTTGTGGCACCTATTCCGATCAGGAAACAGACCACCGACGTTTCAGCAGTGATGAACTGTGTCCGAGTCGCGAGAGAGGGCGGTACCATAGCCATAGCACCCGAGGGTAACCGTACATACAGTGGCAAGACTGAATATATGAGTCCTGCCATTGCTTCCCTTGCGCGAAAGTTGAAGCTGCCGATTGTGCTGTACCGCATTGAGGGCGGTTACGGCGTGCACCCCCGTTGGAGCGATGTCGTCCGAAAAGGAAAAATCCACTCCTACGTATCCCGCGTGATAGAACCGGAAGAATATGAGAAGTTGACCAACGAAGAACTGTTTGCCATCATCGAAAGCGGATTGATGGTGAATGAAGGCGTTTTGGATGGAATATTCGCATCTGATAAGCAGGCAGAATATCTCGAACGGGCTATCTACGTTTGCCCTTATTGCGGTCTTTCCGAATTTGAAAGCAACGGCAACGAGATCGAATGTAAAAAATGTCATCGAAAGATCGCACACGGTGCAGATAAAAAGCTGACCGGTGTAGGTTATACGTTCCCGTTTGCATACGTAACCGAATGGTATGACTATCAAAAAGAGTTTATCTGTTCACTGGATGTGACCCAATACACACAAGAGCCGCTGTACTGTGATACCGCAAATCTTTCAGAGGTGATTGTATACCAAAAAAAGATGTTGCTGCGCGAGATGGCCTCTATCCGCCTTTACGGAGATCGGGTCACAGTTGATGAGGGGCAGGAAAATGCGCTCGTATTCCCATTTTGCGAGGTGTCGGCGGTGTCGGTCCTGGGCCGAAACAAACTCAACATTTATCACGACGGCAAAATATACCAGTTGAAGGGCAAAAAGCGGTTTAATGCGCTGAAATATGTGAATATCTATTTCCGCCATAAAAACATCAGCAGAGGTGATACAGATGGAAAATTTTTGGGACTTTAATGTGTGGGGCAGCATATTTGTCTTTGCGGTGTTGCTCGGCAGCTTGCTTGTCGGCAATGTTTTGAAAAAGGCAATCCCCATTTTACGCAACTCGCTCATTCCTACATCGGTTCTCGGCGGCACGGCACTTATTATAGTTGCCGCTGTATATAAAGCGATTACAGGGAACGTGCTGTTTGATGTTGCGCTTTTCGGCGGAAATGGCACCGCTACGCTCGAAATCATTACATATCACACCTTAGCGCTCGGGTTTATCGCATCCGCTTTCAAATCATCCAACAATAAACTGACCAAAAAGCGCACAACGGAAATATTTAATACCGGTGTTACAACGGTTTCCACCTATCTGATCCAAGCGATAGTTGGCATGGCTATTACCGGTATTGCCGCTCTTGTTATCACCGATTTCTTCTCTGCGGCAGGTATCCTGTTGCCGTTTGGTTACGGACAAGGCACGGGGCAAGCGCTCAATTACGGCAATATCTATGAAACCCAATACGGTTTTGCGGGTGGAAAAAGCTTCGGGCTGACGATTGCTGCGTTTGGTTTTTTGAGTGCCAGCTTCGGAGGCGTCATTCACCTGAACATCATGAAAAAGCGAGGCAAACTCCGCATTTCGGGTGATAAAGATAAACTGAATAACGAGAGAATAGAATCGGACAATGAAATTCCGATGCAGGAAAGCATCGATAAGATGACCATACAGATCGCTTTGATTTTTGTCGCGTATGTCGCAGCGTATCTGCTTATGTATCTGCTTGGAGAATTGCTGCCCGGTATGAAAGCCACCATATACGGCTTTAATTTCTTGCTCGGTGTGCTGTCTGCATCTTTGATAAAAACTATTATGAACTTTTTGAAGAAAAAGTCCATAATCAAGAAGGAATATACCAATAATTTCCTTATGACGCGAGCGAGTAATTTCTTCTTTGATATTATGGTGGTTGCCGGAATTGCGGCAATCAGACTGGATGTCCTCCAAAAGTATTGGGGTATTATGCTGATCCTCGGCGTTTTCGGCTTGGTTGTTACCTACGTGTATAACCGCATTGTAGCCAAAACGCTGTTCAAAGAATATCCGGAGGAACAATTCCTTGCAATGTACGGCATGCTCACCGGCACGGCAAGTACCGGTATCATCCTTTTGCGTGAGGTTGACGGCGATTTTAAAACGCCAGCAGCGGATAATTTGGTATATCAGAATTTCCCTGCAATCGTATTTGGCTTCCCGATGATGCTTCTTGCTACCCTCGCCCCAACCAAACCGCTTCTTACGCTGGTTATCTTTATCGCGTTCTTTGCCGTGATGAACGTAATCCTGTTCAGAAAGCAGATATTCAAAAGAAAAGAGTGATGCTGTGTCTGCGACAAGAAAAAGGTACATGGTCCGTTTAGTCGGGCGGTGCGCAATATTTATCGTTTGCCTGATATTGTGTTTTACCCATCCGCAGGTATTCAGCATTTTGGACGGCGCTAACTTTTTTAATGGTTTTTCCCCCTTCCATCTGATTTGGTTGGTGTGGGTTATAGACATGGTTTTGCAGATCGTACCTATAAAAAGCAAAATTGCACTCGGTTCACAAAAGCTCTTTGCAAACCGCTTTCGGCCTATTCGGGAAAAGGTGAATTATAAAGCGTTGAAAGCGCATGCCGTGACCACTGCCAAAGCCGCTTACAAGGTGCTTGTCCTTTGGGGCATTCTGATCGCGGCTATCGGTGTTTTGTATTTTTGCGACATCATCAATCGGACAGGTCTGTTTATGGTCTCTGTATTCTTTTATGTTTGTGATTTGATCTGCGTGTTGATATGGTGTCCGTTCAGGCTGATTATGAAGAATAAATGCTGCACCACCTGCCGGATTTTTAATTGGGACCACTTGATGATGTTTTCTCCGTTGATTTTCATGGGCGGTTTCTTTTCGGTATCTCTCGTGGTAATGGCATTTTTGGCTTGGCTCGTTTGGGAGATATGTATACTGCTTTATCCCGAGCGGTTTTGGGAAGTAACAAACATTGCCCTGAAATGTTCCGAGTGTACCGATAAGCTGTGCACCCAATATTGCCGGAAGTTAAGATAATCTCCGTCCGGCTCAATTTACACAAAATATACTACTGCATAGAAAAAGCGAGGTGAAATTTCACCTCGCTTTTTCAAATGACATACCCAACATATAATATTCCGAAAACGTAGGACTGGTTGATAAATCCAAAATATGAGCCTTTAGTGATAGGCTCTCAGCGATTGTTGCCATCTTGGAATTAAGCAGCAGCATAGACGCACCGCCGAGAGCGGCGTTCCCGACAACGCGGGAATTCTCCGAGAGTTCTTTTGGTAAAAGTCCGATATTCGCTGCACTTTCCTTGTTAAGATAACTTCCGAACCCACCCGCTATATAAAGGGAAGAAATATCCGAGGGGGTTAACCCTTCGTTATTGAGGAGAGTTTGCATCCCTGCGCATATTGCACTTTTTGCAAGCTGAAGCATACGGATATCCTTTTGAGTAACAGAAATCGGTTCGTTCAGCACAAAGGGTTCGTTCTCTAAAAATCCGCTTTCGTCAATGATTCCCAAATCGAGCATACACGCCGCGGCATCTACAAGACCGCTACCGCATATACCAATCGGTTCTTTATTTCCAATAACGTGAGCGATCAGCTTGCCGTCCTTTAATATCACCTTGTCTATAGCACCCTCTACACCTTGCATCCCCATTGAGATGCCCACACCTTCAAATGCAGGGCCTGCAGCAGTAGAACAAACAGTCAGTTTTCCATTATGCCATAGTGCCATTTCGCCGTTAGTGCCAATATCCGCAAGCATCGCAGTAGTTTTCTCGCACAGATTGGTAGCAAGTATTGCACAGGTGATATCTGCTCCAACAAATGCGGATATACAAGGAGGAAGGTAGATTTTGACATCTTGCCGCAAGCCGCAAAGCGAAAGCTCGCTTGCAGTAAGCGTTTCTCCAAATAATCGTTTTGCATCAAAAGGAGCATGGGAGAATGGCTCAAGTGATTGCTCGGTGAGCAAGGACAACATAACGGTATTGCCGGTTATTACAACGGCATCTATTTTATTTGTATCAATAACAACCGAAAACTCGCGGAGCATCTCGTTGAGCGCATTGCGAATTGCTTGAGAAAGCTGTTTAGCTTTACCGTTTAATGCTGCTTCTATCCGTGATATTACATCCGCACCCCACTCTGATTGTGGATTGAGGCGGGAGGTCTCTGCCACCAGGGTTCCCTCTGTGTTGTAAAGCTGTGCTACAAGTGTGGTGGTACCAATGTCAATGGCGACTCCATATTTGGAAAAAATCGGATTAAGTTTAAATTCGGGTAATACGCCGTTGGTTTTTATTTGGGATTCCTTAACGGCAGAAAGGGTTTGTATTTTACAATGGCCAAGAACGTGCGTAAGACACGCGAGACGAACACCCGTGGCAAGCTCATCGGAAGAAAGTAACTTTAATTCAGCTTCCGTAGGTTTGGAAACATTACCTTTTACAATTACCTTGCATTTTCCACATTTGCCATGACCACCGCAGGGCTTATCTTCCTTTATTATTTCGGAAAGGGCCAATCCTTTTTCGACAATGGTCTTCTTGCCATTCACGAGAACTTGAATTTCATTTTTCATTTTTCTTCTCCATCAAGCCAAAACAGTATAGCGCCGAAATAGGTTACGGTATTTTGTCCGTTGATATACTCCATATCGGCTGCCTTTGCAAGCTGAGAAACATTTACACCGTAGGCTTCAAGGGATGCCATAGCTTGTTGTGGATGACGGCACGGCTCATTAGTTTTCTTTGCACAAGTCTCACATACACCGCATCCCCCTGCACCTAGGTGTAGGGTATGGGTTATATTTACATCATTAAATGTCATACGTAGCTTTTGTGCAAGGGGAAAGGTTTGTTTTTTTGCGTTTATCATTCCCTCAAAATCAAAGCTATCTTCAAGCTCAGTCACTGTCTGATATACTAAAGCGTAGTCATATTGTCCGACTTTATCCATCAGTTCATCGATTTCGCCTACATCGGGCGGACACATATAGCACTTACCATATACACCGCAGGCGTTTGAGGCGCACATATCTCTGAAACCACGATCAAGCGGTATATCCTTAGCGTCTATAACGGACACCTTGTAAGCTCCCAGTTTCAGAGCGGTATTTGAAAGTTTTTCAAAAATCTTACTTTTCATAATACTCCTTGGCTGCCGCAAAAAAGGCGTCAATGTTTTCCCATGGTATCATAGGCGGCATATCGCAACCCGAAGAAAGAACAAAATTCGGATATTTTGCACACTTTTTTAAAAGGGAAAGTGTGGCTTGTTTCACGCTTTCGGGTGTCCCCATTCGAAGTACACCTGCGGGATCAATGTTGCCCATTACCACTGTGTCAGACGGAACCCGAGCAATAATATCCTGCTCCATATCTACGGCATTTCCAAAATGGTATGCGGCAGCACCGGTTGATAAAATGGAGTCCAGCATTTTGGGAACATTGTCTCCACAGTTGTGATATATAACAATAAAGCTGTCATCCTGAACGGCATCTACTATTCTTTTAATATAGGGAGAAGAAAACTCTTCTTCCAAAATGGGAGAAAGAAGCCCCGCTACTGGCTCTGCCATCATAATTCCGTTGGCACCAGCCACCTTATATGCTTTGGCATATTCAATCAAAAATTGGGTGGCTTTTTCTAAAACCAGATGCACCATATCCGGGTCGTCATAGCAATCCATCATAATTTCAGAAACATCCAGAAGTCTTGCCGCAAGAGAGAATGGACCGATCATACCCGCAAACACAGGGCGGTCGGTTATAATTTCTGATGCTTTTTTGATAGCATCTATATAAATTTGTGTTCTACCGCTGCCCACCGCTGGAACTTGGAGCGCCTGTGCTTCGTCCATATTTTGTATGGAGCGCCCCATAACCGTGGGCACCTCGTCGTCGGTCACAGACACGGTTGCGCCAAAACATTCGCCTTCTACGGACAGATCCATAAAGCTGACTGCGGCTGCGGCATCGGCATGGTGGGCAACCGCTTTCATGCCCTTTGCCTGCAAGTCGCTGTCTGAGATCAGCGCCCTGACGGTTATATCCAGCAAACTGACGCAAGGGAATGATAAAATAGGGATCGGCTTTTTGGGATGTGTTCCCTTTAAGCCGTTTATCCATGATTTCATATCATATTTCATAGCAACACATTCCAATCAAAATTTTCCCAATTGGTGGGCCAGCCGAGAAATTTCGGTCATGTTTTCCAATGACACGGAGTTGGGGATAGAATGATCAGAGGCGAATATATAGCCGCCGCCTTCCTTCATGGCGGGGATGATCCGCTCCATTTCCGCCTTTACCAACTCTATATCATCCCACAGCTGCGCATTGATGCCGCCGTGAAATGCCAGCTTGTCTCCGTAAAGCGACTTCAGCTTAAACGGGTCCATGCCTGCCTTGATTTCCAGGGGATTCAGCATTTCAATGCCGGTTTCCAGAATGTCGGGCAGCAGGGGCTCAATAAAACCGCAGGAGTGAAGCTCGGTGACCAGTCCTCGTTCGTGCGCCCAGTCCACTGCCTTTTTGTGATAAGGCATTAACAGCTGGCGGTATAATGACGGGGAGAAGAAGGGCGCTCCTTTATAGCCCATATCATCGTAAAAGAAGATTCCGTCAAAGGCATATCCGGCGTCCAGTATTTGCTGGCACAGCTCCAAGGATGTGGTCAGGTAGGTGTTAAAAACATCGGTGATCCATTCCGGCTCCTCATACATTCCCACAAGCACATTTTCCGTGCCGATCATATGGGAGTGGGCCACATCAAAGCCAAACCAAACAACCAGCTGAATAAATCGGCCCTCGGCTTTCCATTTGGGGTAGTTTTTTTCCAGATACTTCCATGGGATGCGGTCATCCCGCTTGGCGGTCATGGCAGCTTTGGCTTCCTCCCATTTGTCAGAGCTGTCATAGTAAAATTCCAGATTTTCCGGGGTGGAATCCAGAACGTTGAATACCTTCCTGGTCACACCCCATCTTGAGGTTGCGATGGTATACCGATCCGTGGTTTCAATAATTCTGTGCTCGAAAAAGGGAGAATTGTCAGGGCATACCCGGATCACCTTGTCGAAACCGAAATGCTGTTCCCACTCGACATTTTTAGGCATTCCCTCATTGTACCAGCGTCGTTTGGTCCCGGACCACGCCAAATCTAACATCGGGATGCGGTCGATCTCTTGTCGCCTGTAAGTGCGCAAAATTCTTTCTCTTTCTGTAAGTTCTATCATGATTTTCTGTCTCCTTCTATCAATAAAACAATTAATTGTTGCAAAATGCTGCGGCCGCATCTGCAGCACTTGCAGCATCCACCGTATAACAGTCAGCGCCGATTTTTTTACAGAAGTCTTCATTGACGGGAGCACCGCCTACCATTATTTTCACCTTATCACGGATACCGGCAGCCTCGGCTGCTTTTACAACGTCGGACATTACATTCATAGTGGTGGTAAGCAGTGCAGAGCAGCATATTATCTGACAGTTCTGCTCAATAGCGGTGTTTACAAATGCTTCGGGGGCCACATCTGTTCCGAGATCGACTACTTCAAGACCCTTTCCTTCCATCATCATCTTTACAAGGTTTTTGCCAATGTCGTGGAGGTCACCCTGCACCGTTCCGATACACACCTTGCCTTTAGCAGCAACACCATTTGCAGCCAGAAGCGGCTTGAGTAATTCGGTGCCTGCATTCATTGCTCTTGCGGCTACCAATACCTCGGGAACATATACCTCGTTGTTTTTGAATTTTTCTCCGATGACGCTCATCCCCGAAAGAAGACCGTCAGACAGGATGATTTCTGCGTCAACACCTTGGTCAATTGCTGATTGCACCAACTCTTTGACAATTTTGGATTTGCCCTTTTGCAGGTTTTCGGAAATTTCTGTAAGAATATTCATAGTGGTTTCTCCTTTGTTGTTTTCTTTTCTATATTGACTTGGCGTAAGTCCTGTGTATTTGTAAAACGCCTTATAAAATGAAGTTGCATCGCGCATTCCACACATTTTCATAATAGTATCGATCGTGTTGTCGGTGTCTACAAGTAACGTACAAGCTTTAGCGAGCCTTATATTTTTCAGATAGGCAGAGAAAGAAGTTCCTGTTAATTGTCTGAAGAGTCTGCTCAAATGCGATTTGCTTATATAAAAAGATTCTGCAATGCTTTCAAGTGTCATATTGGCATCACTGTAATTTTCGTTGACTAAAGCAATTGTAGCTGAAACAGGATTCCAGGTAACAGAATCAGTGTTGGGAATGTTTTTTAATGATGTATCTATATACCGTTTTAGCGTTATCAGAATCAGCGAAAGATTTGCTTTTAGTGCATTTCGCCACTCGCTTTTTTTCTCAAGCATCTCTATTGCTAATGCATCGCACAGCGATAGAATTTTTTGCATCACCTGATTGGTCAACATCGCATATACGGAAATGGGATTTTCCGAGAACACGCCATAGCAAAAGTGTGTACTTGTCGTTACCGCCGA
>JAZUAN010000064.1:0-6918 GCA_045638005.1 Acutalibacteraceae bacterium | reverse complement strand
TTTTCCTGTCTCTGTTCTTCTATTCATGGATGTTCCGCGTTATGCAGTTGACCTATCGTGACGCCGCAGGCCTTTGGACAAAAGATTGGCTTAAACCTTATGTTTCCATGGCATTAAAGCTGATTTTCAGTATTCTGTTGGTTACACTCACGCAACGCATCGAAGGCGTTTTGCTGCCCAGCATTCTTATTCTGTCCCTTTTGTACTTCCCGTGGGAGGCGCTGGTGCTTTATAAACACCTTTTCCACAGAAGTTGGATGGTATATCTCAAACGCGTATTGCTGTATACGACAATCAACGTCGTTGTTGCCGCGATCTGTTATTTTGTTACAATTGCCGTTTCTCCGGCAAATACGCTACTTTCTTTTGTTATCAGACTTGGAATCATTTGCGTAATCTTCCCCGTGATTTGGTATATTACCACGCATAAAACCGATGAATTCACCAAAATGCTTTCGCTTGTTAAGCGCCTGATTGGGCGCCGTACTGCAAAATAGCGAAACCGTGAAAACGAGAGGAGTTTTATATGCACTTTTTGAGAAGTAAATGGAACAGTGTTGCAAACTCTGCCATGGTATCCACTATCAAAAATCCAACCAGAACATTTCCGCTTGTAGATACTGTTATCATCCTGTATGCTGCGGTCACCATTCTGTTTCAGATTTTGTTCCAGATTTCTCCCGTGATGAGCTTTTTGGTGAACACGCCGTTGTATGAAATGCAAACCTATCTGGGCCTTTTGGGCGGCGCTCTGATCGTGCTGGATGTATTCACGACCAAGAAAATTTGGAACGGAAAGTACAGTTTCTTTTTGTATAGCATCCTCGTTTTGGCTGTGCTTTCTTCTGCCAGAATGCTTTCCTACGGCGTAAAAGAAAATCTGTTCAAGATCTGTTGGATGGCTATCCAATTTGTCCTGATTTATACGGTTCCACAGCGGATGAGCCGCGAGACTCTCAAAAAATTCGTCAAGATCGTCTTTTTCACCCTCTTGACTATCTGGGTTGTTTCTTGTTGTGTATCCCTATACCAGTATGTCAACCAAATTGGCTACACCTATGTTGTTAACCCGCTCGGCAAAGACTCCAGTGCCAATCGCCAGGGTTTTTATGACAATCGTCTGTTTGGTATCTTCTACACGCTGAACACCGCTGCCAATACGAGCCTGCTGTTCTTTTTGATAAATTTCTTCTTTATCTTAAAAGAAAAGAAATTGGCGCTGAAAATTGCTTTGTGTATCGCGGAAGTTGTTTTGATTTGCCACATCATCTTAGCGGTTTCGCGCAGTGCAATGCTTTCCCTTTTCGTTTGCAGCCTGGTGCTCGCTTGGTTCCTCGTGCGTAACAAAATCGGAAAAGCGGGCAAGAAAAAGGTGTTCATGCCTATCGCAGCTGCACTTGTCACGGTGGTTATCATCATCGGTGGCTATAATCTCCTCAAAACGGGATTAACCTATCTGCCTCATCTGAATGAAAAGTTTCAGATAGCGTTGCAGGAAAGTACGAAACCCACAGACGAGCAACCCGGTACTACGGGTACAAGCACTTCCACTACCCTGCCTTCCGGCTCTGATGCCTCCACACAACCGACAACCCCGACAACGGCGCCTTCCACACCGCAAACCACCCAGCCGACAACCCCTGTGGCGCCGGAATATAACGAAAATATTCTTGAACGTGATAATTTGGCAGACGACTACTCCAACGATCGGTTCAATATATGGCGTGATTATATATCCTTGTACAAAGATATCGGTCTTTTGGGATTTTCCCCCAACTATATGCCCTATATCATTGAACACCACCCCGATTTGTTTATTGTGGAAAATATCAGAATCGATTATCCCGATAAATATGAATCCGGCATTATCTATCACGGACACAGCGGCTATCTGATCGTATTTATCGCAACGGGATTTTTGGGCGCGTTCTCGCTGCTCGCTTTTATCGGTCTTTGCGTGTATCATGTGATCAAAACCATCCGCGACAATAAAAAGTTGAGTTTGATTTTCATCTGCTCTTTCTTGCTTGTCATTGTCGGCGCACTTTCCGCCGCCTTGGACGAGGGATTGTTCTTCCAAAACTCTCCTCAAACCACGCTGTTCTATTTTGCTTTAGGCACTTTAATGAACACCACATTCTATAAAACCGATTCCAACGAGGTATCTTCAAAAGAACTTCCATCCAAATAAATCGGATTTTCCGAGTATTGAAAGGCGACAGTGTTATGTTAGGCAAATTAAAGAAAATGATTTCCACAAGAAACGTGATGCTCAATACACCTCCCATGGGTGAATTCCGTCACATCACGGACGAAGAGGTCAAGCAATTGCAGGTCATCATGCTGCAAATGGTTAAGGACGTGCACGATGTGTGCGAAAAGCACGGTATCTGCTATATGGCTGACGGCGGCACAGCACTTGGCTCTGTGCGCCATAAAGGCTTTATCCCGTGGGATGATGACGTGGATATCATCATGCCGCGCGATGACCTCAACCGCTTTGTTGAAGTTTTCGATCAGGAATTGGGCGACAAATACGAACTCGTCACGCCCAACTCCAAAGGGCATAAGGTTGCTTCTCTGATCACCGAGATCTACGCAAAAGGCACCTATAAACCGAGCATTCACAATCTGGACATGGATCTGCCGCAGGGCGTTATGATCGATATTTTCCCGCTCGAATACGCGCCGCTCAATCCCTTTGTTCGTAAAATCAAAGGCACCGTCGCGATGATCCTGCAATATATTGCAATTTCTGCTACCTTCTATAATCTGTACACCACACCCAAGAAGAAAGCGTTCTTCTACCAGACAAAAGAAGGTAAATTCAATTATAATTTCCGCAAATTTATCGGCTTTTTCTTCTCCTTCCGCAGCTACGAAAAATGGTGTAACACCTTTGATAAATTCGTGCGCGGGAAGAAAGACACCGGTCTTTGGTGCATCCCGACCGACGTCGGTCACTATTTCGGTCACCTGATGCCAAAGGAAGTATTTTATCCGCCGAAAAAGGGTCCCTTTGAGGATATGGAGGTTTATCTCCCCAACGATATCCACGCTTATCTCGAAAATGCATACGGCGATTATATGTGGATTCCGCCGGTTGAACAGCGTGAAAAGCACTGGACAGCAGGCTTCTGTCTGGATAAAGGAATCGAAGAACTCCAAAATCTTTCTGAGTGAAAGAAGGCACCTAAGTTATGCCGGATCCGGTAACCCATTATGTTTTCGGAACGCAATTGTTGTCACGGCTCCCGTCGGAAGTTCGTGACAACATTGATCTTCCGATTTTTGAACGCGCTGTGCAAGGTCCTGACCCATGGTCAACACTCGGCTTTTGGGGCGGAAAGAATAAACGCTACGCAGTGCGCAGCAGTATTATGCACAAGCAAAATACCGGCGCCTTTTTGCGCGCGCTGATGCAAGAAGCAAAGGGAGACTGCGCGAAACTTACGTTTTCCGTTCTTGCCGGTTTCTTGTGCCACTACTGCTTGGATAAAAACGCTCATCCGTTTATTATCTGCAAAGGCGGCGAATACGACGGCACCAAGGAAACATATCACTTGCGTGGCGGACACGTGCGGTTAGAGCGTTCTATTGACAGCTTGTATATCCGCCGCGTATACAAAAAAGCACCATGGCGTTTTTCGCTCGCCAAAAATATTTTCAGGCTCAAACAACTGCCGGAAGGTCTGCGCTTGCCGCTGGAACGTGCTTTTAAGCAGGTGTATAATTGGGATAACGGATTTGATTTGTTTAATCGCGCATTATGGTATGAAAGAATTTTTTATACGCTGATGCAGGATCCGTTTGGACTTGTGCAAACGCTGTTTCGCCCCTTGAGCCACGGTTCCAATAACTATTGCGTGTATTCGTATTATCGCCGCGAGACCGATCCAAAAATACTGGATTATCTCAACGAAAAGCATACTACCTGGCACCATCCGCTGGATCATTCCCTTTCGTATACCGATTCCTTCTTCGATTTGCTCGAAAAATCGGAAAAGGAAGCCAAAGAAATGATCACAGATGCTTATAACAGTATTTTCTGCGGACAGGAAACGGGAGAACTCCCATTCCTGAATTATAATTATTCTACGGGGTTTATGTGCGACGATAGCAGGAATAAAAATGCACCTGCATTTGAACCGCTGGTGTATAAAAATTATTATCAAAACACCTGATATATCGTACCATTGGAGGAATTTTTATGACACACGAACAATTTAAAGTGCTTGTAGCGCTGGAAAAAACACGCAAGGCTGCGGACGCAGGCGCGCTTGCCGCCGAAAGCAATCTTTCAAAAGAAACGGTTGCCGCGTTACTCGCAGAGCTTGCCGAAAACGGCTTGGTAAACGAAAGCGGCATCACCGAGAAGGGCGTGGAGGCTTTGGAGCCGTATAAAACCAAACGCGCCATCTTCATTGCAGCAGGCTTTGGTTCCAGATTACGTCCGGTGACGCTGGAAACACCCAAACCTTTGGTAAAGGTGAACGGTGTGCGCATCATCGACACCCTTCTCGACGGTGTAATGGCGGCGGGCATCGAGGAAATTTACGTAGTTTGCGGATATTTGGGAGAGCAGTTTGAACAGCTGAAAGAAAAGTATCCTAATATCCACTTGGTAACCAACACCATGTATACCGAGGCAAATAATATTTCCTCTGTATACCTCACCCGCGAGCATCTCCAAAACGCTTACGTTTTAGAGGCGGATCTGCTGGTGAATAATAAGGAAATTTTCGACAAATATCTGTATCATTCGGTGTATCTCGGCATTCCGACCGATGAGACCGATGACTGGTATTTCAAAACCGATGATGACGGCATCATCTATGAGCTGGGCATTGAAAGCACCGATTGCTATCGGATGCTGGGTATCTCGTATTGGAGCAAGGAGGACGGCACCACACTTCCCACACATCTGGAAGAAGCGTTCCCCCTGCATAAGGACGAGGACTGGTGCTACGTGCCGATGGTGAAATATAAGGATATATATCGCGTTCACGTGCGTGAGTGCGCAGAAGCGGATATACGAGAAATTGACCACTTTGAAGAACTGTGCGAGGTGGACCCCAGCTATCGTTCATATTGTTGAACTTTAACACATAAGGGGAAGCAATCATGAAATCAAGAAATTTAGACATTCAGTTTTTTAAGTTTTTATACTCCTGCATCATTGTTATTTATCATTTAGCGGGAAGCACCTCCATTACCTGCCGCGGCGGATACTGTGGCGTGGAATACTTTCTGCTTTCCGCTGGAATGTTTTTGTTTTTATCGTTTGAAAAAGGGGAACGGCCCGGCAAACAGCTGACACCCTTTCAGTATCTTTCAAAACGATTTGTGCGATTTTTACCGTGGAGTATAACCGGCTTTTTGCTGACCGCCTTTGTGCAACGCATTCTCATTGACAAAACGACCTCCATCGTACAATGGTCGGACTATTTTTCCGCCGATATTTGGGAATTGCTGATGATCAACATGAACGGCATGAACAATGATAAGTTGTTGCTCAACGGTCCTGCGTGGACATTAAGCGCGATGCTTATCGTCGGTTTCTTTATTTGGACGTTCATGTATTACTATAAAAAACCGTTTCTGCGGCTGATCATGCCATTGACTTTGGTGATCGGATTCGGTATTTGGATGCATTTGCCCTCTGCTAATACGGAGCGTTGGATCGGCTTCACCAATTTCGGCACTTTCAGAACATGGCTTATCTTTTGCCTCAGCTACTACTGCCTGCTGTTAGGCAAGAAAATGTCAACCGTTTCGTTCTCTAAAACGGGAAAATGGGTACTGACCATTGCCGAAATCGCCATCCATGCGTTCTCGCTGACCATCATGTTCGTCCGCGCAGAGAGACATTACCAATGGCTTATTACCGCTTTATTTATGGTTTCTCTGGCGATTGCAATGTCCGGTCACAGTTATTTGGCACAGCTTTTGAGCAAGATCAACTTTATCCAATTCCTCGGTGATTTGAGCATGTCCATTTATTTGGTGCACACCGCTGTTATCTGTGCCTTCCGCTATGCCTTTGATATGACATCTTGGGGATATTACCAACTGCTTCCTCTGTTCGCAATCGTTTTAATTGTATCGGTAATTCATTATTATGGAACAAAATGGTTGGTAGCGGGCGTCTCAAAAATCCGTCCCCATGTTCAAAAAATACTCGTAAAAGAATAAAAAAGATGCCGTCTGACATTTGCGGGCGGCATCTTTTTTTGCTTTCTTTGCGGAAAAATAAGGGGTTTTCGCCAAAAAGTGCCGCTTGGATGGTTCCAAAATCCTCCAAAGGCACAATATTGATCAAAATCGTTGACATGTTCCAAATTTCATGCTAGAATGTCGAATATGAACTATACCATGTCTGCTTGCGCTGCGATGTGCGACCAGGAAAGGTGGTGAACAAGCATGGTGAAGAAAACACTTACACGAAAACAGTTTGATATCTTGGTCTGTATAGAGCGTAGTGACAAACTGTTAACGCAGCGCGAATTAGTGGAAGAAGCGCATATGTCGTTGGGTTCTGTCAACCGCACGGTGGGTTCTTTGCACGAAGAGAACTTGATCGATGAAAACGGGTTGACCGGTAAAGGCTATGCGGCTCTCGAACCGTATCGCGTGAAACGGGCGGTATTTTTGGCTGCCGGCTTCGGCGCACGGCTTGTTCCGATAACACTCAACACCCCCAAACCCTTGGTTCGTGTGAAAGGCACCCGCATGATCGATACGCTTTTGGAAGCGGTGGTCAAAGCGGGGATTGAAGAGATTTATATCGTGCGCGGCTATTTGGGCGAACAGTTCGACCAACTGCTGTATAAGTATCCGATGATTTCTTTTATCGAAAACCCGATGTACAATGAATCAAAGAATATTTCTTCCGCGATGTGCGCGCGGCACTTGATG
>JAZUAN010000063.1:0-11722 GCA_045638005.1 Acutalibacteraceae bacterium | reverse complement strand
AAAACGATGTGATGCTTTGCATCAACGATGTTACACCTACGGTGTAAACGATGTGGGCTTGCGCCCAACGATGTTGCACTGCGTGCAAATTTATGCTATACTAAATTTGAGGTATTGAGATTACATGGCTAATGTGGAGTATAGGGATATTTTGCCGTCTATCCCGATATGTTTGAGCAGATCGTAGAGAATATGCAGGCATTAGACCTTGATCTTAAGGATAAAGGACAGTTTTTAAGGGAGCCATCTATATGAAAATAGTAGTTTTTACAGATGTGCATTACTATGGCGGCGACATCAAAACCGCTGTATTTAATACCGAGAAAAAGCTGGTGCAATACGCTTTGCCGCTACTTGGGAAACTAACCGATATTATCAACGATACAGCGGATATAAGCGTCAATTTAGGTGATTTGATTCAGGATATGAACGATAAGCAAAAGGATATCGAATGTCTGCGGCTTATGTTTGATGAATTGAAAAACATACAGCGCCCTTGCTATTCCGTTCCGGGAAACCATGACTTGAAAATGATGGATGCAGTGCAAGAGGTTGAAAGTATCATGGGGCATGCGTCCACCTATTCCGTGGATGCGTGTGGATATCATCTCGTGTTTTTGACCACCGAGGTGCGTCCGGAATTGGGCCTTGCACGCGGTGGTTGTTATAAAGCGTAGTATTTGTCGGATGCACATCTGGAATGGCTGGAAAAGGATCTCGCCGCAAACACATTGCCGTGTATCGTGTTCACCCACTACGCATTAGCAGAGGATGACAGCATAACGGATGAATGTCTGTTTATGAAAAATCGCGCGGATGTGAAAGACGTCTTGAAAAAAGATAAAAACCTTTTAGCGGTTTTTTCGGGACATCAGCACATAACCAAGAAGATAGTGGAGGACGGTATACCGTATTATCTGTTAGGCTCGCTGACCGCCTGCTCGGATAAACCCGGTGTTCCTGAGGGTGTGTATTTTGAAGTAGAGCTGTGTGACGGTCATGCAGATGTAAGGGTAAATCATATTGAAATACTGTGATACTGGTATAAACTAAAAGAGATATCGCGCGCTTGTGGTTTTACTTTTTTCTCTTTTTGTTTGTTATAACTTGTGAATATGTTGACCTTTTTGCACGGATGGTGTATACTGAGCGGAGTTATGTGTTAAGGAGTTTTAAATGATGACTGAGAAAAGAAGTAGTTTCACCGGAAAGATCGGCTTTGTACTGGCGGCGGCGGGTTCTGCTGTTGGTTTGGGCAATATCTGGCGCTTCCCATATCTTGCTGCGAAATACGGCGGCGGTATTTTCTTGCTGGTATATCTTGTTTTGACCATTACCTTTGGTTTTACACTGCTGTGTGCAGAGATTACGATCGGCAGAAAGACAGGGCAGAGTGCTATCAATGCATTTGGAGCTTTGCATAAAAAATATAGATTTGTCGGTGTGTTGGCTTCGGTTATACCGATGCTCATTTTGCCGTATTATTCGGTAATTGGCGGCTGGGTAATGAAGTATTTTGCAGTTTTTGTTACCGGAGATATGCATGCCGCTGCGACCGATGGCTTTTTCAGTGCGTATATCGCGCAACCTTTTGAACCGCTCGGGTGGTTTTTTCTGTATATCGGTTTGACGGCGTTGATTGTTATGCTGGGCGTGGAAAAAGGTGTTGAAAAGGTCAGCAAATGGATGATGCCGCTGTTAGTTTTGCTTACTTTGTTTGTTGCGGTATACACCATGTTTATGCCGGGAGCGGTAGATGGTTTGATCTACTATTTAAAACCCGATTTCAGTAAATTTTCTACAACAACTGTGCTCGCTGCGATGGGGCAACTGTTCTACTCCATGTCTATCGCGATGGGTATTATGATTACCTATGGTTCCTATATGAAAAAGGATTTAAGCGTTGAATCCTCGGTGCATCAGATTGAGATTTTTGATACCGGTATTGCTTTTCTTGCCGGTCTTATGATTATTCCCGGCGTGTTTGCGTTTTCAAACGGCGATATGGACAAACTGCAGCAAGGCCCCGGCTTGATGTTTGATGCGTTGCCGAAAGTGTTCAATTCCATGACAGGCGGCTCGGTTGTCGGCGCGTTGTTCTTCCTGCTTGTCTTGTTAGCAGCGCTGACTTCTTCTATTTCGTTAATGGAAACGGTTGTTTCTGTCTTGAGGGATAAATTCGGTTGGGGACGCAAGTTGAGCTGTGCGGTTGTGCTTGGCGTTTCTTTGCTGCTCGGTACGCCTTCCTCGCTTGGTTTTGGTACTCTCAAAAATGTTTCTGTCGCCGGAAAAACTGTTTTGGATATGTTCGATTTCTTCAGCAACAGCGTACTGATGCCGATTGTGGCGTTCTTTACCTGCATTTTTGTCGGTTATATTATCAAACCTAAAACGCTTATTGAGGAAATGGAGCAAAGCGGTCCTTTTAAAAATAAAAAACTCTTTACCGTTGTGATTAAATATATCGCCCCGGTTTGCATCGTGCTCATCCTGTTTTCTTCCCTTTTTATGACGATATAAAAGTAAAACAAGCCTCCCACCGGGAGGCTTTTTTGTTTGTTAATAGAACATGCCACACATATATTGTGCATATAAACGGTGGAAGAAATCGTTGGGATGGTTGACGTTGTTACCGGTGGTATCAATAAATCTTTTTCTGTTGTGCAGGAATGCTTGCATGTCGCGGATGTTGGCTACGGCGACACCGTTTCCCTCGATCGGATCCGCGGCGATCTCATCCAAAGCTTCTTTGAACGCTCCTTGCCCATTATAGAACTTTGCCCGCCAGCTCCCTCGAATGATGTATTAAATATAGCATAAAAGTTCATTATTTTCAAGTGGGATCCAAAATTACATCTATATATAATATATTATATATTATATATTATATATTTATATTGATTTTGTAGAATGAACATGCTATAATAAAGTGTAAAATTCCGCGTACAACACACAAGGTGAACGTTATGAGAGAGAAGAAAGACATAGCGCCTTTGGTTTCTGTGTACTGCATGACATACAACCAAGAAAAAACAATTGCACAGGCTATTGAAGGTATCGTAAATCAAAAAACGGATTTCCCGTTTGAACTGATTATTCACGAGGATGCGTCCACCGACGGCACGGCGACGATCGTGCGTGAATATGCCGCGCGGTATCCGGACATTATTCGTCCGATCTTTCAAACGGAAAATCAGTATCATATTTGTAATTTGCTTCAAACGTATATCCATCCCGCGTCAAGGGGGAGATATATCGCGGTTTGTGAAGGTGATGACTACTGGACCGATCCGGACAAGCTGCAGCTGCAGGTGGATCATATGGAAAGTGATCCTGATTGCGCGCTTTGTTTTCACGCGGTACAGCAGCTGTCTCCTGATGGCAAATTGATGAATTACCGCCCGCTGAAAAACACCGGTGATGTGCCCGCTTCTCTGGTAATCAAACGAGGCGGTTTGTTCTGCCCGACGGTATCTCTTATGTTTCGGCGGGATGTGATGGATACGTGGCCTGCTTTCAGAGAGCAAGCGGATGTGTATGATTACCCCGCGCAGGTGCTTGCTGCGACCATGGGGCGCGTGCACTACATTGATCGCTTTATGGGCGTGTATCGCTTTGCGTCGGAGGGGTCGTGGACGGCGCAGCATGCGGATACCATTGACTATACGCATGTGAAAAATGAGACCCATTGGTTGGAGCTTTTTAATGCCTATACGGATAACGCTTATAAAGATGCGGTGAATTATCACATGGCGCATATGTGGTTCACCGAATACCGTAAAACGATCGACTCCAAGGTGCGTGATACCGCGAAGATGTATATCCGCGAGTTGAGCTTTAAGGATCAGTTGGTGTTTTATCCGCTACTTGCCATGTTTTCCGTGTGCGGCAGCCGCGCTAATACGGTGTGGCTTGCGCTCAAAAAATATATTTTGAAATGACCGAAAAAGACGGTGCAACTATGGATGATAAAATTTTAGTAACCCGCTCTTCTATGCCGCCCATTGAGGAGTATGTGGAAGAGATCCGTTCGCTGTGGGATACCCGCTGGCTTACCAATTCCGGCGCAAAGCATAGAGAACTGGAAGAGAAGCTATGCGAATATCTCGGTGTGTCTAATACCGCCCTTTGTGTTAACGGACATCTGGCTTTGGAATGTATCCTCGAAGTGCTTGATCTGCAAGGGGAAGTGATCACCACTCCGTTTACCTTTGTGTCCACCACCAATGCCATTGTACGTAAAGGCTTGACACCGGTATTTTGCGATATCAACGACCGTGATTTTACCATTGACGTGGATAAAATCGAGGCGCTTATCACAGATAAGACCTGCGCGATCATGCCGGTGCATGTATACGGCAACCTGTGTGACGATGACGCGATCCGTAAGATTGCGGACAAGTATGGACTTAAAGTAATCTATGATGCCGCGCACGCGTTTGGTGTGCGTAAAGGCGATGTGGGTGCTGCGGCTTTGGGTGATGCCTCCATGTTCAGCTTTCATGCCACTAAAGTTTTTCATTCGGTGGAGGGCGGTGCTGCCACCTTCCGTGATATAACCAATTACGAAAAGATCAACCACTGCAAGAATTTCGGTATGACCGCACCGGAGGCATTGACCTTCAACGGCGGTAATGCCAAGATGAATGAGTTTTGCGCTGCGATGGGGCTTTGCAATCTGCGGCATATCGACGAGGCAATCGCCTTCCGCGGTAAAGCGGTAAAACGCTATCGCGAACGTCTGCAAAACGTTTCCGGCTTGCAGCTGAGCGTGGTGCAGGACGGTGTGAAAAGCAATTATGCGTATTTCCCGCTGGTTGTACATCCCGAGCAGTTCGGGCACACCCGTGACGAGGTGGTGGATGCTTTGGCGGCGTATAACATCGGCGCCCGCAAGTATTTTTATCCGCTGACCAGTACGGTGGAAAGCTTCGGTGGGAAGTATGATCCTGCGGATACACCGATAGCGGCGCGTATTTCCGAGAGGGTGCTGTGCTTGCCGTTGTATGAGGGACTTGAAGAGACAACAGTGGATCGCATTTGCGACGTTATTTTATCGTTAGTGAGGTAATGAAACATGAATATTGCACTTATTATTGCGGGCGGCAGCGGTCAGCGCATGCAGCAGGATATACCCAAGCAGTTCTTAACAGTGGAGGAACGTCCGGTCATTGTGTATACGATGGAAGCGTTCCAAAAACACCCTGATATTGATGCAATCGCAGTTGTGTGTATTGAAGGCTGGGAAAATATGCTGTGGGCGTATGCCAAGCAGTTCAATATTACAAAACTGAAACATATCGTGCCCGGCGGTAAAAACGGTCAAGATTCCATCCGTAACGGTGTGTACGAACTCGAAAAACACTATTCCGCAGAGGATGTCGTGCTGATTCACGATGCGATCCGCCCGATGGTATCGCAGGAAATCATTTCCGACTGCATCGTAAAGACTCGTAAGCACGGCTGTGCGATTTC
The DNA here is from genome assembly GCA_045638005.1 of Acutalibacteraceae bacterium. Lineage (GTDB taxonomy): Bacteria > Bacillota > Clostridia > Oscillospirales > Acutalibacteraceae > URNF01. Next base: position 6,247 of record JAZUAN010000063.1, on the reverse strand, counting down.
GGTCATTCCTTGTGCGGAAGCAATGGTCATCACCGAAGATCAAACCACCTCCGGTGCGTGCTATCCCCGCGATAATCTGAAACGCACCCAGACACCGCAGGGCTTTTCCATCAGTAAAATTTGTGACCTGCATCGCCGCGCTCTTGAAGCGGGCATCACCAATTCGGTAGCCTCGGTTACGCTGATGATCGAAATGGGGGAGAAGGTGTATTTCTCCGCCGGCTCTGAGAAAAACATCAAGTTGACCACCATTGAGGATATCGACATATTCAAGGCATTACTGCATGTCAAACGCTCTGATTGGATGAAGTGAGGAATGTAACTTGTTTTTGTATAACAGCGCTACGTATATGCAGGATCTGCAAAATGCAATCGCTTCCACGCGTGATATCGAAAAACTGCGCGGAAGCGCGGTGATGATCACCGGTGCGACCGGTCTTATCGGATCTTTTCTTGTGGATATGCTGCTTTGCTATAATAAAGACGGCGCCGATATCGATATTTACGCGCTCGGCAGAAGCCGTGAACGTTTGGAAAAGCGTTTTAACGGTGCTGTTACCGATAAGCTGCATTTTGTGGAGCACGACGTCAATGGAAAGCCCGCCTTTGATTTTGCGGTAGATTATATCATTCACGCAGCGAGCAATGCCTATCCTGTCGCTTTTGCAAATGATCCGGTTGGAACGGTTCTCAGTAACGTGGTGGGCACCAATTATTTGCTGGAATATGCAAAAGCGCATGATACCAAACGGTTTTTGTTCGTTTCCTCCGGTGAGGTGTATGGGCAGGGGGATCCGACGCTTGAAGCCTTTCCCGAAACGTATAGCGGGTATGTGGATCCCACGCAGGCGCGTTCCTGCTATCCTGCTTCCAAGCGCGCGGCAGAGACGCTGTGTGTTTCGTATACGAAGCAGTACGGCTTGGATACGGTGATCGTGCGTCCGTGCCATACGTACGGCCCCAACACCACCGGCAGCGATAATCGCGCTAATGTACAGTTTGTAAACAGCGCGATGGCGGGCGAGAATATTGTGATGCAAAGCCGCGGCACACAGATGCGGTCGTATTGCTATATTGCGGATTGCGCCGCTGCACTGCTGACTGTGCTGCTGTGCGGGGAAAGCTGTGAAGCGTATAACCTTGCTAATCCGCAAGCGCGTGTGACCATTGCCGGCTTTGCCGAAGCGGTAGCGCGTGCGACGGGTGTGCAGGTGTTGTTTGCACAACAAGAAGAAGTTCCAAAGGATCAACAAACTCCTATTACCTATGCGGTGCTGGACAGCGATAAGTTGTGTGCGCTGGGTTGGGAAGGGAAATATTGTGTAGATAAAGGTGTTCTGAACACCGTGAAGATATTGTCAGACGCGGAGAAATAAATATGGAAATGCAAACGAAAAAAGAGTTTAAATATGCTCGCTTGTTCCAAGCGGGCACCGGTGCGTATATCACCGATGCAAGCGCAAGCGATCTTGTTATGGGTCCTCAAACCGCGAAGCGATTTGAACAAAACGATGATACTGCCGTCACGGTGTGCTGTATCACCTATAACCACGAGCACCTCATCCGTCAGGCGCTTGACAGTTTCCTGATGCAGAAAACCAACTTTAAATTCAAGGTGTTTGTGGGGGAGGATAACGGACCTGACGGTACCGCCGATGTCATTCGCGAATACGCGGAGAAATATCCCGATATCATCGTTCCTTTTTTGCGCACTGAGAATATGGGTGCACAAACCAACTTGATTGATCTGTGCAACCATGCGACCAGTCCGTATATCGCATTTTGCGAGGGCGATGATTTTTGGATCGACGAATACAAACTGCAAAAGCAGTATGACTATATGCAGGCGCACGAAGACGTGCGTATGTGCTATACGAATACTGAGATTTTAGCACCTGAGGACTGGCATCTCAACAGTTACTATAAGCACGAAAAAGATGGTAAGATGATTATTCCGGGGTGTACCCCCGGTTTTAAGAAAAAAGACTATTATCTTGCAGAGGATTTTGTGCGTGTGTTCCCCAACCACACCTCCTCCGCATTCTACCGCTGGAACTATGACTTAGATATTCCCGATTGGTATTTTGAAGGACTTATCGGTGATACACCCATCACTATTTTGCAGATGGGTAGGGGGAAAGCGGTATATCTGCCGGATGTTACCTCTGTTTACCGTCGTAGCGACGTCGGCGTGTTTATGAACAAGGATAATCAAGAGCATTTTGCTAATACACGCCTTGACTATGTGCGGCTGTTATCCGGCCTTCGCAAATATTTCAGCGCCCATTTCGGCGAGTATATGGACGGCGTTTACCGCTTCCGTATCACGAGAGAAATCTATAACTATCTTAACACCGCCAAGATATATCAAAACGCCGCAATGGCGCAGGAACTGTTTGCGCGGTATCCGGAGGAAGCGTTTGAAGCACTGCATACCTATCTTGGCTCTTACAACATCTATACGTCCTTGCAGCGAAAGCTCAAACCCAAGGGCGCTGCACTGCTTGGCGAAACCAAATGGGGATTTGTTTCGGTTTTCCCGACCATTTTCCTGTTTGACCTTGTGCGTAAAATGCGCTTAGGGGTCAAATTCCTCAAAAAAGGCTTTGATAAGTATATTCTCGGCTTGTATCGTTACTGGAAAAACACCAAAGTGAAAAAACAGAAAGATCTGTGGGTGTTTACCGGTTTCAGACATGCCAATTATATGGATAACTGCATGTATTTTTATGAATATATCGTGCAAAACCATCCCGAGATCAAGGCTGTGTGGCTGACTACTTCTAAGGATATTTATGCACAGCTCAAAACTGATGGGAAACCGGTCATGCGACTGGACACGAAAGAAGGTCGCGAACTGTTCGCAAAAGCCGAAGTGGCGGTCACCGATCATTTTGTTATGTCGGACTTTAGTCCTACATACGGCTTCAATGATAAGACCAAGGTTGTACAGCTGTGGCACGGTGTCGGCTTTAAATCCATGGGGGACGCCAACGGCGTCCGCAATACCGATCAGCGCGGTGTACAATACAGCAACGATATCTTGGCAACAGAAAAGGACGGCTTGCTTACCCGCTTGGTAAAACGCATCAAGTACTTCTTCTTGGCTCCTTTCAGAGAGCGCTTTGAGCAGTATTTTCTGTTTGTATGCCCCGGTCAGGAGCGTATTGATATGATCGCTAACGTATGGCATGTTGCACCGGAAAATTGCTTTATGGCGGGACATCCGCGCGATTTGCCGGTATACAGCGCTGTACAGCAGGAGAGTCCTGTAAAGGTTATGTACGCGCCTACCTACCGCTTTAATTTCCAGCGTGAGACGGCGATGGTGCAGGAGTTCTTAGATGCCGCACCGCAGGTGCAGGCGTTGATGGAAGAGATAAACGGTGAATTCTATCTGCGTATGCATCCGCATACCTGGCGCAATTATCGCTCTAAGATCATCAAGACGTTGGAGAAATATGACCGTATTTTCTTGCATGATCAAAAGGATGTATATACGGAGATTGGTACGTTTTCTATCGTCATTTCGGACTATTCCAGTATCGCGCTTGATTTTGCGCTGCTTGACCGCCCGGTGATCTTCCATGGCGCGGATTATGATTGGTTCGTAGAAAATGAGGCGGGCTTTAATCTGGATTTCCCTGCTGTCATTCCCGGCCCCATGACCGCAAATTGGGAAGAGACGCTCAAATGTGTGCGCGAATATAATGCCGATCCGAAAAAGGATGCTGCCTTGCGCGAGGAAAAACTGAGATATTTCTTCGATAAATCTGTTAACGGTCCGGATAACTCCGGTCGTATCGTGGCGGAGATCAAACGGCGTATCGGTCTTAATTGAGGTGTGAGCATGCAACAAATCAAAATTATGGTGTTTCCCTGCGGATCGGAAATTGGCTTGGAATTACACCGTTCTTTGAAGGATATTCGTTTTATCGACCTTTACGGTGCATCCAGCGTGGAGGATCATGGCTGCTTTGTATATAAGAACTATATCGGCGGTATCCCGTACATCAACGATCCCGCATTCTTGGATGTGCTCAATAAGCATATCGATGAAAACCAAATAGATTTTATCTTTCCGGCACTGGACAACGTTATTGCGATGCTCAGCCGTCATCGGGATAAACTGCACGCAAAGCTGTTGACCTGCTCCGATGAAACGGTACAGATCTGCCGCAGTAAATCCAAGACCTACGCGCGGCTCGCGGGATGTGATTTTCTGCCCGGCATCTATCGCACACCTGAAGAGGTGCCGGCGTATCCGGTTATCATCAAGCCGACCGAGTCGCAGGGCGCGCAAGGCTTTATGATCTTAGAGACGGAAAAACAGCTGCGGTATGAACTGGGTAGCCGTGTTGACGAGCAGGTGGTCTGCGAGTATCTCCCCGGTGAGGAATACACCATTGACTGTTTTACCGATCGTCACGGACAGCTGCGGTACGCTTCCTGCCGTAACCGTCACCGCATCCGTAACGGCATCAGCGTCAACTCTACTTTGATGGAGCCGGACGAGCGGGTGCTGGAAATCGCGCATATCATAAACGAGAAAATGGATTTCCGCGGTGTGTGGTTCTTCCAACTGAAACGCAATATGAACGGCGAATATAAGTTGTTGGAATGTGCCACCCGCGTTGCCGGCACGATGTGTGTGGAACGCGCCGCAGGTGTGAATTTGGCGTTGCTTACCGTGTTTGATGCGCTGGATCTGGATGTGGATTTTCCGGAACAGATTGAGCATGTAGTGGTAGATCGCGCGCTGCATAATGTATTTCACCTGGATGTTGATTACGATGAGGTGTACATGGATTTTGATGACACCGTTATCGTGCATGACCGCGTGAATTTCACAGTGCTGCGGTTTATTTACCAGTGCGTAGAGCGTTCCATTCCGGTGATCCTGCTTACCCGCCATGATACCGATGTGGTAGAGGATCTGAAGGCACGCCGCATTGCACCGGAGTTGTTTGATAGAATTGTTTGCCTGCCGCGTTCCGAGCGAAAGATCGATCATGTTTCCCCGTCAAAAAACGCTTTGTTTGTAGACGATTCGTTTGCGGAACGCAAAAGTATGCATGATGCTTACGGCATTCTCACCTTGGGTGTGGATGCTGTGGAAGCGCTGTTGGATGAAAAGCAGTAAAAAGGAGTAGTATTTTGCTGAAGAAGATCGAGAAATATCGGTTCTTGTTTGAGGAACTGGTCAAGCGAGATTTCAAAAAGAAATATAAGGGCACGATACTTGGTGTGCTGTGGAGTATTTTGGCGCCATTGCTGAATGTGTTGGTACTGATGCTGGTGTTTACCAACTTTTTCGGTAGAAATCAAGAGCATTTTATTATCTACATTTTCAGCGGTACGTTGCTCATGTCCTTTTACACCGAGTGTACACAAGGGTGTATGCGCGCTTTGATGGCAAATGCTTCCATCTTCACCAAAATCAATGTGCCCAAATACCTGTTTTTGCTTTCCAAAGCATTTCAGGCTTTTATCAATTTTCTGCTCACCTTTGTGCTTTTTATTGTCTTTTGTATTTTCGACGGCATTACATTCGGCGTACACATGCTGACCCTTTTGTATCCTATGTTTTGGGTGCTCATTTTCAGTTTCGGCGTCGGCATGATCCTATCTGCACTGTTTGTATTTTTCAGAGATGTGGAATATCTGTATGGTGTTTTTTTGACGCTGCTCAACTATGTTTCCGCAATTTTTTATCCCACTTCTATGCTTGGTAAATACGAGTTTTTGTTCATGTTTAATCCGTTGTACGTGTATATTGATTATTTCCGTACGGTCGTGATCGAGGGTGCGGTGCCGTCGCTGCTTTTGCACGGCTTGTGCGCGGCATATGCGGTGGTTTTCTTGCTGATTGGCTGCATCATCTATAAAAAATGCAACCATGAGTTCTTATATTATGTGTGAGGTGTGGCATGGCGGTCATTGAATGTAAAAATGTATCTATCCGCTATAAAACCGGTGATATCAAGGCTATCGGACTCAAGGATTACGTGATCCGCGCGCTGACAGGTAAAAATAAAGTCACCGAATTCTGGGCGGACAGAGATGTCACCTTTACGCTTGAAAAAGGGGACATGCTTGGCATCGTTGGCACTAACGGTGCGGGTAAATCCACCCTTTTAAAAGCGGTGACCGGTATCATGGTGCCTACCGAAGGCAGTGTGAAAACAAACGGCAATATCGCCGCTTTGTTGGAACTGGCCTCCGGTTTTGATCCGGAACTGACGGT
>JAZUAN010000062.1:0-55334 GCA_045638005.1 Acutalibacteraceae bacterium | reverse complement strand
GACCTTCTGTTTCCAGTTTCTTTTTCAGTTGTTCATACGCCATCTGCAAAGCGCCGACACCGTCCGGCTGCATATCCTCCACATACAACTGGTAGGAGCCATCCTTTTCATACAGCGATACTCTCGCACGTACAATAACCTTCATGCCGCTTTCGGGCACAAATTTCAAGCGGGACGCATAGGTCTTGAACATTACCGCTTTGACCAATGCGTTTTCGTCTTTCAGGGAAAAATATAGGTGACCGGATTTATAATGATTAACGAAATTGGAGATCTCACCGCTAACCAACACAGGCGTCAGATGCGGATCCTGCTCCAACAGCATTTTCACATAACGGTTGAGTTGACCGACAGAGATGACCGTCACAGTTCTTCCCCTTCCTTCATACGGCATAATGCAGCAATCCCCGCCGCGTTATCCGCAGAGAATACCGGCGGCGCAAAACTGCCGCCGAAGGTATTGATAAGCGTCTCTTTGAGCAAGGTGTTGGACATCACGCCGCCCGCATATACAAGCGGCAGATCTCCGTATGTTTTTTGCAAAGCGGCGGTCATCGCAACCAGCGCCGCTTCCACACTTTTTAAACAGAAAAGCGCAATATCTGCAGGCGGGCAGCCCTTTTCCAACATAGTTTTACATTGGTTTTCCACACCGGACAGATGGCAGTTGACACCGTCCATAGATGCACGCGCTTTGAGCGCAGTATTTTCACAGGTCAGTGCCAGCGCTTCCAAAGCGGGACCGGCAGGAAAAGGCAGCGACAGCATACCACCCACACGGTCAATCAGCTGACCTGCTTTTAAATCCAGCGAACGCGCCACCACCTCACAGGTGATGATCTCCTCTTTATCCGGTCGCACATAGATGGCATCAGTGGTACCGCCGGAGATGTGAAACGCGAGAAAGGGCTCGTGCCGCAATTCTAGTTTTCGAGCGCCGTAAAGTGCAGCCGCTACGTGCCCCTGCTGATGCGTAAAAAAATGCACCGGTATCCGCAAAAGAGCCCCCAGCTCTCTCGCCGCACCGGCGCCGACTAAAAAGCAGGGCATATACGAGCCGTCCCGCTGCTGCGGACGGTCGGAAGCGGCAACAGCCGCGATATCTCCGTCGCATTGTGCGCGCAAATCTTCCACCATTTCCGGCAGCTGCCGTACATGATGAAACACAGCATCGCTTTGTCTGAGACCCATCTCCCCCGGTTTCACCGGCAACAGTCTCTTCACCTGACAGATATCTCCCGTGTACGCATCGCAGTAAGCAGCGGAGGTGGTATAGTTACTGGTATCCAGTCCTAAAAAGCCGTTCACTCCGTCACCTTCACGATACCGCCGAGCACACCGTTGACAAACGCAGCCTCTTCCTCGCCACCGTACTTTTTCGCAAGTTCAACTGCTTCGTTGATAGAAACGCTCACCGGAATGTCATCGAGATATACGATCTCATATACAGCAAGCCGCATCACCGACACGGATACGCGGGAAATACGCTGCACACTCCATTTATGCGAAGCGTCCGCGATTTTTTTGTCAATCGCTTCCATGTTGGCAGCCGTACCGGTTGCCAAAGAAATAGCGAAATCATTGGGAAGCAATGTTTCTGCTTCTCTCGCGTCAGCGATGATCGTTTCCATATCCTCATCGGAAAAGGTGTTTTCAAACAGTAATGCGAATGCGGTCTCCCGCGCTTCACGACGTGTCATGCCCAATTCATCCTTTCGTTTGCAGTGCCTATCGGCACCGTTCCGCTTGTTTTCAAAGTTCTGTAAAAACCACGAAAAGACCCTCCGTCACGGAAGGGTCTTCGCGAAAATTATTTGCTTACTTCTTCCAGTTTAAGACCGGAAACATGTACGTTGATACGGGTGACCGGTTTTCCCGTCATTGACTGTACAGCAACCTTAACTTCATGCTGTACCTGCTCCGCCACATCCGGAATACGGAAGCCTTCTTTAATGGTGATGTACACATCCAGCGTCATGGTGCTTTCACTGCCGGTAACCTTCACCGACTTACCATTCGCACCACCCGTGATAATACCGCGCAGATCGGGACGCTGCGCCATAGATGCCACACCCGGCACCTCCATAGCAGCCGTACAAGCGATAGTTGCGATCACTTCTTCGGAAATGACGCAGGTGCCTTCGGCTTTTTTGAACTCTCTTTCTTCCATGAAGAATACCTCCCGTTATACTACTTCTGATGACCCGCACAGCCACTTTGGTGCGGTATTTATAAGTAGTATACCACATTTTTTCGCAGATGGAAACACTTTTTTACGAATTTATTGCCATAATATTGATTTTTTGTGCCGGAATACCCGCTTGCGCGGTCACAATCTCGGTGATTTGCAACGTTTGCGCCCCTGTAAGGTTCTCCGCCTTTACAACCACGGAACAGCTTTCATCTGCAATATACGCCACGCAATCAGCAAAACCTTTCGCTTTGACAAGGTCTTCGATCTTAGCTTCATTCGCCACTGCTTGGGTCAAGGCCGCGGTCTGGGCAGCCACCTTCTCCGCAGCCGCGCTATCTGTTTTCAGGTCGGCAGCAATATCCTTAATAATGTCCACGGCTTCATCCCGCGCTGTCTCGCGGTTTTTGCGCGCCTGGTCGAAATAACTGACCTTGGCACCTACCGAAACCGCTTCATCTTTACCTTCTCCCTTTGTATCGGTATCATCGGTTACGAACACCGCTTCGCCTAAGTTACCGCCGGAATTCCCGCCGTTTGCGCCGATCGTATGATCGGAAAAATAGTAGTTGAGATACACGGCAATTCCCAAAGCCGCTACCAATGTCAACACCAAGGCTTGTTTTTTGAATGTAAATCTTTTCATACACGATCACTCCTTATTTTGTTACACACACGCGCCGTGTGGAAATATTAAGAGCGGTTGTCACCACCTGCGTTACCCGCTCGATGACCGCCGCGTTATCGCCGCCAACGCAGACCACCACCACGCCCTTCACCTGCGGCTGTATTTCGGTGAGCAGCAGTCCTTCTTCGCCATTTTCCCCATTGATGAGGATAACACTTTCCTGTGAATCGGCACTTTCCTTTATCTGTTCACCGCTTGGATCTTTATCCTCTGAACGATCCGCATTTTCTTGCTGTTCCTTAGCATACACATATTCCACACCGTTTTCCAACGTCACATACACCGCACACTCCCCCACGCCGTCCATTCTTTCCAAAAGTGTGCACAGCTTTTCTTCTATCGCAGCACAGTATTGTTCGGATGTAAGCTTGGTCATCTCTGCTGTTGCCTGTTGTTTATCGGGCAACCACTCGGACAAAAGTATCAGCAGCACACCGACAACACCCAGCACCACCGCCCACTTGACCCCTTTTTCGCCGCGCAGCGAAGCGAACCACTCCTGCCACCCTTTTTCATTCTTCTGCATATTCCACCACGACCTCCATACCAAGTCGCTCCTTTGCGATCTCTCGCACCCAATTACGGTGCAAAGCGTTACCCGGCGGAATGTACAGCACGATATCTGTAATAGATATGCGCCCGTCCGCGGAAGTATCCATGTGAATTTCTAATTTTTTTGCCAAAAGATCATGATTTTTTAAAGCTTCGTTTACCTTTTGGAGCAATATGCTCTCTGTTGCTCTTTGCATCTGCTGCAACGCTGTGTCCTCTACTGCTTCGTTAATGCTCCCGGCAGACAATTGCGGTAGTTTAAAGGTATCTTTCAGAGACAGCAGCGGACTCAGCACCGCACACAGAAAAAATGCTGCCGTGAGCAAACGAAACACCTTTCCGACCCCTTTGTTTCCCACCAGTATATGCAGCACCGTACACCCTGCCGCCGCCATGCACACAGCACCCGCCCACGCGGCAAAATTCAAGACGACGCCCCCCTTGAAACGACGACGGTAGCAATAGCCATAAATAATGCACACACACTAAGCAGCGCCACCATCGTTTTGGTCACTTGTTGCATGGTTTTGAAAAAAGCGCTCAATGTTTTTTGTTCAAACATATCCGCCGCCACCCCCACTACCCATAGACAGAATTGCCAACAAACGCACCGCAAAAGTGGCGGCAGCACCAACAAAGCAGTGGTGAGCATTCCAAATGCGCCGACAGTCGTGCGCACCACACCGATACACCCTTTCACCGTCAAAAACGCTTCGCTGAGTGCACCGCCCACTACCGGTACAAAGCTGGACAGCGACAGCTTTATCATGCGGCTGCTAAGGGTATCCCCCGCTGCACCCAGCATATTGTTCACTGTGAGCAATGTTGTAAACACCGCCGCTACTATCCCCAGCACCCACGCAACCGTTTTCAGCATGCATTCGCTGATTTTTACGAGATTCCCCGCTTGGGTACACGCGGATACCATTCCGAGTGCAAAAGCGGTGAGCAATAACGGCAGCAGCACGCCATTCGCAAGCCAGGTAAGCAGCTGCGAAAACATCAGCAATACCGTTTGATAGGATAGCGCTGCGCGCAAATGCCCAGAAGCCGCCAAAGTGGCTATATACACCGGTGAAAAGCTCCCCATAAACACGGCGGCGCCTGACAGTGCGTCACCCACCGCACGAATGCATTGTATAAATGGTACTGCGCACACGGCACACACTGCAAGCACGCTGACGCTTTGATATATGGCTTGTATACCGTTTTCTCCCACCGCATCTTTCAATCCGCCGAGATACGCGCACAGCACCGTGGCGCAAAGCAGTAGCCCCATTACCGAAAGCGGTGATTTTGCTTGCGCGGCAAGCGCGTCCTCCGCTGCATCCAACAGATTTTGTGGTGACAGCACTATATCGCTCAAATCTGAAAGATTTTGTATGCCGACCGACTCATATAACGCTTTGGTTTCGTATGTGAGGGCGTCCCAAAGTGCGTCTGCGCCGCTTTGGATGATCTGTTCATCTATATAATCCTGTGTTGTTTCGGCACGCACGGGTAGCGCGAACAGCAAAAGGCACAAACCAAGGCTTAGTATTCTCACACACCGTTTCATAGCGCCCCCTGCATCAACGAAAGCGAAAGCGCGGTGATCTTTTGGAATAGTGGTAACGATATCATCAAAAGCATAATTTTTCCTACGAATTCCGCCTTGGCGGCAAGTGCATTCTCACCCGCATCACGGCAGGTATCCGCCGCCAGCTGCGTGAGCAAGCAAATGCCGAGTGCTTTAAACAAAATACCGACATACGCAGAGGGGAGCGCTGCATTTTCTAACATGGCACGCAGCGCTGAGAGGGTGGGCAACAGATTTTTCAGCACTGCCAAAAGCACTAAAACACCTGCAACGACGCCAACGCCCAACGCAAATTCCGGTTGGTACTGCCGCAAAAGCACACTCAAAAACGCCGTCATCAGTAACAAGGCAATGATTACTGTCAGTTCCATATCACAATCCAAAAACCGATTTTACTGTGGAGAACAGCTCACTGATCTCCACCACGATGATGGACAGCACCACGATAAGTCCCGCGAGGGTGGTGAGCATTGCCTGTTCCTCCCTACCGGAACGTATCAGCACTTGATTTAGCACCGCCACGATAATACCGATGGCGGCTATTTTAAAAATGAGATCTATATCCATGTATTTTCCTCGCTTATATCAACAAAAGCGCCAATGCCAATCCTCCAGAGGTGCCGAGGGTCAGATACAGCTTATCCGCTTTTTGCACGGCGCCCATCGCTATTTTCCGTTGTTCTTCCAACACGCACAGCGTCTCCCGCACACATTGCAGCTGCGTTTTTGCATCACTTTTACCGAGATGCGTACCGAGTGCACGCAACGCTAAAACCTCCTCGCGCGCCAAGTAGCCCGCTGATGTGGTAAGCGCGGTATCCCACGCAGTTTGCAGATCTTCCGTTTCAAGCAGGTGCAACGCCTTTTCGACAAAAGACAATTCGGGATAAGTCGTACTGCTGCTGTGTAACCACTCCCGCAAAGGCGGTGCGGTATATTGCAGCCGTCGCTCAAAATCGTACAGCCATTGTAGTATCCTCTGTAACATTTTCATGTGTCTGTGTTGCCGTCCGGTGGCGATAATGCCGATGCATATTCCTGCTGCGGTCAAAATGAGCATGCCTATCCATTTCAAGGCTTTCCACCTCCACTATCTCGCGGATACTACCGGGAGTTTCCCGCCCACGTAAGAACACAACCGTGTCAAAAATCTTTCTTTCCAAAGCCAACCGCACCGCCGGACGACGCATGGCTTCCTCTATATTACGGCAATGGGCGGTCGCGATTGCGGGAACGCCCGCATGCAGGTTCTCAGCAATCGCCTCCACCTCCGCCAAGGTACCCAGTTCATCCACCAAAATAACATCCGGTGCCAATGTACGCAATGCCTGTAAAATGCCGATCGGCTTCGGAACCGCGGTCAGCACATCTGCATTTTCCAGACCGCCCAACCCCGCTATCTCTCCCCGCTCGTCCACTATCGATACGCGGAAGCGGCGACCGTTCCCTTCCTCGCACAGCATGCGTGCAATATCCCGCAGCATACTGGTTTTTCCTGCTGACGGTTCTCCCGCGATGAGCAACGAGGGGATTCCCTTTTCAAACAAAGGACGCAACGCGCACGCACAGCCCTCATGCCTCCCCGCCACACGCAGGCATAGAGAAGTGATGTCCCGCATCACAGTTACCTCACCATTTTCAATCACCGCAGTTCCCGCCACGCCTGCGCGAAAACCGCCCGCTGCTGTCACATACCCGTTTTTGATTTCCGCGCTGTGGCTGTGTACTGAATAATCGCAGAGCTTTAAAAAGGTTTTTTCAATATCGGCACTGTTACAATACACCGTCAGCGGGCACGGCTTTTCGGATAATACACCTGCCGCGTCTATCGTATATTCGCCCTCCGGCAGCGACAACGTTAAAAAACCGTTGCGCCGCAGACGTATTTCCTGCACTTTTTCTTGTTGAGAGATCTGCACGCGTAATACTGCGTGCTGTAATCCTTCCGGCAAAAATGCCGCTGCTTTTTCGTATGCTCTCACGCTCGTCCGCCTCCTTTGTTCAAATGTATGCATGTCCCAAAGGTAATAGAACAAAAAAACGCCAGGAAGAAATCTTCCTGACGTTTGGTGTAACTGTATTATTTCAGCATTTCTCGGAACGCGGCTTCATCGATAATGCGAATACCAAGTGACTGTGCCTTGGTAAGCTTACTGCCCGCTTCCTCACCCGCAAGCACGATAGTGGTCTTTTTGGAAACCGAAGAGGAGGTTTTGCCGCCGCGCGCTTCGATAAGCGCCGCCGCTTCATCACGTTTGAGGGTCGGCAAAGTACCGGTCAGCACAAAAGTCATGCCCACAAATCGTTGATCCTCCAAAGCCGATTGCTCCGCCTGCATATTGACACCGGCGCGCCGCAGTTGCTCGATGAAGTACAAAGAGCCGGGCAAGCGGAAATATGCAATGACACTTTTTGCCATGACCTCGCCAAAGCCATCAATGGCACAAAGGTCTTCTTCGGCAGCCGCCATCAATGCATCCATGGACCCGAACTGCATACTGAGAAGTTTTGCTGCTTTCTCACCGACATGACGAATACCCAGCGCATAGATCACACGGTAAAGGTCGTTTTCTTTGGACTTTTCAATTGCCGCACGGAAGTTTTCAGCAGATTTTTCACCCAGTCCTTCCAAAGCTGCCACCGCTTGCATATTAAGCGTATACAGATCGTACGCAGCGGTGATCAAACCCGCGTCCACCAGTTGTTCCAGTACCGCGGGACCAAGTCCCTCAATATCCATAGCATCGCGGGAACAAAAATGTATGAGATTTCGCAGTATCTGTGCAGGACAAGCGGGATTATTACAGCGAAGCGCCGCCTCGTCCTCTTCTCTATAAACGGGCGAACCGCAAGAGGGGCAAACGTGCGGCATTTCATAAGGGGGTATCCCCTCTTCATGCCGCACCACCCGCACCACCTCAGGGATGATATCGCCCGCTTTACGCAAAATAACGCGGTCGCCGATAGCCAGATTTTTTTCTTTGATAAAATCCTCATTATGCAGGGTGGCGCGACTGACGGTGGTTCCCGCCAGCGTAACCGGTTCAAAAATACCGGTAGGTGTGAGCACACCTGTACGCCCCACAGCAACGATCACATCAATAAGCGTCGTCTCTTTTTCCTCCGGCGGATATTTGAATGCCACCGCCCATTTTGGAAATTTAGAGGTCTCGCCCAATTCCTCGCGGTCTGCAAAATCATTCACCTTTATCACCGCGCCGTCAATGTCAAAAGGCAGCGAAGGACGCACCTCGCCGATGCGTTTGATCTCCTTGATCGCAACCTCAATATCATCGGTAACCGTATAGAACGGAATCATGGGGAAACCGAGTTCCTTCAAGCGTTGCAGGGAAGCAGCATGGGACAGCAATGTTTCCCCCTCGATCATTTGCAGATTGAACACAAAGAGATCAAGCCCTCTGCTCTTGGTAACAGCGGGATCCTTTTGCCGCAGCGAGCCTGCCGCTGCGTTGCGTGGGTTTTTAAAGGTCTTTTCGCCGTTTTGCTGTTGCTTTTCAACCAAAGCAGCGAAGGTGGCTCGCGGCATATATACTTCTCCGCGCACAATGAGACGGGATACCTTTTCGGGCAACTCCCACGGAATAGACGCAATACCGCGCAGGTTAGCGGATACGTCTTCGCCGGTCAGACCGTCACCGCGTGTGGCCCCGCGTACAAATTTACCGTTTTCGTATTCAAGTGCAATAGAAAGACCGTCAATTTTGGGTTCCACTACATAGATCGGATGTGGTACAGTTTCGCGTACGCGGCGGTCAAATTCCCGCACCTCTTCCAGTGAAAACACATCCTGCAAACTGCCCAAGGGTACCGCGTGGGTCACCGGTGTAAACAAATTGGAAAGCTCACCGTGCACCCTTTGCGTATAGGAATCGGGGGTTATGAGCGCGGGATATTGTTCTTCCAACGCTTTCAATTCCCTTGTAAGCGCGTCAAAAGCATCGTCTTCGATTTCGGGAGCATCCTCGTCATAGTAGCGTTTGCTATGATAATCGATCTGCACACGCAGTTCGCTTATACGCAGTTTTGCCTGTTCAAAATCCATGTGTTTTCCTCCCGAAAAATACTGTTTATAACAGTATAGCAAATATTCGCACGGATTTCCAGTTAATTTTGAATTTCTGCGCCATAATCGAAAATTTCTCCCACCGTTTCCTCGTCTATGTTTTCTACCACCGTATACGCATCCGGCACTTTCCCGAGCAGAATGCTTTCCGCAATTACAAATGTGGATGTAATCTCTACCGAAGTACGCGAAGTGGGCACCGCCAAAAATACGGTAGTTTTGATGTTTACGACAATCCTGTGAGAGGTCTGATTGATACCGGCAGCAAAAAAGCTGCTTTCAAAATCGCTCAACACGCTAATACTTGCCGCCACCGGAATATGTACGAGCGGTCCCCTGCCCGTAAACAAATGGCTGCCGAGGAAAGTGCCGAGAGGGATAGAAGCGCTGATATTTTGTTGCTGCTCCGCACGTTTTGCAACCTCCAAAGAGATTGCCGCTTTGATTTGATTTAACGTGTGGATATCTGCTTCCACCGAGGTAACAGCCCCCTCATTGTTTCTGCTCACCTTGACAAGGGTTTCATACGTGGGCTCGCTTTCTGCCAACACAGCCGTGACCGCTTCATTGATCATGCGAGTGGCATACCTTTCTGCGTGGTTGCGGGCATACGTTTCCACAAGCGGCATGACATGGCGGTCGAGCGAAAACAACGAAAGTAACAACGCTATAACTATTGTTATCATCGCAATACGACAGCGGGGCTTTCGTTTTTTTAACGGTTTTTTACGCCGTTTCAACCCTATCACCCCCCTTTTTATGCTACGCAAAGAGGCAAGTCTGTGTTAAAACAAAACAGCCACCCTATTGGGTGGCTGTTTTGTTTGTTTGGTGACCCGTACGAGATTCGAACTCGTGTTGCCGGCGTGAGAGGCCGGAGTCTTAGACCACTTGACCAACGGGCCTGGTGCACCATCAGGGGCTCGAACCCGGGACACCCTGATTAAGAGTCAGGTGCTCTACCAACTGAGCTAATGGTGCATATCAGCGCGGTTCTCAAAACCGCGAGACTTATAATACACCAGTTATGGGCGTTTGTCAAGAGAAATTTTACTTTTTGTCGAATGATTTTCAAAAAAGCGAAAACAGCCATTCAAACACTTCCACGATCTTAAAGCGAACAGCGTATCCGCCCTCTCCCGTGACAATTGACATTTGTTTGCCGTCCAATACATCCGAGAGGGTTTGCTCCTTCACAGCTGAACCGATACAAAGCGGCGGATAGATAACACACCACCAATTTTTTCCTTTTCCGTCGCCGATCTCAAACCGCACTGCATCATACATACCTGCGGGCATGGTGACATCATCATACACACGGGTCTCAAAGTACATTTCACAAAGCGACGCTTTCACCGGATACGTATAGCCGTTATCATATACCGTTTGCTGTGCAACCGTTTGCAGCGCAGGTAAGCATTCTCGTGCTTTTTCCAATGCCTCCCCCGCCGTATCAACACCGTCAAGCCAGCCTGCCGCCGCTTTTGTCACCGCATCCCTGACCTTCAATTTCAGCGCCTGATCCTCTGCGCTGTCAGAGTTTGCCAGAATATGCAGACGCACCACCTTTTCTCTGATCTCCTGACACTGTCCGCCAAATCCGCACAGCGATAACAAAAGACAGATCGTTACACCGCCCGCGAGCGCTTTTATCCAGCGTTTCATAAAAAATACCGCCCTTCCGCTTGGTTTCACAAGCAGTATGGGCGGGAATTTTTACCATTATACAAATACTTTCGGGCCGCCGCGCCACGGGCGGCAGACCGCAACCTTTTCACAAAGCGGCTGCAACTGCGCTTTACAAGTCTCAGCTGCGCTCTTTTCAGCGAATAAGCCAATCACGGCAGAGCCGCTGCCTGTCATACAAGCACCCAGAGCACCTGCGTCGCGCAATTTCGATACCAGCGTTTCCACCTCTGTAATACGCAGCACCTCGGCAAAGCGGTTGTGCATACTGCTCCCCACAGCCATAATATCCCCGGTGAGCAAAGCTGCTTTCATCCCATCGGTGTATTTTTCAGCAGGATACGGCATGCTGTCAATTGCAGCATACGCGGCACCGGTAGATACACCGCAAAACGGTTTCGCTACCACGATATAACAGTCAGGCATCGGCGGTAAATTCTCCAAATCGGTGCCGATACCGGTAGCGCACATGGTGCCGCCTAAAATACAAAACGGCACATCCGCACCTACCTTTGCGCCAATCTCACAAAGTTCTTTTTGGGACAACCGATTGTCAAACAGTGCATTCAGACCCACCAAAACACCTGCGGCGTCCGCACTACCCCCCGCAAGACCCGCTTGCATGGGGATATTTTTGTGCAGAGTGATCGCAAAATGCGGCGGTACACCGATTTTTTGACTGTAAAGGCTTGCAGCTTTCCACGCGGTATTGCTTTCATCCGCAGGCAACGGCGCATCGCCCACCGTCAGCGTCAAGGCGGGAGCCCGCTCGATCTCCACAGCATCGGTAAAATCAATGGTTTGCATCACCATTTCCACCGTATGATAACCGTTAGGCAATCTGCCGGTCACATCCAATGTCAAATTGATCTTCGCGGGTGCTGCTACCGTGATACTCATTGCGCGATATTCTCCTTTATAAATTCTTCGATCGCGTCCATCGCAGCCGTGATATGTTTGAGGGAATAACAATACGAAATACGCACAAATCCCTCACCGCAGTCCCCAAATGCATTACCGGGCACCACTGCTACATGTTTTTCTTCCAGTAAGCGGCTACAAAACTCCTCCGAGGTCATACCCGATTTCTGAATGGAGGGGAATACATAGAAAGCACCCTCCGGCTCAAAGCAGGAAAGCCCCATATCCCGCAGACGCTTGACGATATAGCGGCGACGCAGGTCATATTGTCCACGCATGCTGACAACATCATCATCGCCGTTTTCCATAGCTTCGATAGCGGCGTGCTGTGCCGTGGTGGGCGCGCACATGATAGCATACTGATGCAGTTTCAGCAACTGCTCGATTAGCGGTTTAGGACCGCAGGCATAACCGATACGCCAGCCGGTCATGGCAAACGCTTTCGAAAAACCGCTGATGCGAATGGTGCGTTCCCACATGCCATCAATAGACGCAATACTCACGTGCGGTGCATCACCATAGGTCAGTTCGCCGTAGATTTCGTCCGACAGCACCACGATATCGGTGTCGCGCAGCACTTGTGCGATCTCCTCCAAGTGCTCACGGCGCATAATACCGCCGGTAGGATTACTGGGAAATGGGAAAATAAGCGCTTTAGTGCGCGGGGTAATCGCCGCACGCAGCGCTTGTGCTGTCAAGCGGAAATTATCTTCTTCCCTCGTTACAACCGGCACAGGTGTCGCACCGGTCAAAGAGGCAAGCGGCGCGTAGCACACAAAGCAGGGTTCCGGCACCAGCACCTCATCCCCCGCTTTGAGCAGTACCCGCAGCGCCATGTCGATAGCCTCACTGCCACCTACTGTGACCACCACTTCGCTACGCGGGTCGTAGGTAAGATCAAAATGCCGTTTACAGTAAGCGCTGATGGCTTCACGCAGACGGATCATACCGGCATTAGCGCTGTACCACGTTTTGCCTTCTTCTAAATTGGTAACGCCCGCCTGCCGGATATGCCACGGCGTAGCAAAATCCGGTTCGCCGATGGTGAGAGATATCACATCGTCATATTCCGCCGCAATATCAAAAAAGCGACGGATACCGGATGGCTTTAAGCCGCTTACGGCAGGGTTTAACACTTTTTGATAATCCATCTCTTACAGTGCGCTCCTCTCGTCCTTTTCCTCATTGAGGAACAGCACATGTTTCTCTTTGTAGCGACGAAGCACAAAATGGGTTGCGGTGGATACGACAGAATCCAGGCTGGACAAACGTTTTGCTACAAACATAGCAACGTCCTTAAAGGTACGACCGTTGACCATCACCAGCAGGTCAAAGCCACCGGACATGAGGCAAACCGTCTCCACCTCTTCGAATTTCATGATCTTTTCGGCAATACCGTCAAAGCCACTATCCTTTTTCGGGGTGATGCGCAGTTCAATGAGTGCAGTAACATATTCACGGTCGGTACGATCCCAATCTATGAGCGCCTTATAACCGCGGATAACACCGTCTTTTTCGAGCGCAGCTACCTTTTTGGCAACCTCTGCTTCATCCATATTCAGCATGACCGCAAGTTCCGCATTAGTGAGACGCGCGTCATCCTCGAGCAATCTGAGCAATTTTTCCATTTGAGATCATCCTTCCTTTTTCTTGATCGGCACTTTATTGCCGTTTTCATCTAAGGTATACGCATTTTGCAGCGTCCGTTCCAAATCACCGCGAAAAGCCGCAATATACGCTTCGCGCAACACTTTACGTTCTGCCATTTCTTCCTCTGTGAGCGTGCCCGCCTTGGCTTTTCGCGCCAATTCGTTGATACGCTCTATCTGTTTGATATCCATAGTTTCAAACCTCTCAAAATCATACAGTCTCTATGTAACGGCTGTTGGCGTAGCCGAGAAGACCGTTATAGTTTATCACATACCAATCCTCATATCTCCCCCGCACCTGCAAGGATGCACCGTTTGGTGCCGAACCGATGATGGTGCCGTCGGTAGACGGATATGCACGAATACGAAGATTACCTCCCACGGTGCGTACTATACCGGCACGAAACGGTATCGGCTCTACAAACGGTAATCCGAAATAGGTCGTCACCGATTCAGACAGATTGCGAGCAATCTCCTGAATATTACCGGCGATCCAGTTGGCGTCGTCTATGTTATCGTGATAGGCAATCTCAACAAGCACCGCCGGTGCTCTTGTGCGGGTAACTTCCGCGAGCCGTGTGGTCGCCAATGCGCGTACCCTGTCGGGAATGGGATAGATTTCTTTAAAATTATCGGCAATGATAAATGCTGCGCGCTGACCGTTGTCACTCCCCAGCGCATAGTACACATCCGTACCGCGCACCGTGCCTTCATTACCGGGGCCTGCCGCATTGGAGTGCAATGCTAAATGCAGATCGTATGTACCCGCATTGGATTGGTTGATGGAATTGGAAACCGTACCGGTAGGGTCATTACGAGTAAACGCAATGCCGTTTGCGCGCAGATACAGCTCCATGGCATCCGCCACCAAATTCATATAGTATTCTTCGCTGCCGCCGATAACGTACGGATTACCGTCCTGCGTAGACGGACTTAAAAACAGGCTTGGCATATACATTCGCTCCTTTCACTCCCATATATATGGAGTGAAGGGATGCGATTATGCCTCCGGCAGTTCCGCAACGCTGCTGTCCAAAACCTGTTGTGCATCGGCTTCTGACAAAGACGAAACCTGTGACAGTTTGCGCTGGATCTGGCGGGTACGCACACCTACAAGCTTGTCCAATTCGGCATTGGCTTGCTCCAAACGAGACTGCGCTGCGGTGATAACGTCACCGAATTTGTCAAACTCTGTTTTCACGGCACCCAACACCTTCCACACCTCGCCCGAACGTTTCTGGATGGCAAGGGTACGGAAGCCCATTTGCAAACTATTGAGAATTGCCGCCATGGTGGTAGGACCGGCAATATTGACATGATAATCGCGCTGCAAAACCTCTACCATGCCACGGCGCACCACCTCTGCGTACAACCCCTCAAACGGTAAAAACATGATACCGAATTCGGTGGTATAGGGCGGTGCGATATATTTATCACGAATGTCCTTGGCGAACTGACGAATACGCGTCTCCAAGGTCTTGCCGGTGATATCAATAAGCTCTTTATCCCCCACGTCATACGCATCCATCAGCTGTGTATACGCATCTGCGGGAAATTTCGCGTCGATGGGCAAATACACCGTTTCATCGCCTGAGCCCGGCATTTTCACGGCAAATTCCACTACATTTTTACTACCGGGCACAGTCGCAATATTCGCTTCATACTGTTCGGGAGATAAAATTTCTTCCAAGATAGCGCCCAGTTGAATTTCGCCTAAAATACCGCGCGTTTTCACGTTGGAAAGCACCTTTTTGAGGTCACCGACACCGGACGCTAATGTCTGCATTTCACCAAGGCCCTTATGCACCTGCTCCAAGCGTTCATTAACCAGCTTGAAAGACTCGGAAATGCGCTCATTAAGCGTTTTTTGCAGTTTTTCGTCCACCGTCTGACGCATCTGCTCTAACTGACGGTTGTTTTCATTGCGAATTTCATGCATACCGTCCTGCACCGATTTACGGGTGGTCTCCATGGCGGCGAGGTTAGCTTTATTGGCTTCCGATTGCGCAGTAAGCAGCATGTCCCCCATCGCCTTAACCGCGGTTTGTACGCCACGGCTGCTTTCTTCGCGATTTTCACGCAATTCACGCAGCATATCAGTACGCATCTGCTCCATTTTTTCGGCACTGCTTGCGCGGCTTTGATCGCGCGCGCTCACACGGCGTAACAACACGATCAGTAAAACAATCGCAATAAGCAGCAAGCCGCAGGATGCACAGGTTAAAAGCAGTATTTCCGTATTCAAAAAATCACTCTCCCTTGCCGTCCTCAAACACGGCGTCATCCTCGTCTTCTACATCCAGATTGAGTGCCCGCATTTCCTTTTTATCCGCCTCCGGATGCTTTTCGTAGTAGGGGTCGATCATTGTCTTCTTGATATATGGAAAAATGGAAAACTGAATTAACAGCGAACGGAAAGCGGGATATATGAGAACATAAATAAGCAGCAGCACCGCTGCCCAAATACGATAATCTACGAACAAAAACGGCAGCAAAACCGTCGCTACCACAGCGGATACAATGCAGAAAATACCAAGGTTGCTTTTGAAATTATGCAACGCGAACATAAACGCGTTTTTATACATCTGCTTTACGGTCAGATCAAAGGTGACCAGCATCATCGGTATATAGTAGTTCATAAACGTAAGCAACAGCATACCGATGAGATTGAGTGCCAGCATCAACCAATGCGTCGAAGGCGCTACACTGCCGTCCGCACGGAAGAAAAGCGAACTCAGATAGAAATAGGTGTTATAGCCGAATATAAGCCACGCGAAAAGATTGATAAGACCCACCGGCAACGCACGTTTCCACGTTCTGCGCACGGTTTTGAAGAAGTCATGCACAGGATATGCAAATTTTCCGCGAGCGGCATTGCGGGTGATATAGGTCAGTCCCGCTTCTCCCAAGCCGTTGGTAACGAGCGGCAACGACAACAATACACACAACAAATTTGCGCGCAAAAGACTTGTCCATTTCGTGCCGAAAATCTCCCAAAAACGGCGAAAAGCACTTTTCTGCGGTCCGTTTTTATAAACTCCCGCGCCCTCGCGTGTGTAAAGACCTTGCATCTGGTCAAACAATCTCACAAATACATCTCCTTTAGGGTAATCTTACAGCGCCCAAGAACATCTTGAGCAGTACCTCCACGATACCGCCGATCAACGCAATCAAAGCGAATATCAAAAATCGTAAGAGATACAAATGAAACTCTTTTTGCAACCCTTCATCCGGGGCGGCGCGCGTCAGCAGCTGTCCGCCGAACAAAAGGGTCATGCGCATGGATTCTGCCGATGCCATCAGCAGCGCCGCCGCTTTAAAAAGCATTGGCGGCAACAGTAAAACAACGGTGAGCAGTACACCCTTCCAGCCAATGCTGTAATAATATGCTTCGCTCATACCGAGTCCTAATCCAAAAAACAGCGGCACCATTAAAATCACCGGCAAACCGCAGGCGGATAATCCGCAAAAAAACAAAACGAGCAACAACAATACGGATTGGAAGCATGCGCCGTACAATGATGACAGCGCCGCTTTGATACCCTTTTCCGGCGGTATCACCGTCAAAACAGTGCCCAAAAACACGCTTTCGTTTTTGCCGTATGCGGTAAACAGCAGACAGCCGATTATTACGCCACTGAGCAAAAGGGTCAACAATAATACAAGACGGCTGTGGGAACGCATAAAGCGGCGGGTGCGCCGCAAATCAATGGGGGTTGTCCGAAACATACTATCACTCCTTTATCACAACTATATGCGATAAAAAAAGCAAGTATGTCCAAAAAAGATAAATGGGATGTTGCACCGATCATGCAACATCCCGATGACAGTTTTATTTTTTGTTCACGCCGATCATGCCTCCGGTCATACCGCCAAGCAGCAGTACCGCCAGTTTGATAAACAAAAAACCGACATTCACACTGTGATGCAACAACAAACCGGTCACAAGGATCAGCACAAACAGGAAAAGTCCGCAAGCGGCCCCCATCAGCCAACCGCAAAAGCCGGAAAGCCGTGCAGCGCATATTCCGCCGACAAAAGCACCGATTGCCGCCGAGAGCACCGACAAAGCGGTCACCATCCCCTGCGACACATCCAAAAAGGTCATCAAAAGCGCCGATAATGTCAGGCATACAGCTCCGATCAATACGGCAATCAACGCACCCATCAAAAGCGGTTTTATGCGAATACGCTGTTTTTTGGACCCTTCATTGTGTGCTTTCATACTATCCCTCCGCACATGTGTTTGTCACACTATATGCAAAGAGCAGACGGATTATGCTGATTAGTCATCATCATCGTCGTCATCATCGATCATATCGGGCTCGTCATGCTTGGTTTCCACCGTCTGCACAGCCCATTTTTTGATCTGCATTTTGCTGCGATCGGCACCGGTTTCAATGGTAAGGGTATCGTCCTTCACATTGACAACGCGACCGCAAATACCACCGATGGTGGTCAGTTCATCGCCTACGCGGATAGCGTTACGCATTTTCTGCTCTTCCTGCTGTTTTTTCTTCTGAGGACGAATCATCAGAAAATACATCAGCAAAATAATGAGCGCAAAGGGCGCAATCTGCACCAGCATGGCAACCCACTGATTACCGGTAGCTCCGTCAGTTGTCGCAGCAGCGGTAGTCGCTAACAAAAAAGTCTGCATATGTTTTTACCTTCCTTATAAAAATTTCTTTTATTATCATACAAGTTTTTTTGTATAATTGCAAGCAAATTACAAAAATTTACAGTAAATTCATCAAATACGGCGATCAAGATGTCCCACATTTGCCCGATAGAAGCTTTCAAACGTTCCCGCATCCAGATTTTCTCTGATTTTTTCCATTAAAGTATTGTAGAAATACAGGTTATGCATCACGCACAAGCGCATCGCAAGCATTTCATTCGCCTTAAACAGATGATGGATATACGCGCGGGAATGTCTGCGGCAGGTCGGGCAGTCGCAGTTTTCATCCAGCGGTAAAAGATCTTTTTCGTATTTGTGGTTGAGCATATTGCGGTGCCCTTCCCAAGTAAACACATGGGCATGGCGAGCATTACGTGCCGGCATCACGCAATCGAACAGATCCACACCGCGATGCACCGCTTCGAGAATATTCTCGGGGGTGCCCACACCCATCAGATAGCGGGGTTTATCAGCGGGCATATACGGCTCCACACTCTCAATCACGCGGTACATATCCGCGGCGGGCTCGCCCACCGCTAATCCGCCGATAGCATAGCCGTCGAGGTCGAGTTTTGCAATCTCTTTCATGTGTGCAATACGCAGATCGTCAAAGGTACAGCCCTGGTTGATACCGAACAACATCTGCTGTTTATTGAGCGTATCCGGCAAAGCGTTCAGGCGATCCATCTCTGCTTTACAACGGTGCAACCAACGGGTCGTGCGCTCGCAAGAAGCCTTGGAATAGGCATATTCCGCAGGATTTTCCACGCACTCGTCAAATGCCATCGCGATGGTGGAGGCGAGATTGGATTGGATGCGCATGCTCTCCTCAGGACCGATAAACAGCTTTCTACCGTCAATATGAGAGGCAAAATACACGCCCTCCTCCTTGATCTTGCGGAGTTTGGAGAGCGAGAACACCTGAAATCCACCGCTATCGGTAAGAATGGGGCCGTCCCAACCGGTAAATTTATGCAAGCCACCGAGTTCCTTAACTGTTTCATCACCCGGACGCAGATGCAGGTGGTAGGTATTGCAAAGCTGCACCTGGCATTTAAGATCTTTCAAATCATACGCCGAAACGGCACCTTTGATCGCACCGCAGGTCGCCACATTCATAAAGCCGGGCAGTTGCACCGTGCCATGCGGTGTCACAAATTCACTGCGTCTGGCAGCGCCTTCTTTTTTTAAAACTTTCAGCATTATGTTTCTCCTTAAAAGGGACGATGTAGGCATCATCCCCTACATTTTCACTTATACTATCAGCATCGCGTCACCGAAGCTGAAAAAGCGGTATTTTTCTTCCACCGCGTGACGGTATGCCGCCATTGTGTTATCGTATCCTGCAAATGCGCTGACCAGCATAATCAAAGTGCTTTCAGGCAGATGGAAATTGGTGAGCAAGCCGTCGAGCACGCTGAACGTATAACCGGGGTAAATAAAGATATCGGTCCAGCCGTCCCCCGATTCGATTTTACCGTCTTTCATGCCGATGCTTTCCAATGTGCGACAACTGGTGGTACCTACCGCGATCACGCGACCGCCGCGTGCTTTGGTGCGGTTGATAATTTCGGCATTCTCAACAGAGAGTGCATAGTGCTCCGAATGCATCTTGTGATCGGTGATCTCCTCCGCTTTCACGGGGCGGAAGGTACCCAATCCCACATGCAGGGTGACATACGCAATATCCACGCCCTTTGCTTTCACCTCTTCCATCAGTTCCGGAGTGAAATGCAAACCTGCGGTGGGCGCAGCAGCAGAGCCGATCTCTTTTGCGTATACCGTCTGATACCGCTCTTTATCTTCTAACTGTTTTTTGATGTAATGCGGCAGCGGCATCTGTCCGATCTGATCGAGAATAGCAAAGAACTCGCCGTCATAATGGAATTTTACCAAACGGTTGCCGTCCTCTACGACCTCTAGGACCTCCGCCTCCAAAAGACCGTCACCAAACACCAAAAAATTACCCGGTTTCGCCTTTTTACCGGGCCCTGCCAGCACTTCCCAAATGTCCTTTTCCTTCTGTTTAAGCAACAGAAGTTCCACGGCAGCACCCGTTCCTTTACGGTGTCCGTACAGGCGGGCGGGCATGACGCGGCTGTCATTGAGCACCAGACAATCACCGTGTTTCAAACAATCGAGCACATCACGAAAGGTGTTATCCTTTACAGCACCCGTTTGTCTGTCAAGGCACAAAAGGCGGGACGCATCACGCGGAAAAATAGGCTCCTGCGCAATGAGTTCCTCCGGAAGATCATAATAAAATTCGCTTTTCAGCATAACCTTTTCCTGTCTTTCCAAAAAAATATGTAGTAATCTGCGGCTTTTTTGCCGCAAAGCGTTTGACACACACATTAAATTATGGTACTATATAACCGCAAATTTGTCAACGGAAAGCACGAGAGAATTTTTGTTTTCCGAGTGAAAGGAAGTTTTGTTAATGCGTCAGTATAATGTCGGTGTCATCGGCTGTACCGGTATGGTCGGTCAGCGTTTTCTCACCCTGCTTGAGGATCATCCGTGGTTCACGGTGACGGCCTTGGCCGCTTCTCCGCGTTCTGCCGGTAAAACCTATAAAGAGGCTGTGGGTATCCGTTGGTCTATGGACACCCCCCTGCCCGAAAAGTATGCGGATATGGTAGTCATGAATGCACAGGACGTGGATGCCGTGGCGTCGCTCGTTGATTTCGTGTTCTGCGCCGTCGATATGAAAAAAGACGAGATCCGCGCCCTTGAAGATGCGTATGCAAAGGCAGAGTGCCCGGTTATCTCCAACAACAGCGCGCACCGTTTCACCCCCGACGTTCCCATGATCATTCCCGAGATCAATGCTGATCACATGGAGGTCATTGCTTCTCAACGCAAGCGTCTGGGTACCAAAAAAGGCTTTGTGGCTGTGAAATCTAACTGCTCTTTGCAGAGCTATGTGCCTGCCCTGTTCCCGCTCAACAAATTTGGCGTGACAAAAGCGCTCGTTTGTACCTACCAAGCGATCTCCGGTGCAGGTAAAACCTTTGAAAGCTGGCCCGAGATGGTAGACAACCT
The DNA here is from genome assembly GCA_045638005.1 of Acutalibacteraceae bacterium. Classification (GTDB taxonomy): domain Bacteria; phylum Bacillota; class Clostridia; order Oscillospirales; family Acutalibacteraceae; genus URNF01. The sequence goes on along the minus strand of JAZUAN010000062.1, from coordinate 34,258 downwards.
CATCCCCTACATCGGCGGCGAGGAAGAAAAATCCGAGAAAGAGCCGCTCAAAATCTGGGGTAAGGTCGAAAACGGTGAGATCGTGCCTGCCACCGCTCCCGCTTTCACCGCGCAGTGCTTGCGTGTGCCTGTGTCAAACGGTCACTTTGCTGCTGTGTACTGCTCCTTTGAGAAGAAACCCACCAAGGAAGAAATTCTCGAAGCCTGGAAAAACTTCTCCGGTAAACCGCAGGAACTCGAACTCCCCCACGCGCCCAAGCAGTTCCTCCATTATTTTGAAGAAGATAACATGCCGCAGACAAAACTGCATCGTGACCTCGAGGGCGGCATGGCGATCTCGCTCGGCAGACTGCGTGAGGATACCCAGTACGACTACAAATTTGTCGGTCTGTCCCACAACACCCTGCGCGGTGCTGCGGGCGGTGCAATGCTGCTGGCGGAATTACTGTGCGCTGAAGGGTATATGGACTGATAAAACAGCATACAATAAACAATCATTTGAAAGGGTGGTTTTATGAGTAAGAAAATCGTGTTCAAAGGCGCAGCAACCGCATTGGTGACCCCGATGAATGCCGACTATTCGGTTAATTTCGAACGTCTTACAACCCTTGTGGATGAGCAGATCAAAAGCGGCATCGACGCACTTGTGATCTGCGGCACCACCGGCGAGAAATCCACCCTCAACTATGCCGATCACGTCAAGGTGATCGAAACCGCCGTCAAAGCGGCAAACAAGCGGGTACCGATCATCGCGGGTGCAGGTAGTAACGATACCGTATATTCGGTAGGATTATGCAATGATGTGATGAGCGTCGGTGCAGATGCACTTTTGATGGTCACCCCCTACTACAACAAAACCTCACAAAAGGGGCTTGTTGCACATTATACCTACGTCGCCGACCGTGTGGATGCGCCCATTATTCTCTATAATGTGCCGTCCCGCACCGGCGTGAACATCCAGCCTGAAACTTACAAGGAACTGGCAAAGCACCCCAACATTGTCGCGACGAAAGAGGCAAGCGGTGATATTTCCGCGATTGCGAAAATCCGCAGCCTTTGCGGTGATGACCTTATGCTGTATTCCGGTAACGACGACCAGATCGTGCCGCTCATGTCGCTGGGTGGCATCGGTGTCATTTCGGTATTATCCAACGTTGCACCGAAAGACACGCACAATATGTGTGCCGCCTATCTCGCAGGGGACGTCAAAACAGCAACCGCGTTACAACTCAAATATATCCCGCTCATCAACGCTTTGTTCAGCGATGTCAATCCCATCCCTGTCAAAGAAGCGATGAACATGATGAGCCTTTCCGTTGGCCCTGCGCGTCTGCCGCTCGTCCCCATGGATGATGGAAAGCGCGAGGCACTGCGTGCAGAACTGACAAGGTTGGGACTTTTACACTAAGGGTGATATACATGAAAATTATTTTGAGCGGCGCATGCGGTAAAATGGGCAAGGTTCTCGCCCGCTGCATAGCCGAAAAGGAAAATATGGAAACGGTAGCGGGCTTGGATATCGCAGAGGATTTATCCGGCGCGTTTCCGATACATAATGATGCTGCAAATTTCACCGAAGAAGCCGATGTCATTATCGACTTTTCTAATCCCGCGGCACTGCCGCAGGTAATTGCCTTAGCGGAAAGTAAAAAACTTCCCGTCGTAGTTGCGACCACCGGTTTATCCAATGAACAGATGGCAGTTGTGGAAGCGCTTTCCAAAAAAGTGCCGGTGTTTTTCAGTGCAAACATGTCACTGGGTATTAACCTGCTGTCAGAACTGGTGAAGAAAGCCGCGGCCATCTTAGGTGACGACTTTGACATTGAAATTGTCGAAAAACACCACAATCAAAAGGTGGACGCCCCCTCCGGCACCGCACTTTTACTCGCAAATTCCGCAAAAGAGGGTTTGTCCTTTGAACCGGAATATGTGTACGAACGCCATAGCGTGCGCAAAAAACGCGATAAAAAGGAGATCGGCATCTCTGCTGTGCGCGCCGGCACCATCGTTGGTGAACACGACGTCATTTTCGGTGGACGGGATGAGGTCATCACCCTCTCCCATTTGGCAATGTCCAAAGAGATCTTTGCGACCGGCGCTATCAACGCCGCCGCGTTTTTGATCGGCAAAGCTCCCGGCATGTATTCCATGAAGGATATGTTAGATCAATAATAAAAAAAGACGGTTGGATTTTTATCCAACCGTCTTTTTTATTGTTTTACAAGTTGCTGGAACCGCTCTCCCCGCTCTTCAAAGTTTTTGAAGATACCGTAACTGGCGGCAGCGGGTGATAACAAACAAACTTTACCCTTAGCAGTAATCTCTTTTGCAAGTTTGACCGCATCTTCCAGATGTTCCACAACAAGAAACCGCTCGGGTGCGTTGGGAGAAAGCGCCATCGTTTCCGCATAAATGCGTTTACCGGTGGCCTCCATCAAAATAATATGCGGCACCTTACAGGTGGACAAATACCGTGTTAAAACACTATAATCAATACCGCGCTCCATGCCGCCAATCAGCACCGTGTCGGTGTCTTTGAGCGTTTCAAGCGCGTTGATAGTGGTTTCCCCAATAGTGGAAATAGAGTCATCGTAAAAACGGATACCGCCATACTCCCCTACCGGCTGCAAACGGTGCGGCAAAGGCTCATACGTTTTGAGTGCCGCCGTAAAGGTTTCATCACTAATAAACGCGCGATTGCAAAGGGCATATACAACGGCAATATCAAACGCGTTATGGTGTCCCAAAAGACGGATATCAGCGGGAATATCATACGATGCGCCGTCTTTTAAGTGTATGGTATTTCCGGCTATACGCACATCGGCATCGGTGTCGTCCCCTGATACGCTGATAATTTCAGCGGGGCAGGTACCGTCCTCGGGTAAACACTGCACATTACAAAGCAGGTAATCTCCCGACTGCTGCCAGCGGTAGATATTCTCCTTAGATGCGCGGTACTTCTCCACCGTACCGTAATGGTCGAGATGCTCCTCGTACACATTAAGCAGCACAGCCGTATGCGGCGCAAAACGAGTGTATTCGAGTTGATGGCAGGAAAGTTCCATCACCACCATGGTCTCGGGAGTCATCTCCTCAATACGGTCAAACGGCGGGATGCCGATATTGCCAAGCAAAACACAGTCAACACCAGCAGTTTTCAAGGTGTGATATAAAAGGGTGACGGTAGTGCTTTTGCCCTTGGTTCCGGTCACACCGATGGTCTGTCTGCCGTACACCCAAAGAAAAAGTTCCGCTTGCGAGGTAATGACCGCTTTATAACTTTCAAATGGCTTTTTCAGCACAATACCGGGGCTTTTGATCACCACGTCATAGTCATCGATGCTGTCCTGATAGTGATCACCGCACAAAAGCGAGGCTTCTACACCCTCCGGCATGATCACCTGCTGTTGGTCGGCAATGGTAATACTGTGATAACCGCCAACCTCCTGTAAAACAGAAAGGGTTGAGCGTCCTTCTCTGCCGAAGCCGAGTAACAGCACGCGTTTACCGTATATCAGCTGATACATGGTTTGTTTCATGCGTTTACCTCCGCGAGTTTATCCCGCAACAGTTTTTCAAAATCCGAGGGCAGTAAATGTTGCTCCTCAAAATAAGTCTCATACACATGCGGCGCCGCGGTATACTGTTCGAAAAGCGGGGTTGCTTTATAATAGCGCAGCAACGCAGGTAACGGCTTGCCGACCTTTTCCAACTGCGCAATCGTGCACACGGCAGCGGTATTGACCTCGTCTCTGCTGCCGACACATTCAAACGGCTTTTCAGGGGTAACGCCGATGAGTTGTTTATAGATCGGCAACAACGCTTCGTTTTCCAACATATCGCTACCAAACACCTCCGCCAAATAGTCCTGCGGCAAGAACGGAGACAAAATTTGATATACAAACAAACATTTCGGACAGTTGCAACACCAGATATCCTGCTTGCTGCCCGCGTTACAACTACGAAAAACAGCATGATACTTCTCTGCTTTTGCAAACAGCATGGCAATCTGATATTCGCTTAAAGGGCGCAATAAACTGAAATACAAGATACCGGAACCGATATAAGCGGCTTCGTAATCCCCAAAATCCTTTTCAAAAGCGTAGCTTTTCGAATACTGATGATTAACTGTACTGCCGGCAACGGTGCTCTCGTTTGCACTCGATTCATTAGACAGCACGATGTATTTTAAGTGATGGATATAGGCGGTGATAAGTCCCGAAAACGCCACAATGGCAGAAAACGGCGTATGTCCGTTCAAGAAGCCTTGTTTGTTCAATTCCAGCATAGCAGGATCCAAGGTGCGTTTGACGGCGAGAATGGTATCGTCGGTATACCCCGCTACCTTAGCAGTATTAAGGGATGCACCGCGCGGGTTGATAATATAACAGAAATTCGTATCCTTCTGCGCGTGCAACAGTTCCAACGTCACCACAGAATCCTTACCGCCACCGACAGGAATAAGGCATCCGCCAAGATCGGTGTGCACATAAGATGCCCCTTGCGGTTGTTCGCCGCAGGAAACAATGGTCATAAAACCGTCAGGATCCAGCGGAATGCCGTTTGTATAGAAAAATTCACCAAGACCGTGGAAATATAAGTTTTTAAACCAGGCGGCTTGCTTTTCATCCACTGCACCCGCCAAAATTTCCACCCGTGGAGAACAGGTGATCTTCCAGTAACTCACCAGTTCCACCATACCAAGGGCAAATACCATACTTTTAAGGATGGCGTTATTTTCAATATGCAACGGGTGCTGCGCGCTCTTTTTAAATGACCAATGCGGTTTAAATGTTGACAGTCCTTCTATTTCAAAATGATAGTCAAGCTCTATCGCAGTGTCCGTTTCGCTTATAGTATAGGAAAGATAGCGAAAAACAGGATATTTTTTACGCAGCTGCTCATACGAAGCCATGAAATCGCCTCCCCTTAGTCAAATTCTCTTAATAGTATACCAAATCTTCCCATAAAATACAAGAGCATCTGTATAAAACAGATGCTCTTTTGTATCAGCACAGGGGTACCAACAACATACAGTCTTCCGGCACGCACGCGTCATCAAGGTTATTTTCCTCCATAATCGCTTGCATGTCGGTATGGCAAGATTTTGCGATCTCCCAAAGGGAAGCCCCTTTATGCACGCGGCACAGCCGCAATGCCGCCCGCTCTTCAGGATACGGTTCCTTGGCAGTTTCAAACTGCTGCAATGCGACATGCTCTGCTTTTTTATATCCGATACTGCAGGTGGCAAGTTCTAAGCGGATCTCGATCTTGCCGCCGACGATAGCATATTCCGTATCGCAAAGCGCTACCTCCACCGCCATGCGATCGCACGGATGATCAAACTGCAAGGTGAAATCGCTCACATGCTCATAGTAGGAAATACTGCCGTCCCGATCGCGCGCAGGCATGCAGATCTGTAAATGACCGTCGGCATAGGTGCAATCATTCTCCTTGCGGGTAGTAACCGACATAATCTCGCACCAAAGATCCACAATCTCACTCATGCTGTCAGACGGTAGTTCCAACACCTCTTTGAGCATAGCGGTATCCTGCTTGACAAATTGCAGTTGCTCCGCCATAAAATGCGTGCGCGTGGTGGTGACGGGATATTTAGAGGTGTACGCATCGGTGATCACCTGCTCCTGCTCGCTGCGCACAGCATCCAAACGCACACACAGCTTAATGCTCACGGCAAGCAGGGTGCCGGCGCCATTTTGGTCGGGAGTAATATGCACCTCGCCGGTAATAACATCGGCATGCGTGGTACATTGCAGATTTTCGTCCATGCCCTCCATATCCAATATCTGGCTGAACGGAAATTCATGCGTTGCCCGACAGGTGGTCCCCTCCCCCGTGTCTACGGCATACAAGGTGGTGAGCAGCACTTTTCCCTTTACGATCGCTTTATCGGTCATTTGCTTTACAGAGGTAATGATCGGCGTATACGCGGTGCGAATAACCGTTTCCGCGGGCGGTTTCCCGCCGCCGAGATCCACTATCTCGCTGACCGAAAACACCTTTTCTGCATTCCCTGCGGGAACGGAACAGCATACCGTTTCCTTTTGGGTATGCACGCCCTCTCCCACGATATCCCACAGCACCTGCACGTTTTGCAGCGTACCGCCGTGATGCATAGCGGTCAGGGCACCATGCACATCAATACGGCGCGGGCTGACCGCGCGACAATTCAGGTAGTTTACCCGCACGGTCACATACGGCAATGAGCCGCTCGCATCCTCCCACGGCAGGCTGCAATTAAACGGCTGTATACATTCGAACGCACGCACGCATTTGCGGTCTTCATCCAGATATAACACACGGATGAGCGATTGTCCGTCAATCAGCAGCTTATCCCCGCTTTGACGGCGGGACAGCACCGCAGGAATGAGCGAGCATTTGAGCACCGCTGCTATATCGGGACAGTAGTCCGGCAATAAAAAATCGCCGTCTACGGGACATTCTGCTTCTGCACCGCCATTTTCATATACGTGGATGGCAGCAGTTCCGGTTTTATATTCCATCTTGACATCTCCTCCGACAGTTTAATACGTTTGAAGTATATGCGCTGCCGAAAGGATATATGTCAGCAGTTATCCTTATCAATGGGCAATCGAAAAATTTGTCGCATCAGCGCCCTGCCGTTAAACGGAATGAGCGGATACAGATACCGTTTGCCGGTCGGTGTTTCGGTGATAAGCATTAAGAAAATGATGGTTGCTACACCCAACAAAAAACCAATCCAATTAAATAATGCAATGAGTATAACCAGCATCATGCGGAACAGCTTGAAGGCATATCCCATTTCGAAACTCGGTTGCGTGAAATTGGCGGTAGCGGTAAATGCCATATACAACAATACCTCCGGCACGAATATGCCTGCCGATACCGCAAATTCACCCAGTATCAAACCACCTACCACACTGAACGCGTTATTAAGGGAATTGGGGGTATTGAGAGAGGCTAGCTTGATACTGTCAATGATCAGTTCAGTTATGATAATTTGCATTAGGATAGGCACTTCGTTTGGTGTTTTTATCAGTAAAAACTGTAACCCCGCCGGTACAATATCCGGGTTTTTCACCATTAGATACCACAGCGGCATCAAAAGCAGCGTCGCCCAAAAAATGATCGAGCGCACGGTACGCAGATAGGTGCCAATGAGCGGCGGAAAACAAAAATCGTTGGTATCCTGCAAGAATTCAATAAAGGATGTCGGCACAATCATAGCAGCGGCGGAATTGTCCACCAAAATGACGATCTGTCCTTCATTGACACAAGCGGCAACACAGTCGGGGCGTTCTGTATACCGCACCTTCGGCAGCGGATTGTACCACTGTTTACGCACGAGGCATTCCGCTAAACTTTCCTGCGCCATAGTGAGCGACGGCACGTGAATGTTTTTGAGTTTTTCACGCAGAATTTGCAGCTGCTTTTTATCCACTTTATTCTCCATGTAGCATACCACCACATCGGTGGCAGACACATCGCCTATCTGTGACATTTCCATCGTAAGGCGGGGATCGCGGATACGTCGACGCACCAGTGCCGTGTTGAACACCAGCGTTTCCACAAAACCGTCATGCGGACCGCGCATCACACGATCGGTATCCGGCTCTTCCACACTTCTCACAGGATAGGTGCGCGCCTCGATCATAATAACGCCGTCTACACCATCTATTACAAGCGCCTCAAATCCCGAAAGCACCTGCACACCGATAGCACGAATATCCTCCGCTGTTGCCGCTTCAATATGGGTGATATACCGATCTTCAAACTCCCCTGCGCTACCGATATTCTTTAAGTCCTTCGGTTTCACGGACATGATATATTCCAGTACTTTTTGTAAAATTTCATCCTTTGCAAAGCCATCCACAAAAAAGAGGGTAGCTTCTCTGCCGCCTATTTCCAGTTGATGGGCGACCACATCAAAGCTCAAATCGGTGCGCAAAAACTTTTTGAGTTCATCTACTGTTTGGCTATACGTTCTGTCTTGCATCCTCTCACCTCATCAAAAGGATACCCAAAAAGCACGCAAAAAAAACAGCGTCGCGGGAAAATATCCCACGACGCTGTGTAATGCCGAAATTATTCTTCGGTCTCTTCTTCCTCTTCGTCATCTTCGAGGTCGAATTCCAGCGGCTCGCCGCAGTTGGGGCAATCAATGCCGCCGTCCAGCAAGGTTTCCTCGTCCACTTCGAACTCTTCCTTGCAGTTGGGGCAGGTGATCTCATAGAAATCCTCATCCCAATCGCCGCAGCAATCACAATCGCAATCGCAATCATCGTCGTCATCCAGCTCTTCGTAGACAACGTCTTCGAGGGAAGACAGATCCTCGTCAACAGCGTCCACCTGCTCTGCCATCTCAGCAACATAATCTTCGAGATCGGCATGATCCTCGGTGATATCGCCGAGAACATCAATGATCGCTTTGAGCAACTTGCCTTCCTTGGTGCCCTCGTCCAGCTCTAAGCCTTCCGCGAGACCTTTGATATACGCAACTTTTTCGATAGTAGTCATGTGTAGTTCCTCCTTCAATAGAGAATAAAATTTGATTAGGCGCGTTCCATGTATTCACCGGTACGGGTGTCGATACGGATCATTTCGCCTTCTTCGATGAACAGCGGCACCTTCACCTCAGCGCCGGTTTCCAGCGTTGCGGGTTTGGTAGCATTGGTCGCGGTGTTGCCAGCAAAACCGGGATCGGTCTGGGTGACCTGCAGTTCCACAAAGTTCGGAGGCTCAACACCGAACACCTTGCCCTTATAGGACATCACGCGGCAAACCATGTTCTCTTTCACGAATTTGAAGTTATCGCCCAGAACATCGCCGCCGATGGGCAACAGTTCAAAGGTCTCGCCATCCATGAAGTAATACAGATCGCCATCGCTGTAAGAATATTCCATTTCTTTTCTTTCAACATAAGCGCTCGGGAATTTCGCAGTGGGGTTGTAGCTCTTTTCAACAACAGAGCCGGTGATAACATTTTTAATCTTGGTTCTGACGAAAGCCGCACCTTTGCCGGGTTTCACATGCTGGAATTCCACAACCTGAAGAACGTTGCCGTCCTCTTCAAAGGTTACGCCGTTTCTAAAATCGCCTGCAGATATCATAGTAATTATACCTCCAAATTTATGATCATGTATTATTTTACCGCACTATCAACTTTTTTTCAAGTGGAAACACACATTTTATTGGCAAAAATTATACAAAAATCAGAGAATTATAAGTTCTTTCGGGGATTTGGTGAGATTTTCGCATCCGTTTTCGGTGATGAGCACCATATCCTCTATACGCACACCATATTTTCCGGGCAAGTAGATACCCGGTTCTACCGTCACGACACTTCCCGCCTTCAGAGGTGTTTCAGGTGCTGATGGGGACAGTCGGGGAGCTTCGTGAATCTCTATGCCTACACCATGACCGGTACCGTGTCCAAAGTATTCCCCAAACCCCGCAGCGGTAATCACATCCCTTGCAGCTGCATCCGCTGCTTTTCCGGAAACGCCTGCGCACACAACAGATAGGGCAGCTTTTTGCGCCTTTAACACCGTTTCATATACGAAGCGTTGTTCATCGCTCACTTCGCCTATCGCCACCGTGCGGGTCATATCCGCGTGATAGCCCCCATACAGCGCACCGAAATCCATGGTGACAAAATCACCTTTTTGGATGGGTTTATCGGTCGGCACACCATGCGGACGGGAACTGTTTGCACCCGACACCACGATAAACTCAAACGAAACGCCGTCCGCGCCGTTTTTACGCATGAAAAATTCCAGTTCGAGTGCCGCTTCTCGTTCGGTAACACCCGCTTTCAAAAACGGCAAAATATGCGTAAAACCCACTTCGGTGATCGCCTGCGCTTTGCGCAAAAGGGTGATCTCCTCTTTATCCTTTTGCAGGCGCGCAGCAGTCAGGGCATTCTGTAAGGTGGCATCGGTGATGAGTGTTATCGGTAATTTTTGCAGCGCCTCTAACTCCGACAGGGTGAGCGCTTGTTCCAGATACAGTTTATGAATACCAAGATCTTCCAATAATTTGCCAATCGTTTTTACAAGACCGGTGCAGGAAACACATTGCATGTGTGTGACGGCTTCGTTTGCTGCTTCAATATAGCGGGAATCGGTCAGCAAAAATGCTTCATCTGCGGTAAGCAATACACCGCCGTCGGTATACTCAAAGCCGGTCAGATAGCGGCAGGCGGGCATGGACAGGCACAGTGCCGCGGTGTCTGTATTCAAAATGGTTTGTATTTTACGCAGACGGTTTTGCATGGGATCACCCTTTCTTCGCAAGGTAAAGTGCCTGCATAGTAGCGGCATCTGTCGTCTGCGTACCATCCGACTCGCAAATGACGGTGGGAGCTAAATCACGCGCAGCAAACAATTCCATCAGCGGTGCAGGATCGGGGCCGAACACATCGTCTGCAAAGGTCAAATGCCGTTTTTCACCGCCCGCGGTATACTCGATCTTGGAAAAATGCACGTGGAATATGCGCCCCCGCTCTTCACCGATTGCATTGGAGATCTCATCCAGTACAGCAGCAAAAGCGGCGGTATCGCACAGCATGCCGTGAGTACGGCTGTTCAAGTGTCCAAAATCCACACAAGGTAAAAACCGTTCATCCACGCCGCACATGGTGAGCACTTCTTCCAGTGTACCAAGCTGATTGATCTTACCCATCACCTCAGGGCAGATATGCACGTCGGATAAACCGTTTTCATCCAAAGCTTTTTGGGCTTTTTTCAGCGTTTCCACAGCAAGTGCGGTCGCCTCTTCCCTGCTGCGACCGCCAAGTCCGCCGGGATGTACCACAATGCGATCTCCACCGAGTTTTTGAACGGCGGCAGCACTTTCCAAAATATACCGCACGCTGTTGTCGCGTTTTTCCTCCTCAGCAGAAGCAAGCGAAATATAGTAAGGCGCATGCAAAGACAACTGTATACCGTGCTTTTCCGCCTCTGCGCGCAAGGAAGTCGCCGTACTGTCACCCAGTCGCACACCTCTGCCGCATTGATATTCGTAGGCATTAAGACCTTTTTTCGCCAAAAAAGCAGGCATTTGTGCCGTGGCTTTATACCCTGCCTCATAAAACGCGTCGCAGTTTCCTGCAGGTCCGAATTTCGCCGTCATACATCCACCACCCAATTTTTCATGATCACTTTTTCCAGTTTGCGTTTAAAACGGATAAAACCCGTATCCGAAGCCAAATCCAGCGGCAAGGTTTGAATCACATGCATACCGGCAAGTTTACCGCCGAGCACATCGGTGAAAATTTGGTCGCCGATCACGACACACTCACTCTTTTTAAGACCTAGTTGCCGTTTAGCACGCAAAAAACCCTTAGGCAACGGCTTTGCAGCTGACGCTGTATACGGAAAACCTAATTTTTCGGCAAATGGGCGCACGCGCGGCTCTTTACCGTTGGAAACGATCACGGGTGTAATACCTGCATCCTGCACAGCGGCAAGCCATGCGGAAATTTCGGGTGACAACCCTTGGCTGTTGTGTGCGGTCAAGGTGTTATCCACGTCGAGCAGCACCGCTCTAACGCCCATCTCTTTGAGTGTATCCAACGAAATTGCGGTAATATCTCGTTTTAATAAAAAAGGACGAAACAAAGACATCGTATTCCTCCTATGAGAAAAGACGGGCATGAAAGCCCGTCTTTTGTTGAGAACTTATTTGAATTTTCTCTTGCGCGCAGCTTCCGATTTCTTCTTACGCTTCACGGAAGGTTTCTCGTAATGCTCTCTTTTGCGCACTTCAGCCAAAACGCCGGAACGCGCACAGGATTTCTTCCATCTACGCAGAGCGCTATCCAAAGTTTCATTTTCTCTTACTCGAACTTCTGACATTCTAATTCCCTCCCTCCGCCTGACAGCAGGGGTAATTTTCATAAAATAAATTATACTATACGAAACTCACATCTGTCAAGTACTTATTTTGCAACTATGTTAACTAATTTTCCTTTGACATAAATTTCTTTGATAATCGTCTTGCCGGCCAGATCTGCGGCAACGCGTTCTTCCGCTTTTGCCGCGGCAATAACCTCTTCCTGCGTTGCTTCGGGAGAAACGATAATCTTCGCACGAATCTTGCCGCACACCTGCACCGCGATCTCCACCGTGTCTTCCACGCACGCTGCTTCATCATAGGTCGGCCAAGATTCGAAAGCGATCGTGTCGGTATGTCCCAAACACTGCCAAATTTCCTCGCCCACATGAGGAGCTATACAAGAAATCATTTTGATAAAGCCTTCCGCGTAGGCTCTGGGGCAAGTGCCAACTTTATACACCTCATTGACAAAGATCATCATCTGTGCAATAGCGGTATTAAAGCCCAACACCTCAAAGTCACTCGTAACTTTTTTCACCGTTTGATTGTAAATTTTGGTTAGGGTGCCGTCATCCGTCTCGGTGATGTTAGCAGGTTCGGTAAAGAAAGTAAATACGCGATTGATAAACTTTCTGGCACCTGCCACAGCGGCAGTAGACCACGGTTTGGACACTTCCAGCGGGCCCATAAACATCTCATACAGGCGCAGCGTATCCGCACCGTAATCTCGCACGATGTCGCTGGGGTTGACCACAAACTCAGGGAAACGTTTACCCATTTTGATGCCGTTTTCGCCTAAAATCATGCCTTGATGCACTAATTTTTTGAAGGGCTCTTTAACAGGAGACAAGCCTTGATCGTATAAGAAACGGTTCCAGATACGCGCATACATCAAATGTCCCACCGCGTGTTCCGGACCACCCACATACAAATCGACAGGCATCCAATGCGCGAGCAATTTGGGGTCGCAGAAGGTCTCGTTGTTGCGCGGATCAATATAGCGCATAAAGTACCAAGAAGAACCGGCAGAACCGGGCATGGTGGAAGTCTCACGCATACCTTTGAGGCCGTTCTTATCATACTGTTTCCATTCCACAGCGTTTTCCAACGGTGCTTTTCCACCGCGACCTTTATAATCTTCGAGCACAGGCAACACAACCGGCAGTTCCTCATCAGGCAGGAAAACAGTCTCTCCCTTATCGGTATATACGCACGGTACGGGTTCGCCCCAATACCGCTGACGGGCGAAGATCCACTCACGGAAATGGTAGTTGTTCTTACGGCGGGCAATCCCTTGTTTTTCCAATTTACAGGTGATTGCTTCTTTCGCCTCTTCCACCGTCATGCCGGTGAACTCTTCGGAATTGATAAGGCGGCAACCTTTGCCCAAATAATCCTGTTTTTCAAAGGCGCATTCGCTGACATCGCGACCATCAATCACCTGCAACATCGGAATGTTGTGAGCAACAGCATATTCAAAGTCACGTTGGTCGTGGCTGGGCACTGCCATAACGGCTCCCGTGCCGTAGTTTGCGAGTACAAAGTCACCGATAAACACCGGTACTTCTTTGCCGTTAACGGGATTGATGGCATATACACCTTTCAAAGGACAGCCGGATTTACCCTTGTTGAGGTCGGTACGGTCCATATCCGATTTTTTCACCGTCTCGTCTATGTACGCTTGTACCTCTTCGCGATTCTCCACACGATCGAGCAGGCTCGCCGTTATCTTACCATCGGGTGCTAACACCATAAAGGTAATACCGTAGATGGTCTCAATACAGGTGGTGTAAATGGAGAAGTTACCACCGCCCACCAGTTGGAAGTCTACCTCTACACCGGTGGATTTGCCGATCCAGTTACGTTGGATCTCTTTGGTGGATTCCGGCCAATCGATCTCCTCTAAGCCTTCGAGCAGTTTTTCAGCAAAGGCAGGCTGATCGATTACCCACTGCATCATATTTTTCTTCACGACAGGATAGCCGCCGCGCTCGGATTTACCGTCGATAACCTCATCGTTAGACAACACGGTACCCAGTTCTTCACACCAGTTAACCGGCATCTCGATGCGCTTCGCATAACCCGCTTCCCACAATTTCTTAAAGATCCATTGGGTCCATTTATAAAACTCGGGATCAGAGGTAGCGGTCATTTTGGACCAGTCATAGTCAAATCCCAGTTCTTTCAGCTGTTTGGAGAAGGTTTTAATGTTCTGCTCGGTAAAGCCATTGGGATGATTACCGGTAGAAACAGCATACTGCTCCGCGGGCAGACCAAAGGAGTCATATCCCATCGGGTGCAAAACATTATATCCCTGCATACGCTTCATGCGGGACATAATGTCAGTTGCCGTATAGCCTTCGGGGTGTCCTGCGTGCAGACCTACACCCGACGGATACGGGAACATATCCAAAACATAGTATTTGGGTTTAGAAAAATCCCACACGTCGGTACGGAACGTTTCATTTTCTTCCCAAAATTTTTGCCATTTTGCTTCGATTTCGGCATGGTTGTAACGCATTTATATCTCCTCGGTTTCCATAAAATCTGCAATATTTACAGCGGTGCCGTCTTTCCACAACCGCTCCAAATCATAAAATTCGCGAGCTTCCTGCAAAAAGATATGCAGGATCACCTCACCGTAGTCCATCAGGATCCAACGCGCGTTATTGTTATAGCCTTCGATACGCTCCGGCTGTACACCAATCTCACCCAGATCCTTTTCGACGTATTCGCTGAGCGCTTTGACCTGCGTGGTACTGCCACCGGTGGCGAATACGAAATGATCGGTAATAGCGGAAATCCCCACCACATTGATAGCAACGATATCCTTTGCCAAATGCTTATCAAGCGAGCGCAGAATACGTCCTAATTTTTCTGTTTCCAAAATAGTCCTCCCAATCCTAGGGCGAAGCGATATATCGCTCTACCCTACTGCGCCACAGTAGTGGCTGTTGTGGTAGCGGTAGTAACCGTTGTGGTGGGAACACTTTGCTCCACCGCCAACTGCTGCATGGTTTGTTCCTTTATATCCGTTTTTTCAGATCCCGCAGCAATCTCGTTTATCTGTAAGTGCTCCTCTTTCATCTCAAGACCGTAAGGATTGAATTTATCCTGTAAAAGCTTGACAGCATCCGCTTTGTTGATACCGAAATAGGTTGTGGAGCCCATCTTAGATACATTGCCGGGCAACAAATAGAAGGTTGCGTTTTTGAGATCTACTTTACGGAAGTTCTTGATCAGTTTTGTCAGAGCTTCGGTAAAGGTCATATTTTCGGTAGAGCCGGAATGAATACCCGCCATCATTTTCGCCACAGACTTGGCATCCGTGTTGGTACGCAACGGGTTAGCGCCCGCCATGACAGGTTTGATAACGTCTTTAAGCAGTTCGTTCTCGTCCATCACAGACAAGCGTTGTAAAAGCGCCGTCCACACCTTGCGCTGGCGAATAAGACGATCCAGATCCTTACCCGGTGTGTTGTTGTAATTGTATTCGGTCGAATAGTACAGCGCAGCGGCACCGTCCAAAACCTGCTTACCCGCAGGATAGGTGACCGCGCCAACCTTGACAGAAGCTTCCAACTCCACATCAATACCGCCGACCAGATCTACCAATTCCACCAGTGTGTCATGGGACAAAATGAAATAGTTGTCAATCGGCATGCTAAACTGATCGTTAAACACCGACACAAGACTTTCTACAGCAGAGCCTGTCTTCTCGGTAAGCTTGGTATTGCAAACCGTGTGTTTACCGTCTTTTTGTTCCGGCTCATACACACGACCGCGGCAGGTTTCACACCAAGTCAGCGGGGTGGGATTATTCCACACATTGCCAACGCGGGTAACCGTAAAATCGCCGTTCTTGCCGATATAAGTATCGGTCGGCACCTGTAAAAGCCGCACGTTTTTTGCTTTTTTATCGTGGCAGATAAGGGTCAGCATATCCATAGTGGTGCTGTCATCCTTGCCGGAAAGACCTACAAGGAAGTAGGATACCTTTTGCTCCTGTGCCTGGGGAGTAGTGTCATACGAATACAACTGTACCTCATGCTTTTCACCGCCGGAGGAAAAACTGGATACGACACCGTATACCACCACAGCAATAAAAGCCAAAGAAAGGGTAACTAAAACCGCCACCAGCACACGGATGATCACCGTGCCAACCGAAGCCTTCTTCTTTTTCTTCTTCTTTTTCTTGGTAACACCGGCAGTAGCGGCAAGGCTAACTTCGCCTTTTTTCTTACGTGTATCCTTCGCCATGGTCAGTAGCCTCCAAGTTCAATTTCTTTTAACGCCGCTATCGTATCCGGATGTACGGCGGCACCTTTTTTCTCCAAATCGTTCACTGTATAGCGCAGGGCATATCCCATCGCCGCCTCCAAAGACTCGTCTGCAAGTTCTCGCATGACATCTACGTCTCCGTACGTGCGGTCAGCGGAAATAAAATCTGCGATATATAACACCTTTTCAAGCAGCGACATCCCCGCTCGCGCAGTGGTATGATACCGCACAGCATTCAAGATATCCGTATCCTCGATTTTGAGAATATGCTGCAAGAAAGCGGCCCCTGCGCGTGCGTGCCAAAGCTTTGGTGCATCTTTTTCGACAGTATCTAATAGTATACCAAAGTCTTTCAGAATTTGCAACTGTTCCTTGCCAGAAACATCCTTCATAACATCATGCAATAATCCGGCAACGCGGGCTTTATCCTCATCTGCACCATAGCGCTTGGCCAGATATTCCGCGGACTTCGCCACCTCCAAGGAATGCAAAAAGCGATAATCAGATTCCCGTTTGCGAATGATTTCGATAAAGCGGGGCTCCATATCTTTAAGCGTAGGTGCTTTCACCGAAGCATACAACCCCTTTTCACGGATATACGCCGCTACCATGTCCGGCACAAGACCGCAAAGTTCTTCTCCCTTTGCAATACGAGCGCGGATTTCCGTTGAGGAGATATCCCCTACCGGTGTTTGTGCCACAAAACAGCGTCCACCCGCTTCAGTTAAGGTGTCAGCGTATTCTTGCAGCGTTTTTGCAGACACATCATCACGCGGAACGGTGCAAACGGTAGCCAGTTTGAGGATATCCGCAAAGCGGTACCACGTGCCAAAAGACATAAACATATCGGCACCCACAAACAAAAACCATTCGTCATCGGGGTGTTGCGCACACAGCTGTGTGAGGGTATCCACCGTAAAGCTGGCACCGCCGCGCTGTATTTCCATATCGGAAACCACAAAGCGCGCGTCATCCGCAGCCGCCAACCGACACATATTGAGGCGGTCGGATGCGGGGGCCATGCCGGTTCTTATCTTATGAGGCGGAACAAAGGTGGGCATAAACAGCACACGATCCAAAGACAGAGCATCTGCCAGCATACCCGCCATCCGCAGGTGCGCGGTATGCACCGGATCAAAGCTGCCGCCAAACAGCGCTATCTTCATGCGCGCGGTAAAACGATTACGGGTTCTTTGGCGGGACGGTACAGCACAAAGGTGCGTCCAACCACCTGCACGCAAGCGGCGTTCACCGCTTGTGCCACTTCGTTTGCAATCTCTTTGGTAGTAGCGGGAGCGGTCTCCAACACTTTACCCTTAATGAGTTCACGGGCTTCGAGCGCATCATCCGCCTGTTTGATCAGCGTATCTACAACACCGCCTTTTCCTACATGGAGGATGGGCTGTAATGTATTTGCCTGTGCGCGCAAAAAAGCGCGTTGTTTACTTGTTATATCCATAGTTCTTTCTCCAATTATTTGCTATATTTCTTCAAAAAATCCTGCAACTGCGGCACAAAAGCGCGCAGCGCTTTTCCTCTGTGGCTGATAGCGTCCTTTTCGGCATCCGAAATCTCCGCCGAAGTCTTACCGGGATATTCCACCGTCAAGAACAGCGGATCGTATCCAAATCCGTTTTCGCCCTTCGGCTCAAACCCAATGCTACCGCGCACGATACCGTTTGCGGTCACGGTGTCCCCGTCAGGAAACACACAGCAAATGGCTGACACAAACTGCGCACCTCGTTTTTCGGGGGGGACATCTTTGAGTTCGCGCAGTAATTTTTCATTACATTCTGCATCGGTGCCGTTCTCCCCTGCATACCGCGCGGAATACACACCCGGAGCGCCATCCAGCGCATCTACCATGATACCGGAATCGTCCGCAATGGCAGGGAGACCTGAAAATTCACAAGCAGAAGCCGCTTTTAAATAGGCGTTTTCCGCAAAGGTCGTACCGGTTTCTTCCACCTCGGGAAGCTCAATACCGATATCGGTATCGGTGACTGCCTCAATGCCGAGCGGCTCTAAAATACGACGCAGCTCGATCAATTTATGTGCATTATGCGTAGCAATGATAAAGCGCATTATATCTCTCCTTCAAATAAAGCGGTTGCAAAGCTTTCGGGATCAAAGGGTTGCAGGTCATCGATCCCCTCACCCACGCCGATGAATTTTACCGGTACTTTAAGATCGCCGTGCAGCGCCAGCACCACACCACCTTTTGCGGTGCCGTCCAATTTAGTCAGCACAATACCGGTCAGTCCTGCAACCTCCTTAAATTCCTTCGCTTGATTGACAGCGTTCTGTCCGGTGGTCGCATCCAGTACCAACAACACTTCCTTGTCCGCATCCGGCAGTTCTTTATCAATGATGCGGCTGATCTTATGCAGTTCTTCCATTAAATTTTTCTTGTTATGCAGGCGGCCTGCGGTATCGCAGATCACCACATCACAGTTACGCGCTTTGGCAGCGGCAATGGCATCAAACACCACTGCGCCGGGGTCAGCACCCTGCGAATGGCGCACAATATCCACCTCGGCACGGTTCGCCCACACCTCTAACTGTTCAATGGCAGCATCGCGGAAGGTATCCGCGGCGGCGAGCATCACCTTTTTGCCGTCCTGCTTTAAATTATGTGCCAGTTTGCCGATGGTGGTGGTTTTACCCACGCCGTTTACACCGATGACCAAAATCACCGACGGATGGGTGGTGAGTTGCAGCGCCTGTTCACCGCGCAGCAATTCTGCCACGATCTCCTGCAAAAGTCCGCGCACCGCAGCGGGGTCGGTCACATGCTGTTCTCTTACACGGTCTTCCAGCATTTCACGCAGCATAGCCGCAGTAACCGTACCGACATCGCTCATAATAAGGATCTCTTCAAGTTCATCAAACAACTCGCGGTCAATCTTTGTAAACGCTTTGAGCATGCCGCCGATCGAGCCCATCATCGCATCACGCGTCTTTTTGAGACCGCTGCTGATCTTATCAAATAACCCCATGGTTTTCTCCTTTAAATAAATCTGTAAGCAATGTTCTTTTCATCCCGCAAAAAAGCAGAAAGCGCGGAAGGTGTTCCTTTAGTGATATCTGCTTTTTGGACGATAAGCGCTTGCGTAGGAGAGGTGAAGATATAGACATCCTCTGCCGTTTCCAGTACGCGGTGTATCATCGTATACGGAATGCGCGAGTCATTGTACGGCGTAAATTCCATCAACTCCTCTTCGAAAAAGCGTATCGTAAACGGTTGTCTGTATGCAATGCTTTTTCTTTGATCCATATCCTTGATAACACTTTCTATGCTGTGTTTGGGCATGATCATCAAAAAGATGGCAATACATAAGCACAGCGCAAACGAAAGGAACTCGCTGATCAGCACGCTGATGCCCGCTGCAACAAAAAACAAAACGGTGCCCGCGCGAAATAGCGGTAAGACTTTATTATCCCGCATCACTGCCCAATTAAACCGTCTGAAAGCATCATCGTTTTGAACGCCCTGCGCTTCAAACATAGGTTCCATGCCATCATCCCTTTGCATCTAGTTTGAGACCGAGTTTTTCCTCCACTTCGCTTGCACGCAGTTCAAGCAACTTAGAAACACCGCGTTCTTGCATGGTAACACCATACAGTGTATCGGCCTCTTCCATCGTGCCGCGGCGGTGGGTAATGGCGATAAACTGGGTCTTTTCGCACATGCGGCGCAGATATGCAGCATAGCGGTCAACGTTCACATCGTCAAGCGCAGCTTCGATCTCGTCCAGTACGCAGAACGGCGAAGGGGTAACCTTCAAAATCGCAAACAGCAACGCAGTTGCAGACAGCGCCTTCTCGCCACCGGACAGCGCGTCCAGATTGAGGATAACCTTTCCGGGCGGCTGGATGTACATATCAATGCCGGAATTCAAAATATCATCCGGATCGGCAAGGCGCAGTTCGCCTTTACCGCCGCCGAACATTTCGGAGAATACAATGCCGTAATAATAGTTGATCTGCTTAAACCGTTCGATAAAGATCTCACGCATATGCACGGTGAGGTCTTCGATCTGCTTTAACAGCTCGTTACGGGAGTTTTCAACGTCCTCCACGTTGGTCTTCATAAACTGATAGCGTTCGTTAACCTCTTTATATTCCTCGATCGCTTCCACATTGACACTGCCCAGCGCACGGATCTTATTTTTGAGTTCGGTAACCCTGCGGTTAGCCTCTGCCGCATCCTCGATGGGTTTGGCAATCGCCTCCGCTTCCATGCGGGTGAGTTCATATTCTTCATACAAACGGCGGGTCAGATCGTCTGCCTGTTTTTGGATGGAAACTTGTTTTTCCTCCAAACGGACAACCTCTTGACCGAGACGTTCGCGTTCCTCGTTCTTCTCACGGGATTGCTGACGCAAACGGGTCTGCTCCGCTTCTCCCTCCTGCCGTTTTTGTACGAGCAGTTCAATCTCGCTATTGGAGGCAGACGCTTTATCACGCAGTGCCTGCGCATCCGCCTGCACCGCAGTAATCTTGCTTTCGATATCGGTATTGGCAAGCTTCAAAAGTTCAATCTGCGCGAGCAGGTTTTGACGGTGACCGTCCGCATCGCTGCGGCGCGCTTCCAGATCGGCAATCGCCTGATGGATGCTTTCAATCTCCTTTTGCGCTGCCAATGCATCCAAACGAGATTGCGCAATCTCAGCGGAAAGCGTTTCTCTGCGGTCGGAAAGCTCGCGTCTGCCGCCGGAAATCTCTTCGATCTCCGCCTCTATGGCTTCTTTTTCGGCGTTTGTTTTCTCAATTGCCGCCATAGCGTCTGCGGACATCTGCTTCGCCTCTGCTGCGCGGTTATTGAGCGTTTCGATCTCGGCGGTAAACTCCTTCACCGCATTTTCGCCACTTGTCAGCAGTTCGCCCAAACGGCGTACCTCGCCTTCACAGCGAATACGATCCTCGCCCGCGGTGATAAGCTCACCCTTAGCACCCGACAACGCCGCTTCCACAGCAGCAATATCCTGCTGTAAACGCGCATATTCCTGTGCCGCGGTTTCCGCTTTCGCGGTAAGCGTTTTTGCCTCTTCCTGCAAGCGGGTAATCTCCGCATGGCGGGACATAAGACCTGCACCTTTGATGTTGGAGCCGCCGGTCAGCGAACCGCCGGCGTTGACCACCTGACCGTCCAGCGTGACCACGCGGAATTTATATCCATACTTACGCGCGATGGCTGTCGCATAGTCCATATCCTCCGCAACAGCGGTACGACCGAGCAGGTTTTTGGCGATTTCCGCATACGCGGCGTCATAAGTGACCAGATCCACCGCAAGACCCACAAAGCCGACCTCGTTATCCAGTTTTTCAGCCAATCTGTTACCGCGGATATTGGAAAGCGGCAAGAAGGTCACACGACCGCCGTTATTCTCTTTCAAATACCGAATGGCGCGTTTGGCATCTTCATCCTTATCGCACACCAGATTTTGCGCAGCAGCGCCCAGTGCGGTCTCTACCGCCAAGGCATAGTCAGCCTCCGCGCGAATAAGGCGGGAAACAGGACCGTGAATGCCGCGCAGATGACCGCTTTCCGCCTGTTTTACAACCGTTTTTACACTCTGTGCAAAGCCTTCCAAATTGCGTTCCAGTTCAGCAAGCAAGCGGGCGCGTCTGGCTTTTTCTTCCGCGTCCAATTTGAGTTTGTCCGCCTGCGCTTTTGCGGTTTCTACCTTACCGATACGAGCATCATACCGCATTTGATAGCCGTTGACGGTATTTTGCAGTGATTCAATATTCTCATTACAAATTTTCAGATCGTTTTCACATGCTTTGAGTTCTTCGTCCGTTTTTCGATTCTGCTCGGTGCGCAGCGCGATCGCAGCAGTCACCTGAGACAAGCGCAGAGTGATCTCCGACAAGGAGGATTCACCGGTGCTGACCTGCACACGCAGATCCGAAAGCGACAGTGCTACGTTGTTGGCTTTTTGGGACAGTTCTTCCATCTTACCGGCAACCGTTTCGCTGTTTTTGGAGAGATTTTCCATCTCCTCAGACAACTTCAACTGATGCTGTTCAGCCTCTTTGATCGCATTTTCCTTTTCGGTAATCTGTGCGCGGCGCGCCTCAATATCCTCGTCAATATGGCGGTTACCGTCATCCGCTGTGAGAATCTCACCCTCCATACGGGCGATATTCTCATTGTTATGCGCAATATCATTTTGCAAGACCGCAATACTGCTGTCATGCTGTGCTGCTTGCTCCAACAACTCCTGCGCTTTACGGCGAATCTCATCCATTTCCACGCTCAGTTGTTGTGCTGAAAGGGCGATACGCTCGATCTCCTGCTCGAAATCGTCCTGTACCTCCCCCACCTTTTCGTACTGGGTGCGGGCAAGTTCAAGTTTGGCATCCAATTCACGCAACACGTTGCGGGATTCGCTCATGGTGCGCAACCAAAGACCGATTTCCAGTTCTTTCTTCTCGCCTGCGTAGGTCAAAAACTTCTTGGCTTTTTCGCATTGCTGCGCCAAGGGACCGACGCGGCTTTCCAACTCCTGCAAAATATCACGCAGACGTACGAGGTTATCCTCTGCGGCCTGCAAACGGCGTTCCGCTTCGTTTTTGTGATAACGGTATTTCGCAATACCCGCAGCTTCTTCGAAAATTTCACGACGTTCGTGAGATTTGGAGGAAACGATAGAGTCAATTCGACCCTGACCGATGATGGAATAGCCATCTCTGCCAAGACCGGTATTCATAAACAGCATCTGAATATCTTTCAGACGCACCGCAGCGTTGTTCAACAAATATTCGCTGGCACCCGAACGGTAGCAGCGGCGGGTAACCTTAACGTCATCCGCATCAAAATCCAGCGCGCGGTCCTCGTTGCTGATAATGAGCGAGACCTCCGCATAGCCCATCGGCTTGCGGACAGTGGTACCGTTAAAAATAACGTCCTCCATCTTGCTGCTGCGCAGGCTTTTACTGGACTGCTCGCCCAGAACCCAACGGATAGCGTCGCTGATATTGGATTTACCGCTACCGTTAGGACCGACAACAGCAGTGATGCCGTCGCTGAATTGCAGCACCGTTTTATCGGGAAAGGATTTGAAACCGTGTATTTCCAGTGCTTTGAGTATCAAAGCGCGTTCACCTCTTTACATAATTTTACAAAACAGCTTTCAATATCCCATCAACTGCAACGCTTCTTTTGCAGCAAGCTGTTCTGCCTCTTTTTTACTTCTTGCTTTACCGGTGCCGATAACGTTGGAATTGAGGAATACCTGCACCGTAAATTGTTTCCTGTGATCCGGACCGGACTCACCCGTCAGGACATATTCCAGCTTTTCACCGGGATTTTGCTGGATGATCTCCTGGAGGGTGGTCTTATAATCTTTAAACTGTCTGCGACGCTGGTTATTCACTTCGGGAATAACAAACCGCAGCACCAGTTCCCTTGCGGGTTCTAAGCCGCCGTCCAAATAGACAGCGGCAACAATCGCCTCGAACGCATCCGCAAGGATGGATGGACGTTCGGCGCCGCCCGAATGTCTTTCCCCTTTGCCAAGACGCAAGAATTTTCCCACCTCTAACTGCTGCGAATAGGAATAGAGCGCTTTCTCGCATACCACCGCCGCACGCAGCTTGGTAAGCTCGCCTTCGGGACTGTTTTCTTTATGGAACAGTTCATGCGCCGTGATAAATCCCAGCACAGAGTCGCCGAGAAATTCCAATCGCTCGTTGCTCGCCAAGCGACCGTCTCCTTCATTCGCATAGGAAGAATGGGTCAGCGCATTTTCCAGCAACGCTTTATTTTTGAAGGTATATCCAAGATTTTTTTGAAGTACTTCGAGATCATTCAACATATATCTCACTCCTCATCGGCGACAGGGGTAACCGCCTCGGTGATCGCTTCGATCACACCGGAACCGGCAAAATTCGCCGCCTGCCGGATAGCGCTGCAAAATGCTTTGGCATCCGAATTACCATGCGCTTTGATAACCGGCTTCGCTACACCGATGACAGGTGCGCCGCCGTGTTCGGAAACATCCATTTTCTTCTTAAAGGCGCCGATCTGCGGCTTGACAATCAAAGCCGCAAGCATAGTGAGCATGTTAGATTTAAAGATACCCTTGATATTGCGCATGAGGGTCGCGGTAGTACCCTCGATGCATTTGAGCAGGACATTGCCGGTAAAGCCGTCCGCCACAACGATATCCGCAACACCCGCAGGTACATCACGCGCTTCCACGTTGCCCATAAACGGCAGATTGCTTTCTTTTAGCAGCTTATACGTTTCCTGCTGTAAAGCGGTACCCTTGCACTCTTCCGTGCCGATGTTCAAAAGACCGATCTTCGGCTCTTTTCTGCCCAGCACGCGTGTCATGTAGATATGCCCCATCTGTGCAAATTGCACCAGCATTTCAGGGCGGCAATCGGCGTTCGCGCCACAGTCAATAAGTAAAAACGGTGCGGTATCCGACGGGATGAGCGGTGCGAGTGCGGGACGGGAAACACCTTTGATACGCTTGACAATAAAGGTAGCACCCATGATGAGCGCACCGGTACTGCCGGCGCTTACGAAAGCGTCGCCCTGCCCTTCTGCAAGAGCGCGCATACCCACCGACATGGAGCTGTTTTTCTTCGCTCTCAAAACGGCACGGGGCTCGTCCTCCATCTCCATTACTTCGGGGGCATCTAAGATTTCCATCTTATTGAGAGAAATATTGTTTTGTGCCGCAATTTCACGGATGGTTTCCTCTTTACCGGTGAGGAGAATATCCACACCGAGAGTCTCAACCGCCAAAGCGGCGCCGCGCAAAATTTCCAGCGGTGCATTATCGCCACCGAACGCATCTACTATAACACGCATAGTTTATTCCCCTTTCGTCTTTTCAAGAATATCAAGTGCTCTTGCAGCCAAAGCTGCATAGCGTTGTTTTTTATCTCTGATATGATTTTCCAGCGGTGGCAGGATACCGAAATTAGCACCCATCGGCTGGAAATCCGCCGTTTCGGTACTGACATGAGCTGCCAAAGCGCCCATCATGGTCTCCCGCGGCAAAACAAGGGGTTGTTCTCCTTTCACCAGCCGCGCGGCATTGATGCCTGCAAGCAAACCGGATGCCGCCGATTCCATATAGCCCTCCACACCGGTCATCTGTCCGGCGAAAAAGAGTTCCCGCCGATCTTTTACGGCAAAATCCGCGCCGAGGAAACCGGGTGATTGCAGGAAGGTATTACGGTGCATCACACCGTACCGCATGAACTCCGCGTTTTTGAGTGCGGGAATCATGCCAAATACGCGTTTTTGCTCACCGAATTTCAAATTTGTCTGAAAACCGACCAGATTGTATAACGTGCCTTCGGTATTTTCGGCACGCAGCTGCAACACCGCCCACGGACGATGTCCGGTGCGGGGATCACGCAAACCCACCGGTTTCATGGGACCGAAACGGATGGTGTCCGCACCACGTTTTGCAAGCACTTCAATCGGCATGCAGCCTTCATACACTTTCAACTTATCAAACTCATGCAGCGGTGCTGTTTCGGCATTCACCAACGCTTCATAAAACGCTTCGTATTCCTCTTTGTTCATGGGACAGTTAATATAATCGCCGTCTCCTGTTTCTTCTCTGTCATAGCGAGAAGCACGAAACGCACTGTTCATATCAATACTGTCAGCAGAAACAATAGGTGCTGCTGCGTCGTAAAAATGCAAACCACCGCACAGCTTTGCAATATCCGCTGCAAGCGTATCCGCGGTGAGCGGACCTGTCGCCACCACCGTGACACCGCTTTGGGGAAGGGTTGTAACCTCCCTCTCCTCCACCGTGATAAGCGGATGAGATCGAATTTTGTCGGTAACGGCAGCGGAAAAAGCATCTCTGTTTACCGCCAACGCACCGCCGGCGGGAACAGCGCACTCTTCCGCGATCGGCACGCAAAGAGAGCCCAAGTGTTTCATTTCCGCTTTGAGCAATCCCGCTGCACTTTCCACGCGACGCGCTTTGAGTGAATTGGAGCAAATCAGTTCCGCAAAAGCGGGAGATGTATGTGCGGGGGTATATTTCCCCGGTTTCATTTCGATGAGTGTCACCGGCAGGCCTGCGTTCGCTACGGCGTACGCCGCTTCGCAACCCGCTAAACCCGCGCCGATGACGGTAATTTGTTTCTCGTTCATTTCTTTTCAAATCCGCAATCAGGAGTCTGGCAGTAAAGTCCGCCGTTTTTGCCTTTGCGCTTAAACAACGTCTTGCCGCACTTCGGACACGTTTCGGAGGACGGCTCATCCCAACTCATAAAATTGCAAGTGGGATAGTTTGCACAGCCATAGAATTTACGGTTATGACGCGATTTTTTCAGAATGATCTTACCGCCGCAGGTCGGGCAAACACCGGGGGTCTCTTCCACAATAGGCTTGGTGTTTTTGCAATCCGGATACCCGGGACAAGCAAGGAATTTACCAAATCTGCCTGATTTCACCACCATACGGCGACCGCAAATCTCACAGATCTCTTCGCTCTCAACCTCCGGCACCTTGATACGCTCGCCGGACAGAGAGTTCTCCGCCGCCTGCAAAGTTTTGGCAAAATCGGTGTAAAATTCATCCAATGTGGTGACCCAATTGTTTTTGCCGTTTTCCACCGCGTCCAGTTGTTGCTCCATCTGCGCAGTAAACTCGGTATCGACAATCTGCGGGAATTTTTCTTTCATCACAGAGGTGACCACCTCGCCCAGTGCGGTGGGACGTAGAGATTTATTCTCCCGCTCGATATATTCACGTGCGAGAATAGTGCTGATAGTGGGTGCATAGGTGGAAGGACGACCTATACCGTTTTCCTCCATCGCTTTGTTAAGGGTCGCTTCGGTATAGCGCGGAGGCGGCTGGGTGAAATGCTGATTGGGTTTGAGTTCCCGCTTCACAAAGGTATCGCCCTCGTTAATAAGCGGCAACGGACGGTTTTCGTCCTCTTTTTCATCCTTGCCTTCCACGTACAGCACAGTGTAACCGTCAAATTCCACCGTATAGCCGGAAGCTTTGAAGATATATTTACCGGCAGCAATATCCACCTGGCAGGTCTGTTGCAGCTGATCCGCCATGAGGCTCGCGATAAAACGTTCCCAGATCAGTTTATACAGGCGATACTGATCACTTGTAAGTGAGTTCTTTACCCGCTCGGGGGTCAGCGACGGCACCGAAGGACGAATAGCCTCGTGTGCGTCTTGTGCTGTGTTTTTACTCTTAAAAACGCGCGCCTTTGCAGGCAGATACTTATCACCGTAGGTCTCTTTGATGTACGTAACACCGGCGGCACGCGCTTCATCCGAAATGCGCAAAGAATCGGTACGCATATAGGTGATAAGACCCAAAGTACCTTCGCCGTCTACATCCACACCTTCATACAGCTCCTGCGCCGCTTTCATGGTACGGTTGGAGGAGAAATTCAGTTTACGGTTTGCCTCCTGCTGCATGGTGGAGGTGATAAACGGCGGCGCGGGTGCAACCTTACGTTTGCCGGTTTTCACATTAGCGGCTGTAAACGCCGCATCCTGCAATTCTGCCAAGATCTTATCAGCGGCGGCTTTATCCTTCACCTTAATCTTTCCCTTAGCATCACCGTAGAAATGCGCAGGGAAAGGCTTACCCTTTTCGGTGCGGGACAGCAGAGCATCCAACGTCCAGTACTCTTCACTGACGAAGTTGCGAATCTCGTTTTCACGATCCATCACCAGGCTCACCGTAGCGGACTGCACACGACCGGCGGAAAGACCCTGACGAATACTCTTCCAAAGGAAAGGGCTGAGTTTATAGCCCACAATGCGATCCAGCACGCGACGCGCTTGCTGTGCGTCCACGAGATCCATATCAATGCTGCGGGGTGCCGCCATACCGGCAGTAACACCACTCCGGGTGATCTCATTGAAGGTCACACGGTTGGCAGCCTCTGTATTCAATTTCAAAATCTGCGCCAAATGCCAGGAAATAGCCTCACCCTCGCGATCAGGGTCGGTTGCGAGAAACACATATTCTGCATCCGCGGCTTTCGCGCGCAGCTGACGAATGAGCGCGGTTTTACCGGGGATATCCATGTAGCGAGGCTTGAAATGGTTTTCAATATCCACGCCGAGCAAAGATTTGGGCAGGTCACGGACATGGCCCATTGAAGCGATGACCTCATAGCCTGTACCTAAATATTTTTGAATGGTTTTTGCCTTGGCAGGCGACTCCACGATGACCAGTTTAGACATATTACCGGTCTCCTTTCTGTTTTATGCGGTATTGCTGGCCGGCAAGTTGTTCAATACAACCGTACATTTCCAATTCGGTCAGCAAAATCAGTAATTTCTGTGCGGGAAGTCCGGCTTTTTTTGCCAGCGTATCCACGGGGCACGCTTCACCGCTCATCAATGAGAACACACGCGCCGCTTCCATGGAAGCCTCTTTCGGACATGTCTGCAAAGAAATCTCTGTTATTTTCTCTTTTGGTTTTTCGGGGGTGCGCTTGGACGGCTTTTGGGCGGCGAGTTCCGGCTTTGCAAACGCAACGCGGCGACATTCCCGCTCTACCTTTTGCGCCGTTTCAATATCCAGCATCCCCGGATAACGGCTGACATACTCTTCCAGAATATCCGCCGCGCAGGTAACGAGGGTAGCACCCTGTCTGATCTGCTTATGGGTACCGTCGTGCTTACCGTCCAGCGTGTTACCGGGCATGGCAAACACCTCTCTGCCCTGCTCACGCGCCAAATTAGCGGTGATATTGGTGCCGCTGCGCATTGGCGCTTCGGTTACACAGGTGCCCAGGCACATACCGGACATCAAACGATTACGCACATGGTAATCACATTTCTCTTTACTCCCCGGCGGGAATTCGGTGACAATTGCTCCGCCACCGGCAATAATATCCCCTCGAAGCCGCTTGTTTTTCAGCGGATACTCTACTTCCGGAGCCGCCGCCTTGATCAGCACGGTTTTTCCTTTCGCGTACAAAGCACCTTCGTGTGCAGCCGCATCACCGCCCATAGCGCCGCCGCTGACAACGATAGCACCCGCAGCCGCCAGACCTGCACACAGGCAGAAGGTGGCTTTGGCACCATCATCCGAAATCTCTCTGGTGCTCACAACGGCAATGGAGGGTAACATATTCAGATCGGGCAACACACCCTGCACATACAATGCCGCCGGAAAACCGGCAATATGCCGCAATGCATCGGGATACCGCGCATCATCCGGTGTCAATACCCAACCATTTACCCGCCGCATATTTTCTAAAATCGCGGTAGCTTCTTTGAGGGATTTATCAGTGAGCGCCACTACGTCTTTATGACGTAATTCAAGAGGCTTCAACTGCTTTTTATCCGCAGCATAAACATCCTCAATATCCTCAAAATATTCAAACAAGCGATTGATCACGGTGGAACCGAGCGGTAACTTTCGCTGCAGCCATATCCAATACAGACGACGATCCGCGTTCATTTTACATCCCGCCTTTTCAGTTCCCACATGATGATCCCCGCCGCCATCGCCGCATTGAGCGATTCGGCGCGCCCTCCCATCGGGATGGTGATGCGCGCATCGCAAGCGGTGATCGTTTCAGGTTTTAAGCCATTCCCTTCATTCCCGATCAGCGGCACACAGCCATCCCCCAAGGCGACATCAGATACATTTTGCGCATCCGCATCCGGCACACAGGCATATACACGAAAGCCTTTTTCACGTAACGCTGTCGCCATAGTTGCCATATCCGCAACCATCAACAGCGGCAGGCGAAAAACGCCACCCATACTGCCGCGCAAAACCTTCGGACTATACGCATCACAGCAACCGACAGACAATAACAATCCGTCCAATCCCAGCGCCTCCGCGGTACGGATAACCGTGCCGAGGTTGGCAGGATCCTGCACATCTTCAAGCGCAAGATACCGTCCGTTCAAATTGAGCGCAGACAATTCCACCGCGTTCTTCGGCGTCTCACAGATGCAGAAAACACCCTGCGGGGAGGTAGTATCCGCCATATACTGCGCAAGCGGCGAAGTGATCACATAAGCACTCTCAGCCGCATCCAAAATCGGCTGCATCTGGGACGCGTAAACATCCGCAGCTTTCTCGGTATACAGCACCGCAAGAATGCCGACGCCGGACAGCGCCGCATCCATGCAAAGACGAGCACCTTCGCACGCAAAACAACCTTGTTTACGGCGTGCGCGACCATCCGCAGACAACTGTCGCCACAGTTTCACAAAGCGGTTTTCCTTGCTGCTGATGACCATATCATGCCCTCCTTTGAACAGTTTTTGGGGAAATTTCTCGCAAAAAAATCGGGGTTATAAAACGGAAACGGCGCCCATCAGCTTTGCCGATGGGCGCAATTAGAGCTTATTTAGAGAGTGCTTTTTCCGCCTTGACAACCAGTGCCGCAAACGCAGCAGCATCGGTAGCAGCGAGCTCAGCGAGCATCTTGCGGTTCATGGTGATACCGGCTTTCTTCAAACCGTTCATGAAGGTGGAATAGTTCATACCGTTGATCTTCGCAGCAGCGGAGATACGAGCGATCCACAGACGGCGGAAGTCACGCTTACGCTGTTTACGGCCGATGTACGCATACTGACCGGATTTCATGACCGCTTCTTTCGCAGTCTTGAACAGCTTGGATTTTGCACCATAGTAGCCCTTCGCGAGCTTCAATACTTTCTTTCTTCTTTTGCGCGTCATCATAGCGCCTTTAATACGAGCCATGTTTTTAAACCTCCGTCCTTATTTGTAGGGAATCATGCGCTTGACCGCTGCTACGTTGGTCACGTCAGCAATAGCAGTCTGGCGAAGATTTCTCTTGCGTTTGGTGGTTTTCTTGTTCAAGATGTGGGACTTGTAGGCGTGGGCGCGGACCACCTTGCCGGTTTTGGTCAGCTTGAAACGCTTTTTCGCGCCGCTGTGCGTTTTGATTTTAGGCATTGTTTATATCCTCCTTAAAAAACTTCGATTTTACTTGGCGGGCTTCGGTGCCAGGAACATCAGCATAGTGCGTCCTTCCAACTTTGCGGGTTTTTCCACAACGGCAAAATCCGCACAAGCTTCTGCAAACCGTTTCATGGCATCAAGACCGATTTCCGGATGACCCATCTCACGACCGCGGAAACGGATGGAAACCTTCACCTTATCGCCTTGCTTGATGAAACGCATGGCGTGGTTGACCTTGGTGTTGAAATCACCCACATCGGTGTTTAAGCCGAGGCGAACTTCCTTGACATCCACCACATGCTGGTTTTTCTTGGCTTCCTTTTCGCGCTTTGCTTGTTCGAAACGGTATTTTCCGTAATCAGCGATACGGCACACCGGCGGATTGGCATTCGGAGAGATCTTGATAAGATCCAGTCCGCTGTCATCGGCAAGTTTCTGCGCTTCTTTCGAGCTCATAATGCCGACCTGCTTGCCTTCCGCATCGATCACGCGCACTTCATTGTCGCGGATCTGTTCGTTGATCTGCAGTTCCTTGATGGCTATGGATAAGCACCTCCACCACTGTGTAAACAGTGAAAAATCATAAAACGCGGGCAGCATACACTGCCCGCGTCAATACGCAATTATCCTAACAAGGAAAAGGTATCAGCCCATTGGAACAAGATCCTGGGGCGAGAGCGGGCAAACGCTCTGCTTTGTTTTACGCATTGCATTATAACAGAGGTTTTTCGATTTGTCAAGCATTTATTGTCCGGTTTTTTCAAGATATTCTTCAAGACAAATTTTTTCGCTCATAATCTGCTTTGCAACTTCCTTGCCGACGTAGCGATAATGCCACGGTTCGTAGATAACACCGGTGATATCCTCTTTACCCTGTGGGAAGCGCAGAATAAAACCGTATTCTGCGCAGTTTTCATACAACCATTTAAACGCAGCGGTATTCTCAAAGCTCTGCTCCAACGAATAGTTGCCGCTGCCGCCGAGATCCGCCGCAAGACCGGTGCTATGTTCGCTCTGTCCCGGACGCTTTACAACAGTTGCCGCTTTCGCTTCTGCTGCTGCTTGTTCATAGCCTTTATTTTTCCATTTGTCCACTTCATTCCAGTATAACGTCTTTTGACGCGCAACGGAACGGTAACAGGAAACCAACTGCAAATCCATAGAGGGGTCAGCTGCATTTCCCGCCGCCAACATCTCGCTAAGCGCTTCCGCGGCGCGGCCGTCAAACCTTGATTTCGTATTCCCAGGCACCAACTCCACCAGTGTGAAAGTGCTGTCATAATTTTCAGGTAAAGTATTCCAGTCGTTGGCAAGTTTCAAGTTCCATGCCGCGCCCTCCGGCTGCACATAATGGTCGCCGGTATCGGCAACGGTAGCGTGCGTAGTTGTTGCAGCAGTCGTGGTAGTCGTGCCGGTGGTGGTGACGGTAGTGACGGTGGTCGCAGTTGTTGTGGTAACCGCGGTTGTAGCAGTTGTTTCAACGGTATCCTGCGGCTTTTTATCCAAAGACGACATAACCGCTGCTGCCAAAAGACCGATACCTACCAAGAACAATAACACTGCGATGGTCAACATCGTTTTCACTTGTCCTTTTGTGACATTTCGCCTACGTTTTCTGTGCTTTGCCATATTTACACTTCCTAAAAATCAACTCAAGGAGAATATACCACACTTTTCTGTTTTTTTCAACTACCAGCTATTATTTTTAAAGAGAAAACCGCCGCGACAAAGCCGCGACGGTCTTCTCTGCCCTTCTTACCGAGCCGTCAAAGACGGTTTCCGAGGGCGCGTATATTGTATTGTATACCGCGGGAGAGTACTTTATTCTTGCTTTTCAGCGTATTTCACTTCGCGGTCGATCGTTCTCACAGGGTCGGCGTACGCGTCACTCACCATGATTTCCAGATGCAGATGACAGCCGTCTGCACTCTCGCAAGGCACACCTGACAGCATACCCAGCTTATCTGCTGCTTTCACCACGTCCCCCACCTTCACGGAGGCGGTAACACCGCAATAACGGGAGTTGACGCCAAAACCATGGTCGATAACCACAACGCCGCCCCAAGCGGCATCCTCGCTGATGCTTTTCACCGTGCCGTCCGCCACTGCTTTAACGGTCATCCCTTCATTGCCGACAAAATCGGCGCCGTTATGACAGCGCCAATCGCCCATCGTTTTGGAATATACCGGTGTATCCCCACTGAATGCTTTGGACACGTTGTTTGAGCCGGGAAGCACAAACAGAGGCGCACTGTTTGCGGCGGTTTGTACGGTTGTAGGAACCGTTGTCCTCTGCGTGGTACTCGCTGTTGTAACCACCGTGGTGGTGCGGGGATCCGGCACATCGGTCATCGGCTCTACCACCTGCTGCCCAACCGTGGGATCAGTCTCTGCATCCGGCTCTTTCGGCTTCGCGCCGAGAGTATCCGAAAAACTTGCAAATGCCACGCCGGCAATCACCAGCAGACAAAGAGCCAGCACCGCATAAAACCCTTTACCGGACAGAAATTTCTTAAACCTTGAAGGCTTTCGTATCGTAGACATATCCATGCTTCCTTTCCTGCAAAAATATCTGCACAGATAGTGTGAACTGATTTCAGAAAATTATGCCCAAAAAATAAAGGTGTACAAACGGAAAGATTTATGCTATGATAAATGTGTATTTGTGAAAAACGCGAAAGGCAGGTGTTCCCCATGGCGGTCGGTTTCCCGCTGTATGTTGATTTAAAAGATAATAACTGTACGATTTTCGGCGGTAACGAGGACGCGTATGAGGCGGCGTGCACGCTTCGTCTATTCGGCGCTAAGATCACCGTGGTCAGCCCCACCATCTGCGAGGCTTTACAGGAAATGGATGAAAAGGGCGAGATACGTTATCTGCGCCGTAAATATTTCCGCGGGGATTGTTCTTCCGCGCGACTTTGCATCGCGCTGACCGATGATCCTGCGCTTAACATTGCCATTTCAGATGAATGTAAAAACAAAAACATTCCGGTGGCTGTGAATAAGCCGGAGGGCTTTGGCACCTTTTCTCTGCCCCATGCCGTGATCAACAAAAACACCGTCGTGAGTGTTTCCGGCTCCTCTGCCACAGCGCAGCAGCGATATATCACCAAAAGATTACAGGATATTCTCCCCGGTTTGATAGAGGAGTATAAACAGCAAAAATAAATGAAGCAGGCGGCAGCAGGTACTGCTGTCGGGTGTTTTTAC
>JAZUAN010000061.1:0-62933 GCA_045638005.1 Acutalibacteraceae bacterium | reverse complement strand
CCCGCCGCAGCCGATGGATGCGTCGGTTTGTTTTTATTCTTCTGTTTTGATAACGGCAATACCGAGATCGGTGAGTTGCTGTTCGTCCACAGGTGCGGGACAGTCGGTCATCAACTCGCTCATGTTCTGCACCTTCGGGTAAGCGATAACGTCGCGGAGTGTCGGTGCACCGAGCATCTGCATCACAAGACGGTCAAGACCGATACCCATGCCGCCATGCGGCGGTGCGCCGTAACGGAAAGCACCCGTTAAGAAGCCGAATTTTTCTTCTGCTTCCTCGTCCGACAGACCCAGTGCGCGGAACATTCTGCCCTGCAACTCGGGGTCGGTTATACGGATAGAGCCGGAGGCAAGTTCGATACCATTGAGCACCAGATCGTACGCTTTTGCAAACACCTTTTCGGGAGCGGTATCGAGATGCTCGATGCATTCGTCGAGGGGCGAGGTAAAAGGATGATGCATTGCCACCCATTCACCACTTTCTTCGTCCTTTTCAAAGAACGGGAACTCGGTAATCCACAGGAAGTTATATCCTTCACGCGGGATATTCAATTTATTTGCCAGTTCCAGACGCACAGCACCGAGAATAGACAACGCATGCTTTTTCGCAGCATCCGCCACGATGAGCACCACGTCGCCGGCTTCGGCGCCGGTCACACGGACGATTTCTGCCATTTCTTCTTCGGTCATAAACTTGCCGAAAGAAGCGTTCATGCCGTCAGCAGTCCAGCGAATGTACGCAAGACCCTTGCCGCCGATACCGCGCACCATTTCGGTGAGTTTGTCGATCTCTTTACGGGTCAACGTTGCTGCGGCGCCTTTCGCATTCAGCGCGCGGACGGTACCGCCGCCCTGCACGGTAGACGCAAACACACCAAAGCCGCAGTTTCTCACCGCATCATCCAAATTGATGATCTCCATACCAAAGCGGGTATCCGGCTTATCCGAGCCAAAGCGTTCCATAGCATCGGTATAGGTCATGCGAGGCAACGGCAGCGGGATATCCACATCTAGCGCCTCTTTGAACAAGGTCTTTACATACCCTTCGCCGATGGCAAGCACGTCTTCCACGTCCACAAAGGACATTTCCATATCGATCTGGGTGAATTCCGGTTGACGGTCGGCGCGCAGGTCCTCATCACGGAAGCAACGCGCAAGCTGTACATACCGATCAAAGCCCGCCACCATGGAGAGCTGCTTATACAACTGCGGCGACTGCGGCAGGGCATAAAACTCGCCATTATGGATGCGGCTGGGGACTAAGAAGTCACGCGCACCCTCGGGAGTGGATTTGATGAGCATGGGGGTTTCCAGTTCGATAAAGTCGTTTTCGTCAAAATACTTACGGGTGATCATGGTCACCTTATGACGGAAAAGCAAATTCTGCTGTAAATTCGGGCGGCGCAGATCGAGATAGCGATATTTCAGACGCAGAGCTTCTGCGGTGGTAGTATCCTCCAAAATTTCAAAGGGAGTGGTCTCCGCTTTGCCGAGGATGCGCAGTTCCGTCACCGCGACCTCCACGTCACCGGTGGGGATCTCTTTGTTCTTAGAAGTGCGCACGCGGATGGTACCCACCGCTGCTACCACATATTCGCTGTGTAAGCTTGCAGCTTTCTCGAACACCGCACGATCGGTGTCCTCGTCAAAAGCAAGCTGCAAAATACCGGTACGGTCTCTAAGGTCAACAAAGATCAGCTGACCGAGGTCGCGCTGACGCTGTACCCAACCGAACACGGTCACCTCTCTGCCTGCATCCGCCTCGCGGAAAACACCGCAATAATCGGTGCGTTTTAATCCTTTTACTGTTTCTGCCATATCAATTACACCCCTTCTGCAACGCTGCCGAACAGGTCAGCCATACCGGCAAGCTGTCGATCAAGAGATTTGTTATATAATGTAGTATACAGACTGTCATCCAACTGAATATCCTCAGTTTCACCGGTCTGCATATCCTTCAAAGCGGCAATGCCGCTTTGAAGTTCGTTGTCACCAACCACAATGGTATACCGCGCGCCGATCTTGTCCGCATATTTCATCTGCGCTTTGAGACCTCTGCCTACAATGTCCGTCTGCGCGGCAACACCGCCCTCGCGCAGTTTTGCAGCGATCGCAAAACAACGTGTAGAGGCCGCAGCACCCATCGGCGCAAAGTACACTTCGCACTTAGGAGCATCAGGGAAATGCGCGTTGTGCTCCTCCATGATCATCAAAAGACGTTCAAGACCCATGCCAAAGCCGAGGGAGGGCAGATGCGGTCCGCCGAGCTCCTCGATAAGACCGTCATACCGTCCGCCGCCGCAAACGGTCAGTCCGCTATCGGATACAAACTCAAACACAGTGCGGGTGTAGTAATCTAAACCGCGCACAATGTGGGTGTCGATTTCAAACGGCAGCTGCGCCTCTGTGAGACACGCTTTCACTGCTTCAAAATGCTCTGCACACTCATCACACAAGAAGTCCAGCATCACCGGTGCTTGTGCGCCGATCTGAGCGCAAACGGGAGATTTGCAATCTAAAATACGCATCGGATTGCGATCAAGGCGATCAAGGCAGGTGCTGCAAAGCTCCTGCTTTTTAGACTCGAAATAGGCTTTCAGTGCCTCGTGGTATTTCGCACGGCAGGTAGGACAGCCGATGGAATTGACACGCAGGGTAACACCCTTCACATTAAGACTTTGCAGCACGGTATGCGCAAGTGAGATAACCTCCGCATCCGCCTGCGGTGCAGCAGCACCAAAGCATTCCACGCCGAATTGGTGGAATTCGCGCAATCTGCCTTTTTGCGCTTTTTCATAGCGATAGCAAGAGGTGACATACGATGCCTTCACCGGCAGGGTGCCGTTGTGCAGACCGTGTTCAAGAAGCGCTCTGGCAGCACCCGCAGTACCTTCCGGACGCAGAGTGACCGAACGACCACCCTTATCCTCAAAGGTGTACATTTCCTTTTGCACCACGTCAGTAGTCTCACCTACCGAGCGCTGGAAAAGGTTGGTATGTTCAAAAACAGGGGTGCGAATCTCGCCGTAGCCGAAGTCCGCAGCCACACCGAGCGCTGTTTGTTCCACATATTGCCATTTGTGGCTGTCAGCGGGCAATACGTCTTCGGTGCCGCGGGGGGACTGTGTAATCAATTCCATTGCCATTTTTCTTTCCTTTCGCAGAAAAGGAGATAGGCAGTTGCCCGCCATCTCCTTCTGATTATCAAATGTTGTGCGGATTGACGATATTACGCCAATCGAGGTCGCCGCGTTCCAAACCGTGGATAAGCACCTCGGCGGTGGCGATATTGGTCGCTACCGGAATACTGCGCATATCACAAAGGCGGAACATATCGCTCTCCCCTGTCTCGTGGTCCTTGACGGTCAGCGGGTCACGGAAGAACAGCAAAAGGTCGATCTCATCACAGGAAATGCGCGCAGAGATCTGCTGCTCGCCACCTTGTGCGCCGCTCATATAACGAGTGATATTGAGGCCCGTCGCCTCCGCCACCATCTTACCGGTAGTACCGGTAGCGCACAAATTATGTCTACTGAGTATACCGCAGTAAGCGATACAAAACTGCACCATCAATTCTTTTTTTGCATCATGGGCAATCAAAGCGATATTCATACGGCAACATACCTTTCTGTCTGATTAACGTCAACTTACCGATTTACATTTTATGCAAAGGTGCTAACGGCACCTGATCGCCGATAAAACGGCGAGCAATATTTGAAAAACAAAGCGCTGCATTACAATCCAAGGGCAGCGGTCTGCCGTTCGCGTTTGCTACCGCCACCATTTCATCCTCGGGGATAACACCCATCAACTGCAATGCGCTTTCATCGATGATAGTATCAATGTCCGGCATACTGCCGTCCATGATCTTGCGGGGGCGCAAACGGTTGATGATCAAGCGGGCAGGGATTTGTTTTTCTGCGAGCAGATCGCTGAGAATATGCGCATCCCTCGCACAAACCATATCCGGTGTGCAGACCACTAATGCCTGCTCCGCGGCAGCCACGGCGGTCTCAAAACCACGTCCCACACCTGCGGGGCAATCCACGATCACAACATCATAATATTTGGAAAGGCCGCGTGCCAGCCGCTGCAATTCCTGCGGCGTACACAGCTGTTCAAGCGAGATGGGTGCGGGGATCACAAACACATTTTGGAATACCGGAGAGGCATATACCGCTTTTACCGGTTCACAGCGACCGGCAAATACATCGGAAATATCATACACCGTATTGCCGCCCACGCCCAGCATCAGGTCGAGGCTACGCAAGCCGGCATCGCCGTCAATAAGCAATATGCGTTTGCCCAATCGCGCAAGCGCGTAGGCCAGTCCCGCCGAAACGGTAGATTTTCCGGTCCCCCCCTTGCCGGAGGTCACCACAACGATGCGCCCCATAGCCGTTCTTCCTCCCCGACAAAGCAGCATACTTTACACACTTTGTCTAAAATGCGATATATACACGAATATTTTACCACAAATAAAAGCGGATGTAAATATCCTTTTTACGGCAAAAGTATACCGTCTTTGAGGGGCGCGTCACCGACGGTTTTGGAATTGAAATACGCGTCAACAATAGTACGCGCCACTTGTGCAGACGCAGCGGATGTGCCACGCTCCATTACCACCGCAATCGCAATTTCCGGATCTTCCACCGGCGCGTATGCGATAAATACACCGTGGTCACTCTGCCCCTCAATACCGGTCTGTGCAGTACCGGTTTTGGCAGCAACAGAATAGGTAGCCGTACCAAAAGAGGTATAGGCCGTACCCGATTTTACAACTTCGATCATGCCTTTACGTACCGTATCGATCGCTTCTTGCGACCAGTTAGCGGTTGCGGCTACTTTCGGTTGTACCACCTCTTCGGAGGTGCCGTCATAGCTGCGAATACTGTGCACGAGATGGGTCTTATATCGCACACCGTCATTGGCGATCATCATCGCATACGCAGCAAGCTGAATGGGGGTATACAGACCGTTTTGACCGATCGCCAATTGCAGGTTGTCTCCCGCCGTCCACACACCGCCCTGCTTTTTCTTGGATTCAGGAGTTACCAGCATACCGGAGGATTCGCCGATCTCCACACCTGTCTGCGAGCCGAAGCCGTACTGCCGACAATATTTGAGCATAAGATCCGAGCCCATTTGTCTGCCGAGATCGTAAAAGAACAGGTTGCAGGATTTCGCCAGTGCCGTAATAACGTTTATATTGCGGTGCACACCCATACACTTGGGTTGATAGTCGCTGTAAAACGTGTATTTGCCGCCGCAAAACAGCAAGGTAGACGGATTGAGCGAGCCTTCGGTCAATGCCGCCAGCGCAATGCCCGGTTTCATGGTAGAGCCACAGGCAAACGCACCGTTTAATGCACGGTTAAAAAGCGGGTTATCGGGATCGTTCAGAAGTTCATTGTATTTTTCGGAATAGGTGGATAAATCATAACTGGGCCAAGAAGCACAGGTCAGCAAACCACCGGTTTTGACATCCAGCACCACCGCAGCACCACTTTTGACGTCATGTCCGTTTTCGGTAGAGGTGGACTGCTTGCGCAATTCTGCCGCTTTATTTGCCAATGCCGTTTGCGCCACCTTTTGCAGCGCGGTATCAATGGTCAGCACCACGGAATTACCCGGAACGGGCGCCTCAGTTTCTTGCTCGTCCAACACGGTACCATCTTTATCTTTAATCAGCGTGCGGATGCCCGCAGCACCGCGCAACTCATCTTCGAACGCGTCCTCGATACCGCTTTTGCCGACCTCATCGTTCATGGCATAGCCTTTTGCTTTGAGCTCCGCATATTCCTCGGCATAAATAGGACCTACCGTGCCGATAAGATGCGCCGCCGTTTCACCACTGACATATTCGCGCACCGGCACCGTTTCAATATCCACACCGGGATACAGCTCGTTATTCTCCAAAATACGGTACATGGTGGAGCGGGAGATGTCGCCCGCAAACACATACGGATTGCGTACCGCAAATTGCTTCACGGTCATCTCAAAACGGATACCGGCAAGAATACGCTGTTCGGCTTGGGTGTATTGTTCCAACTGATACAGCTTGATCATTTCCTCCATGCAGTTATCAGCCGTTGCATACGACGCCATACGCAGCGTATCCTTCAAGGCTTCCACACCGGTACCGCGATTTTCATCAAACGTATACGGTTTTGTCTTGGAAATAGGAAGAGAATCGTTCCATTCCTCACCCGTTTCGGTGAGCAGTTTGGTCAAACGCAGCAAGCAATCGTTCTGCATCTTTTGCATTTCCTCGGAATTGCCTACCGGAAAATAGTTGTAATCAAACATAATCGCATAGGTGGTGCGATTCACCGCAATGGGGAGCAGATTTTTATCCAAAATCTCTCCGCGGGAAGCGGAAACGCTAATACGGGTGGTGATATTGCTGTTTGCCTGTTCAGCATAATAATCACCCTCTACGATCTGTATGCGAAAAAGCGTAACGGCAAACACAGCAAACACAGCAACGATCACAATCGCCAGTGTCAGCATACGTCTGCCGCCCAAATGAGTATTTCTGTGTTCCATGTGTTCACCGTCCTTTCGGTAATAATCAGAACCTGTTGCTATCACTCCATTTCGCGCAAGCTTCGTGCAACGCGATATGCGAGCGCATATATCACCGGTGACAGCACAAAGGTATATAGCGCGTTAGGCAGTAGAATATACCACAGTGCATAACCCGCACCGTCCTGCGCAAACAGCACGAACCGTACCAGCCAATCCATCAATGCATATATAAGCAACGTAGCGGCGTTGAGCAACAGCGCAGACAACCAATTGTTACGGATAAGCACCTGCACCAACAGACCACAGATGCAACCGACCACCATTAAAAGAAACGCATCAAAACCGAATAATCTATCAGCGTACAACGCCCACAAAAGTCCACTGCCGACTCCGATGGCAGCGCCGGTCAGCGGTCCTTCGAACATCGCGATGCACACCACCGTCGGAATAAGCGGCAAGGGGTGAGCGCCACCGATGGCAGGAAACAGCCGCGGCGCCGCTTGCAGCAAGGATACGAGCAGCAAAATCAGCGCATACGCAAACCAACGCATATACATTTTATCCATTTTGGCGGTAATTCTACCCTTGCCAAGTTTCGGCATCGCTGCTGCATTCCTTTCTTGATAGTTGTAAATTTTATTCGCCTTGTCCGTCAAACGAGGTGATAACCATCACCCTTTTTAGATTTTGAATATCCACAAACGGCTCTACAAGTCCGTATAAAGTCATGCCATCGCTATCGGGCGTAACAGCAGTCACACGTCCAATCAGCAGACCCGCGGGGAATACACCGCCAAGACCCGAGGTAACCACGTAGTCACCGCTTACCACCGACGACGAACGTTCTAAATAGTTGATACGCAAAAGTCCTTCCTCTGCTAAGGACAAAGAGCCGCCTGTGTAGCCGCTTTCATCGGTACGGCTGATAGAAGCACTCGCTTTCAAATCAGGGTGTAGCACGGTGCGCACTTTGCTGTACGTAAGACCTACCTCTTCCACGATACCCACCAAGCCGTCCGCTGTCACCACCGGATCACCGACAGAAACGCCGACAGCAGATCCGGCATTGATGGAGAAATTGCGAAACGGATCGGAGGGGTCCATTGTGATCACCTTGCCATCCGCAAAGGTATAATCGGGATTATCCTCATGCAAACTCAAAATCTGGCTGTACCAATCGTTTTGCAGCTTCATTTCATCATAATCCGCAACCTTTTGCCGCAGTTCACGGTTTTCTGCGGTCAACGCATCCACCTGCGCTTGTAAATCACCGCTACCGGTAAACAGATCGGTCACAAAATCAGACACCGTGGTCACCGCGGTTTGCAGCGGTGTGACAAGCACACCCGCCGCCGAAGCAATGAAGGTGGAAACACCGCCGGTAGACGCGGCATATATCATCAGTCCCACCAAAACGAGTGCGACACCGCCAAGTATTTTAAAGCCGATCGTTTTAAAAAAGTGTTTCACCGGCGAGCCTCCTTTCTATAGCCGAGACAATGTTTTCGCCGAAAAGTCGCCGTGTGGGCGATTAGGGGCTCAATTCTTTTCGGCTATAACCGAAAAGCGGGTGACAACTGTCCCCCGCTTTAGCCAAAGCTTTTAAACCGAATTACGATCTGCGGTTGGAGCGGAAATTGCTGGTCATGCCAATATCTAAGCATTTACCGGTGCCGGTAACAACGCAATCAAGTGCATCCTCCGCAACATGTACCGGCATGCCGGTCTCACGGGAAACAAGCTGGTCCAAGCCGCGCAGCAAAGCGCCGCCGCCGGTCAGCATAATACCGTTGGTGATAATGTCCGCAGACAACTCCGGAGGGGTTCTCTCCAAGGTAGAACGAATGGCATCTACGATGATGGATACCGGATCCGCCAACGCTTCGCGCACCTCTTCCGCAGTGATGGTGATATTCTTGGGCAGACCATCCACCAAATTGCGGCCTTTTACTTCCATTTCGCCCTCGTCGTCATACGGGAAAGCAGAACCGATGGCGATCTTGATATCCTCTGCGGTACGCTCACCGATGAGCAGGTTGTATTTCTTTTTGATATACGATACGATGGCTTCATCAAAATCATCGCCCGCAGTACGCACCGAGCAGAAGGTGACGATATCACCCAGCGAAATAACGGCAATCTCAGAAGTACCGCCGCCGATATCTACCACCATGCAGCCCGCGGCTTCTTCCACCTGCAAGCCTGCACCGATCGCGGCAGCCATCGGCTCGGCAATCAGCTCAACGTCCTTAGCACCCGCCTGACGTGCAGCGTCCTCCACCGCGCGGCGTTCCACCTCGGTGACGCCGGAGGGGATACACACAATGATGCGGGGACGACGCGCCCAAGTAGATTTCAGCGCAGATTTGATAAAGTGACGCAGCATCGCGGCAGTCACGTCGAAATCGGCAATGACACCGTCCTTCAAAGGACGGATCGCGGAGATAGAACCGGGCGTACGACCGATCATTTCTTTCGCCTCACGACCGACAGCCATGACCTCATCTCTTTTCAGATCCACCGCAACAACCGAAGGCTCACGCATAACGATGCCTTTACCTCTCATGTATACAAGCGTATTTGCGGTACCCAAATCAATACCGATATCGCCTCTGTTAAACCACATACTTTTTCCTTCCTTTCAAACACGTATAGTTACCCCTGCTTACTCCAGAGGAAAGTTTTGGCAATTTGCAATATATTTGCAATATAATAGTATATACCATATATGAAAATTTCTCAACAGAAAAGTGAAATATTTCTGATTTTTTTGCAATTTCACATCAAAAGCCGCTCAAAACAGCAAAACGGATCACGTTCTGCCGGTAGAACCAAAGCCGCCGGCGCCGCGCGTGGTTTCCTCCAAGGTATCGGTTTCCTCTATTTCCGGTAACAGCACAGGCATGATAACCAGCTGCGCTATGCGTTCAAACGGCTGCACCGTATAGGCTTCCGCCCCTTGATTGATCATACCCACCTGTATTTCGCCGGTGTAATCGCTGTCGATCACACCCACACAATTGGATAAGGTCAAGCCGTGCTTGATTGCAAGGCCGCTGCGCGCAAATACCAGCGCCACCGTATCACGCGACGGCAGACCGATCGCAATGCCGGTGGGGATGCGCACCCGCTCGCCGGGCGCTACGGTAAGCGGCTCTTCCAACCACGCATGTAAATCCATACCCGCGCTGCCATCGGTAGCGCGAATAGGTAATATCGCATTTTCTCTGACTTTTTTCATTTTTAATTTCAAGGAAACACCCTCCTTATTCTGTCCATCCCTTTAATAATATATTGTTTTTATGTTTTTTTCAATTATTTATAAGAAAAAAATGACAAATTCCATATTATGTGTTAGAATAAAAGGGTAAAAATCGCCAGAAAAGGATGTGTTCACATGCCGCCTCCGGTAAACGACAAATATAAAGAGCCAAAACCGAAAAATATACGCGAAGTGCCCGGCTATTTAAAGCGCCTCTTTTTTGGCTTTTTTCACCGTCTGTTTTATATCATCGGTATTGTGTGGGAAGCCAAACCCGTCATCCTCTTTTTGATGATGTTTATTGCGCTTTTAAACGGTGTGCTGCCGGTAGTAGGCGCTTACATTACCGCTGCCATTCTCAACGCGCTCGCGGGCGCGTTTACGGGAGACGTTCCGTTTAGCGATATTTTAAACCTGCTGCTCATACAGTTTGCATATCTCTTTGGCAGTCGGTTGGTGACCGAATTCAATACTATTGTCACCCGCGTTTCAGGCGAGATCGTCAGCAACCACATTAAAGAAAAGATCATGCACAAGGCAAAAGAACTTGATCTGCGTAACTTCGACCTGCCGGATTTCTACGAGCGACTGGAAAATGCCAATCGTGAAGCCGGTATGCGACCGTTGCAGATTTTGAGCTCTACCTTCGGCATTATCAGCAGTATTATCAGCATGGTGAGCTTTATCGTCATCCTGTGGGCTGTCACACCGCTCGCGCCCGTGGTGATCGTGCTCATCTCCATCC
This sequence comes from Acutalibacteraceae bacterium, assembly GCA_045638005.1. GTDB lineage: Bacteria > Bacillota > Clostridia > Oscillospirales > Acutalibacteraceae > URNF01. The sequence goes on along the minus strand of JAZUAN010000061.1, from coordinate 52,395 downwards.
CCTCCGCGATTGTCAACTTTATCTACCGCGGCAAGAATGTGAAATACATGCGTTTCCACTCCAAGGAACGTCGCCAGATGTGGTATTATTCCGATCTGCTGGTCAACAAGGACATGGCAAAAGAAATACGTCTGTATAATCTATCGGATAGCCTGATAGGAAAATACAGAAAGGTATTCCACAAATATTTCGCCGGTCTTAAAAAACTCATCATGGGCGAAGGCGCTTGGAACGTAGGACTCAATATCCTGTCCACCGCCGTCAACTGCGCGATGTTTTTGTACATCGCCTATCAGGTAACGCAAGGCAAAATGCAGGTAGGCGACTATTCGCTGTATACAGGTGCGCTGACCTCTATCGCCGCCGGCGTCACCGCCCTCATCAGCACCACCGCCACCATCTACGAGGGTACGCTGTTCATTGAAAACCTCATTATTTTCCTCAAAGAGCCGCGTACCATCCTCCCTCTGCTGCCCGCACCCGCACCCATTGTCCGCCACATTGGGCACACATTCCGCTTCGAAAACGTGTGCTTTGCCTACCCCGGCACCGAGCGTATGGTGTTGGACCATATCAATCTGGAAATCAATGCCGGCGAAACCATGGTTTTGGTGGGATTGAACGGTGCAGGCAAAACCACCCTTTTGAAACTTTTGCTTCGTTTATACGATCCCACCTCCGGCACCATTTACATGGACGGCAAGGATATCCGCAGCTACGATCCGGAGGAACTGTACCGTATTTTCGGTATCATTTTCCAGGACTTCGGCAAATATGCCGCCTCCGCCTCGGAAAACATTCAGTTCGGTCAGGTAGAACGGCAGGTGGATGCTGCCGCCGTAGAAGCGGCAGCGAAAGCCGGTAACGCGCACGATTTCATCACCCGCTTACCGTTGTCGTATGACACCCCGCTCATGCGGTGGTTTGAGGAAACCGGCATTGAACTTTCTATCGGTCAATGGCAAAAGCTCGCGGTATCCCGCGCCTTTTACCGCGACGCGGATGTACTCATTTTGGATGAGCCGACGGCATCGTTGGATGCGATCGCGGAGCAAGAAATCTTCCGTCAATTTGACACCCTACGCGAAGGGAAAACTACCATTTTCGTTTCCCACCGCCTGTCCAGCGCCACCACCGCCTCCAAAATTGTTGTTTTACAGCACGGCAAGGTGGTAGAGGAAGGTACCCATCTGCAGCTGATGCAGGCGAAGGGTCAATACTATGAGTTGTTCTCTACCCAAGCAGAAAGATATATCCAATCTGCAAAAGAAATGGAGGATGCACCGCATCCCCCACCGCGCAATTCGCGTCCGCAATAAACGCATATTTTCCTGTATAATTATCGACCTCCCGCGCACACTATTTGCGTAAGGGAGGTCGATTTTATGTTCAAGCATGAAAAACAGTTGTTTCACCCGGTTGGGATCGAACGACCCAACAAACAGTACGCAGCATTGCTGCAAGAACAGCTTGGCGGCGCCAACGGCGAATTGAAAGCCGCCATGCAGTATATGTCTCAGAGTTTTCGCATTAAAGATCAAGAGATCAAAGATTTGTTTTTAGACATTGCCGCTGAGGAACTCGGACACATGGAAATGGTGGCGCAAACCATCAATCTTCTGAACGGTCATGACGTAGATGCCGCCGCGGTGCCCGCCGGTGAGATCCAAACCCACGTGCTGACAGGGCTCAATCCGGGACTGATCAATGCTTCCGGGTATTCCTGGACCGGTGATTATGTCTCAGTCACCGGTGATCTATGTGCGGATCTCCTGTCTAACATCGCGTCGGAACAGCGTGCAAAGGTGGTGTATGAGTACCTCTATCGCCAGATTGATGATAAAAAGGTACGGGAAACCATTGACTTTTTGCTCAATCGCGAGGAGGCACACAACGCCATGTTCCGAGAAGCATTCAACAAGGTGCAAAATTCAGGCTCCAACCGGGATTTCGGCACCACTAAAGCAGCAAAAATGTATTTCAGTTTATCAGAACCTTCTCCCGCAGACAGCCGCTTCACCGAAATCAAGACGGATCCGCCGAAATTCCAATAAAAGTGCTCCCAATCATACCACACTCTTTCTTGCAAAGCGTGAAAGAGTGTGGTATGATTTTTTTACAAAAGGAAAGGGAGTGCTTGTGTGCAATATCGTATTGAAAAACTGCATATTGCCGACACCTCATACGCCGCACAGCATGCCGCCGGAGAAGCACTCTCTAAAAAGATGCTCTCTGCGGCACTCGGTATAACACCCGAGAGCATCACTTTACTGCGCACCAAAAAGGGTAAGCCATACGTAAACGGATATGACGTGCATTTCAGCGTCAGTCATTCCGGGGACCACATACTGTGCGCCGTGCATGAGGCACCCATAGGTGCGGACATCCAGGAAATCCTGCCGCTGCGGGAAAAAGTGCTAAAAAAGGTATGCACGCCCGCAGAAATCGTCTATATCGGTGATGATCCCGCCCGCTTCACAGAGGTATGGACCCGCAAAGAGGCGTATGCTAAACTCACCGGAAAAGGACTTGCCATTGGGCTGCAAAATATTTCTGTTGCTGATGAAAACAGTCTTTTTTCCACTGTCAACGGCTGTCATGTTGTAACAAAGACCGACGCTGCGTACATCTATTCCATCGTTTGGGAATAAAACGAATAGGCTATAAAAAAGCAAGCTTGTCCGATACGAACAAGCTTGCTTTTTTCATTTTATCAAAAACGTTAAAATCGGTGCAATCACGATAGCGGGCAGCAGATTTGCCACCTTGATCTTCGTAAACCCCAGCATATTAAAGCCAAGTCCCATAATGATGACCGAACCCGCGCAGGTCATTTCCGCAATCGCCACATCGCTCAACAGCGGTTGCAAAACCCCCGCGAGCAACACAATACCGCCTTGCAGTATAAACACAGCAACCGCTGAAAACATGACACCGATGCCCATGGTCACCGACAGCACTATGGAGGAGATCATATCAATCAATGCTTTGGTATACAAAGTGGTATTATCCCCGCTGATACCGGCTTCCAAAGAGCCGACCACCATCATCGCGCCGACACAGAAAAGCAACGTGCTTCCCACAAAGCCCTCACCGATATTCGAAAATTTGCCGCCGGAGGTTTTGCACTTTTCGGTCAACCAATCGCCAAGTTTTTTCAAAGCGCCATCGATATCTACCAAAGAGCCGATAAGCGCACCAAGCGCAATCGCAATCACCAAAACGATGGTGTTGCTCCCCTCCAGCGCGCCGTCAATGCCGATGTATGCCACACAAAGTCCCATACCGGACATGATAACAGTGGAAACCTTTTCAGGGATGCCTTTTTTGCATAATATACCGATCAAACTGCCGACGATTACGGCAGCAACATTTGCAAGAACACCTAACATAGTTTCACTACCTATTAAAAAGATGTTTTTCAGTATACAGTAATTCAATAATTTTTACAAGTCTTTCTATTGTAAAATATTGACAGAAAGTTTAAAAAGTGATATAAAATTACAAAATCTTACATAAAAAGAAGGGGTTATCATGAGAAAATTCCGCGCTTTTCTTGAACGAAAAGAGATTCATCCTTCCATGCGCACCTATTTTATTGATGCGATGGGTTCCATGGCGATGGGTCTGTTTGCTTCGCTGCTGATCGGTACCATCTTTGACACATTGTATGATTTCACCGGCATTGCTTTGCTTTCTGACCTCGCCTCTTGCGCCACCGCCGTGACCGGTGCTGCACTGGGCATTGCGATCGCCAATTCTCTGCACGCACCCACTCTGGTGATGCTGTGCGCTGCCGCTGTAGGCTACGCCGGCAACGGCTTTGGTGGCACTTTCCTGCTGGATGGTGCGGAAAAAGCTATCACCGCCGGTCCCGCCGGTGCGTTTGTTGCAGTTATCGTAGCGGTAGAGTTCGGTAAAATGGTTTCCAAAGAAACCAAGGTGGACGTGTTGGTCACCCCCATCGTCACCATTCTGTCGGGCGTCACGGTTGCAAAGCTGTTGTGCCCGCTCATCGCCTGGGCGATGTACTGGATCGGATATTTTATCAATACTGCTACCGAAATGCAGCCCATCATCATGGGTATCATCGTTTCTGCCGCGGTGGGTATTGCCCTTACCTTACCTATCAGCTCCGCCGCTATTTGTGCCATGATCGGTATCAGCGGACTGGCAGGTGGCGCGGCCACCGCCGGCTGCTGTGCACAGATGATCGGCTTTGCGATCATCTCCTTCCGCGAAAACCGTTGGGGCGGTGTGATCGCACAGGGTCTGGGCACCTCTATGCTGCAAATGGGAAACATCGTGAAAAATCCCCGCATCTGGATCCCTGCAACCCTCGCCTCCATGATTACGGGGCCGCTTTCCACCACCCTTTTCAAACTGGAAAACGTGGGCGTTTCTTCCGGCATGGGCACCTGCGGTCTTGTGGGACCACTCGGTATCCTTTCCACCATGAAAGGCGGCGCTATGATGTGGATCGGTATTATCGTGATCTGCTTTGTGCTACCCGCCATTCTTTCACTCATTTTCAGTGAGATCTTACGCAAAATCGGTTGGATCAAGGAAAATGACATGAAATTAGACGTATAACCACATGCTTTTCCGCTTTATACCACAACTGCTATATCACACCGTATGTCGCATTGCAAGCATAAATCAAAAATTGGTATCAATTGACAACAAAAAAGCACTTTGCCATGCAAAGTGCTTTTTTCATGCATTATTTCAAAAATCCGCTGACGATCTGTTCTTCCGCTTCCTTTTCGGTCAACCCTAAGGTCATCAGCTTGATAAGCTGCTCGCCCGCGATCTTGCCGATAGCGGCTTCGTGGATGAGCGATGCTTCTACGTGGTTTGCGGTGATCTGCGGGATAGCCGCGACCGAAGCATCATCCATGATGATAGCGTCACATTCGGTGTGACCATTGCAACGGTTGTTGCCGTTCACCTTAGACAAAAACACCTGATGAGAATTATCTTTTGCTACCGAGCGGGAAATGACATGCGCGCCCGCGTCTTCGCCGTTGAGATCAACTTCAAAATCGGTTTCGGCAAACTGCTTACCGTGGGTCATGATCTTTTCACGCACAATCAGCGTGCCGCCTTTTTCGATAGTTGCGCGGGTGGCGCGCTTGGTAGAATCAACACCCTTAATCTGGGTGGTTTCCATTTCCATGTAACCGCCCTCTTCGATATGCACCACCGTGGTGGGATTCATGATACGTTCACCGTTACCATCCCCCTCGCCGTAATGCTTCTCCACATATTTGATGCGGGCGTTTTTACCCACAAAGAAGGAATGGATGCCGTCATGCTCAGAGGCATCGTCGCCTGCGTTATGGATACCGCAGCCTGCCACGATCACCACATCCGCATCCTCGCCAATATGAAAATCGTTATATACCATTTCCTTTAAGCCTGCTTCGGTGAGCAGCACCGGAATATGCACGCTTTCATTTTTGGTGCCGGGGGCAATACGGATATCGATACCGGGTTTATCTTCTTTTGTAGTAATTTCAATATTTGCAGTAGAGCGGCGACCGGCAGAGGTGCCGTTTGCGCGGATATTATATGCGCCCGCGGGCACATCGTGCAAATCCGCGATCTCGCTGAGCAGATTTTTTTCAATATTGTTCACGGTCACCCCTCCTTACAGTTTATCGGTCAACACAGAGCAAACGCTTTCCGCCTGCAAAAGTGCGGGCAGCACTTCTTCTTTGGTACCTACGCGGCTCACCTCGCCGTTTGCGACCACAATGATCTTATCGGCAATATTGAGAATACGTTCCTGATGAGAAATGATAAGGATAGAGCCGCTGTTTTTCTCATACATTTTACGGAACACCTGAATAAGGTTATTAAAGCTCCAAAGGTCGATACCCGCCTCCGGCTCGTCAAACACGGTAAGCGCGGTACCGCGCGCCATAATCATGGCAATCTCGATACGTTTGAGCTCGCCGCCGGACAGACTGGCGTTCACCTCTCTGCTGACATAATCGCGGGCGCAAAGTCCCACCTCCGAAAGATATTCGCAGGTTTCAGCCACGGTCAGTTCCCTGCCCGCAGCAAGGGTAATAAGATCCTTTACGGTCAGTCCTTTAAAACGCACCGGCTGCTGAAAAGCATAGCTGATACCCATACGGGCGCGATCGGTGATGCTTTTATGAGTGATATCCTCACCATTGAACAGAATCTGTCCCGCGGTGGGGGTATAGATACCGGCGATCACCTTGGCAAGCGTGGATTTACCACCGCCATTGGGACCGGTAATGGCCACAAAGCGGTCATCTATTTTTACGGATACATCTTTAAGAATATCCTTTTTTTCTCCTTTTTCATCCTCCACCGTGAAGGATACATTGCGTAATTCGAGCATTTAACTTCCTCCAAAAATGAGATCATTGCTATCATAACATTGTATGGATATGTTGTCAATTTTTTGGTATAAAATATTGCACGCCTGCGATACCGAGCACGATGAGCACCGATGCGATCAGCATATACACATCAAAAGCTTCTTTCAGCAGTACAACCCCCGCAAACACCGATACCACCGTAATGACGTTGGAAAATACGGTAGCTCTGGACAGCGGCAGCCATGTATTCGCATAGTTGATCATCAAAAATGCGCCAACCGATGACAGTACGCCAAGATACACAAGCGAGATGACGAAATTGCTGTTTATGAGCGGTGTCACCAGATTGAGCGGCTGTGAAATATTTTCCGCTACCGCTACCGCACCAAACACGACCGTACCTACCAAAAACATCATGTAGGTGCGTTCAAAAGCGGTAACTTTCTCTGCGCTACGGCGGGAGATAACATTAAACCCGACAGCGCAAACCACCGCGCCGACAAGCAACAGCACACCCAAAGCGGTAATGGCACCCTGCGCCGATTGTCGCAATGCCATAAAGATCACGCCGCCGACCGATACAGCGCTGCAAAGCGCCTGCAACCACGTGGGACGTTCGTGCATAAAAACAGCGCCGAATATCAGCGATGCGATCGGCACCAATGCGATCATCACAGAGGAAAAGGTCGCATTGGAGTAAAGCAGACCGTAATTTTCAAAGTAAAAATACAGCACCGGCTGGCAAATGCCCATCAAAAGCAACCATCCAATCGGTTTGCCCTTGAAAGAAATTTTCACCTTTCCTGTGAGCAGCAGGACATTCATCACCAAAAACGCGAGTAAAAACCTTAATGCCAACAACACCGATGGTGTGGTCACAGCCAGCGCGGTTTTGGTGAACAAAAAGCTCAAACCAAATATAAAGTTGCCACCGAAAGCCGCCAACATGGCAAGGCGTGTTTTAGTCATGTGCTTCACCCTTTCCGGGCAGCTGAGCCAGCACGATCGCCGCAAACATCAGCACACAGCCGATACCCTCTTTGAAAGACGGTATCTGTCCCAACACCACAATGCCCGCAAGTGCGGCAAACACCGATTCAAGGCTCATGATAAGCGAGGCAACAGCCGGTCGGGTATATTTTTGACCGAGAATTTGCAGTGTATACCCCACACCGCTGGAAAGCGCGCCTGCATACGCGATCGGCAGCCAAGCATCCAAAATGGCATCAAGAGAAGGCTTTTCGATCAACAGCATTGGCAGCAGGCTAAGTAACCCCACCACGAAGAACTGTATACATGCAAGCTTTACACCATCCACCTTCGGAGAGAAATAATCCACTAAAAGAATATGTCCCGAGAATATGAGTGCGCATAGCATCACCAAACTATCGCCGAGAGAAACGGAAAATCCGTCTTTAATGGTGAGCAGATACAGTGCAACAATCGCAATACCGATACAGATCCATATTTTGAGCGGTACCTTTTTCTTGAAAAAAAGTCCCAAGAGCGGCACAATCAATATATATAACGCCGTGATAAATCCCGCGTTGCCGACGGTGGTATACGCAATGCCCACCTGCTGAAAATAAGAAGCAACGCAAAGCGCTATACCGCACAGCACACCGCCAAGCAACAAGGTGTACCCACCTTCGGGCTTTTCCATCATTTGTTCGGTTCGTTTTGCTTTCGCGGTGCGCAGCGCAATTAACGGCAACAGCACGATGCCGCCAAGAAAGGAACGCAAACTCAAAAAGGTGAACGGACCGACAAGCTCCGCACCCGCGCTTTGCGCCACAAACGCCACACCCCATACAAAAGCGGTGATAAGCAGCAAAATGCTGCCGCGTAATTCCTTCGTTTTTATCATTTGTACACAACTTTCTCTTTCATTATATCAGTAGGCACTGCAAAGCGGATTGCTTTTTCGATAACCGTAGCGCAAATCTGCTGTCCGTAGATAATCTCGCCGTCTAACGAGCAGGCAAATTTCGGATCGGGAGACACAATCTCCACTCGTTTGGCACGGCGGTAGGTGATATATTTTTCAAACCGCGGATCAGTGAGATGTCTTCCCTCTTTATACGCATTCATCAGCGACACGAATGTCAAGCGGGACAACGGACGCACCAGGCACACTTCCAGCCAACCATCATCATTTTCGGATAACGGTGCGCAGCGGTAAGAGCCACCCACATACTGTCCGTTTGCCACCGTACATAGCAGCAATTCTCCCGAGGGGTTGAGCACCTCCCCGTCCGCCGTAACGGTACAGCGGGTAACCATGCCGGAAAAGAGCGCTTTTGCAACGCTCACCGGATAGGCGCGTTTGCCGCCGATGATCTTTTTGTGACGGATTTTATTCATATTCACCGCCACTGCGCTGTCAAAGCCAAAGTGGCAGGCGTTGATAGCGTGGTGGGTGTCATCGATATGTATGAGATCGATGACCTTTTCTTCCGCTTCAAGCAACAAAGGCAGCTGCAAAAAGCGCTCTCTGCCGCCGTAATATTTCACAAAATCGTCTCCGCTGCCGCAGGGGTAGGCGCTCATGGAAGCATGCTCAAAACCCACAATACCGTTTGCAACCTCCTGCAAAGTGCCGTCACCGCCACAGGCATAAAACCGCACCGGCTCTTCTGCGTGTTCCGCGCAGTATGCACGCACAAAGCGGGTAGCATCCCCGGAGGCGGTGGTGTGATATACCTCATACACGATCTTGTCCGCATACGCTTGTAATTCAGTTTCCAAGGCAGCCGCCAACTTGCTTTTGCCGGCATTACCGTTCATCACAAAAATGTGTCGCATACTGTCGCCACCTTTCCAAAACGTGTCAATCAATCAATATAGTATACATCTTTTGTAAGAAAATGTCAAAACCTGTTTTTGTCCTATAAAGTGTATTTAATGTCCGAAATTGTTGTTGAGAATATGCAATGCATCGTGTATACTCAAGGTAAAGGAGGTGTCTGCATGTCCGCATATCCGCACAATTCTTTCGCGCCGCTTCTGGACGCATTTAATGCAAATCGTGCACCCTTTGCGCCGTGGTTTGACAAGAGGGAGATCTATCGGCTGGAATATTGGGATCGCAGCAAGGCGATTCGCTTTTTACCGCCGTTTGAAAGCGATCACGCACACCGCTTTTGGGAAATACATCTATTTATGGGCGGCGAACAGATATATGAGATCAACGGTGAAAGTTTACGCTTACATGCCGGTGAATTGCTGATGATACCGCCGCTCGCCATTAACGAACTGGAAAAAATGGTTAAAATTCCGTATATTGACGGGTTTGTATTCGGCCCCTGCGACCTTTCCAACGATATCGGGGATCACATGAACGTTTTTACAGGAGAGACCCACGAATGGCTCAAAAAAGCCATCCGTATTCTGAAGGAAAACGGCAAATATATCGGCATTTCCCATGGCGGTGCATCAACAGAGATCATCAGCCACTGGCACGATCTGGGCATTGACATGATCTCCTCCGGCAGCGATTTCACCTATTTGTTGGAGTATGCACAAAAGACCTTACAAAACTTAAAGGAAGCTCATATTGAAAGATAACGAAAAAGCGGCGCAAAAAATGCGCCGCTTTTTTATATAAATATCACAATACTATTAGTATGGAAAAATTTTTGTGCTATCTTTATTTTGTAAAGTACATATACGAGGAGTGTATGGTAATGCAAAGCTTTGATCTTGAATGGAAATTCCTGCGCGGTGATTTTTCGCCCGACACCAACACGGCTGATTGGGAAACAGTAAATCTGCCGCACGATTTCGCCATTTCCATGCCCTTTTGCGGATAGAGCGACTATGCCTTCCCCGGCACCGTTCCCGCCGATTGAAAGGGCAACGAACTTGGTGGTATGCCGGCACGCGGCAAGGGCTGCTACGCTAGGGTGACGCGAATAATCCGTATTTTTTCAAATCAATATGCCCATCCGCCTCGAAAATAACGCCCTCTGCTTCCAGCAAATCGCGTTGGACATATTCACCGCCGAAAGCAAATCCGGGAGCCACTCTCCCCTCACGGTTGACCACCCGATGACAAGGGATCTCCCCGGGACGCGGATTAACATGTAGTGCATATCCCACAACCCGCGCCCAGCGCGGATTTCCGGCAAGCAGCGCCACCTGACCATAGGTCGCAACACGCCCTTTGGGAATAGTCTGGACCACTTCATAAATTGTTTCGAAAACGCTCATTTTATCACCGTTATGTATTATATCAAGTAAAGCACCGCTTTGCAATTACAATTTTTGGAGCACAAGCACTTTCACATATAGATTCTCCATACCTCGCACCAAAACCATACGGTATCCTCCACCCTCACCCGCCCAACCTCCTCTGTCGCGCAAATGTGGTTTGTTGTTTATCAAAAGTCATTGACAAAAACCAACTTTTCGCTTACAATAAATGCATTATCGAGGTGTGGCGCAATTGGTAGCGCGCTTGCTTTGGGAGCAAGATGCTGCAGGTTCGAGTCCTGTCACTTCGACCAAACACGAATAATCCGAACCTCCGTCTAATAGGCGGTGGGTTCGGATTTTCTCTTTCAATAGACTGTCCAAATTTTAACTCAAAGAAAAACGGAGGCTAGTTTAGGAAAGATTTTATTCAAGAATTTTACTATGGCAATATTGACCCGCTGGCTCGCAGTATCAAACAGAGCAAGTGGTATGGTATTGAATGCCGGTTTCTCTTTTTTAATCTGATGGGGATATGCCATCCTCAAAATGGTGCTTAACTACCTTTAACTTGTATTCTGCAGAATAATACTTCGTGCTTTTTAAGGATTCTATGCCGTTGTTCCGGTAATCTCTCAGAATGTAACACAAATAACTTTTACCGATGTCATATTCTTCGTAAATCGCGTTTAGTGTCTTATGGCTCTCCTCGTGTTCTTTTGTGTGGTAATCCTTTCTTCGAAAACAAATTGATATTTTCCCATTTCTTTCCAACTCCTTGACTGTTTTATTCTACATCAAGGTGTCGGATATTCAAATGTCCACTTTATAGGTATCATATCAACCAAAAACAATCGGTATGTCGATATTTCATGATAAAAAAACGGTGAAAGCTTTTGAAGCTTTCACCGTTTTTTTATTTATCTAAATTGAAAAGTGCTTCGTTGCGATTTGTCTTATCCAAAAGACCATTATACTGAATATGCTTATACTGTTCCAGCATACCGGTATAGGAAGAACTCATATTCCAATCATAGTAATTGCCGTCAGCGTCGATATACCCCACCGTATCAATAACCGGCAGTGTTTTAGACAGATTGAGCAGATAGCGGTTATAGTCGCTCATTTCCAGTCCGGCGGTTTTGAGTACCAAACTGGACAGATAGTTGGAGCTTAGCATTTCATATTCCGCTTCCTCAATATCATAGTTCGCCCAAATGAGGAATGGGGTGATATGCCGCGCTTGTTGCTGTTCAAGGTCAAGTTCATTGATAGACGCGCCTAGCGTCTCCTCCACAAACCCGTTCTCAATAGCGGGCTGATGATCACCAAACATGCAGATGATCACCGGTCGGTCCACATCCTCAAAGTAATCTATCAGATCCTCAAAGGCTTCATCGCTGTGTTTGATAAGTGAGAGATATCGATTTGCGCCGCCATATTCATCGGTATCGGTCAGCCATACCTTTTGTTTGAAATTCGAAGCGTTTTTACGGTAAGAACCGTGGTTTTGCATAGTAACGTTGAACATAAAATACGGCTGTTCCGTATCGCGGTTTTCATAATCCTCGATGATCAACTCGTAGTTGTAGGAATCCCGCACATACTGACGCATCAGGATATTTTCACCGGGATACGCCTCTTCCATCAACTCCTGCAAATAGCTGATACCGCCACCGTTTTGCTTATATTTTGCAAAAATATCCATATCCAGCATATCTTCAATGGAAACAAAATCGGGAAAACCGAGATTGGTATGCACGATGTCGCGGTTCCAGCCACCCGCATAATACGGATGCATATAATTGATAGCATACCCTTGCTGCGCCATCAAGGTGGCAAGAGCAGGCAACTGACGGTTAGCATACAGAATATATGCATTGCTGCCGGATGGTAAAAACGCCATCGAATTGCCGGTCAAAAATTCAAATTCGGTGTTTGCAGTACCCGCACCGATAACCGGCACGTACAAATTACCACGCACCGTGTTCTCGCGCAGCGAGGAAATAAACGGCAACGGATCAATGTTAGTGTTTACCTCACCCAGCACCGACAGATCGGACAGTGCCTCGTTCATAATGCAGATAACATCCGGCACCGTATCGGTTGTCTCCGACTGCTCTGCATCTTTGAGTGCTTCTTCTATATACCCTTCCACTTTATCCGCATCGTAGCCGGACGGCTCTAACACGTACAGGTATTTGATGTTGATGAAAAAACTGTAAGTGAAGCCGTAGTAGCGATACCCGCGCGCCTGGTTCCAAAAGTCGGGTTTCACGCCGAACTGCGCAAAAAACGATGTGAGGAAAAAAGTAAGCATCATGACCACAAAGATAAAGCCGGTCAACACACGGGAAACAATGCGGGTCACCAGATGGAACGGGGGCGTTTTGATACGCACACCTACGAGAATTAAAAATACCAGCAAAATAATCGCGGTGATCACCGCAAAATTGATGCTGTATTCATACTGCTCTAAAATAGCATCCGCCACACCGAGACTCAAAAAATCCATCGGCACAAACGGCGTGCCTCTGTACTGCATCATAAAATAGTTGACCATACCCATGGCAAACAAAAACGGATTTAAAATGAGCAGCGGCAACCGAAAACTACCGGAAAAGACATAGATAACACCTTGCAGCAGAAGTGTCAGCCCATAGTTGGCAGCAAAGCCGAAATAAGTCATGTCATACACAAAAATATTGTTGAGCGCCTCAGTCATGGTGACCGTAACCACCGGTATGAGGAAAAACAGTATGGTGTAAAACCATTTTTGTGCATTTAGCTTGCGTATTTCAATTTTGAACGCGGTCAAAAGTCCCAACAAAAGAGAAGCGATAATACAACCGCTATACAAAAGTACGCGCAGCACGGTAGGGTCTTGTAAAAAGCTGTCGGTATATATGAGCACGAGGACCAGCAACAGTGCCGACATAATACCGCCCACAATACAAGACCGCCGTGTGCGCGTAATGATAAAATTTCTTTCTATAAAAGCCCTAAATTTCACAGAAAAACCCTCTTTTAAAACAATTCTTTAACATTTTAGCACATTTCTCTGCGAAAAAACATACCTTTATATGAAAATTATATGAATTTTTTATTCCGCCATTAAAGCACAGATACGGGCGGAAAATGCCACCGGATCCTCTACCGACAATCCTTCGATGAGCAACGCCTGATCGTACAGCAGCTTTGCGTAATCGGCAAGTTTATCCGAACCACTCTCTTGCAACGCTGTCAGCTTTGCAAACACCGGATGCTGTTCGTTGAGTTCCAGTACCCGCTCGGCTTTGGGGCCCTCTTGTCCCGGCATGGAAGCGAGCACCTTTTCCATCTCAATAGACAGCATACCCTCGCTGGACAGACATACCGGATGGGTTTTCAGGCGTTTGGAGATCTTAACCGCCTTCACCTTGCCGTCGAGTGCAGTGGTGAGCGCATCGAGCAGCGCCTTATTCTGCTCATTCTCCTCCTCGGCCGCCTTTTCCTCGGTATCAAAACCGAGATCGGCAGCAGACACCGATTTGAATTCTTTTTCCTCGAACGTATGCAACATCTGCAGCGCAAACTCGTCCACATCGTCGGTCAGATACAGAATTTCAAAACCTTTCTCCCGTACCATTTCGGTCTGGGGCAGCTTCGCTATCTTATCCACCGTCTCACCACAGGCATAGTAGATATATTTCTGCTCCTTTGGCATGCGGGATACATACTCTTTAAGGGTGACAAGCTTGTTTTCAAACGAGGACACAAACAGGATAAGATCCTGCAACATATCCTTATGCATACCGTAGTCATTATACAGACCGAATTTCAGCTGCAAACCGAAGTTCTTGAAAAATGCCTCGTATTTCTCACGGTCATTATTCAGCATGGAAAGCAGTTCAGCTTTGATCTTCTTTTCCAAGCGCCCGGCGATGACCTTCAACTGTCTGTCATGCTGCAGCATCTCGCGAGAGATATTCAACGACAGATCCTGCGAGTCGACAAGACCCTTGATAAAGCTGAAATAATCCGGCAGCAGATCGGCGCACTTATCCATAATGAGCACACCGCTTGCATACAGCTGCAACCCCTTTTCATATTCGCGGGTATAGTAATTAAACGGCGCATTGGACGGAATAAACAAAAGCGCATTATAGGTCGCGGCACCCTCGGTGCTGGAATGTATCACCTTTGCGGGATCACTGTAATCGGAGAATTTGGATTTATAAAACGCGTTATATTCTTCCTCGGTGATCTCATTTTTGTTTTTCTTCCACAGCGGTACCATGCTGTTTAAGGTCTCGTTTTCGGTGTAGGACTCATATTCGGGATCCTTGCCGTCCACACCGGTGCCCTCTTTCAAGCGGGTCTTTTCCACATCCATTTTGATGGGATAGCGGATATAATCCGAATACTTTTTGATGATATCCTGTAAACGATAGGGAGAAAGGAACTCATCATAGTTCTCTTCATCGGTGTTATCCTTGATATGCAGCAAAATCTTGGTGCCATGGGCGTCCTTGTCAGTAGGCTCCACCGTATAGCCGGCAGCCCCCTTCGAATGCCAGCACCAAGCCTCATCGCTGCCAAACGCTTTACTCAAAACGGTGACGCTGTCCGCCACCATAAAAGCGGAATAAAAGCCAACGCCGAATTGACCGATGATGTCCACGTCATCCTTCTGCTCGTTCTCCTTTTTAAACGCAAAGGAGCCACTTTTCGCAATGGTGCCGAGGTTGCTTTCCAACTCCTCTTTGGTCATACCGATACCGTTATCCTCAATAGTCAGCATACGGCTGTCCTTATCAACGGTCAGTTGCACCGAAAAATCCTCGCGACTGACACCCGAAAGATTTTCCTGCAAGGTGCGATAGTAGAGCTTATCCATCGCGTCGCTCGCGTTGGAAATCAGCTCACGCAAAAAGATCTCCTTATGTGTGTAAATAGAATTGATCATCATATCCAGCAGACGTTTTGACTCCGCTTTAAATTGTTTGGTTGCCATGTACAAAACCTTCTTTATTGAAAATTGGCACTCTTATCCTTCGAGTGCTAACACTACTATACCCTCTTTTTTCAAAAAGTGCAATACCCTTTTGTTAAAAAAGTGTAAATCCCGCTTGCGATTTACTGGACAGTGGCTTATACTATAAAACATAAGGGGTGAGTGTATGCAAAAGGAATTTTCCCGTGCAGCGATGTTACTCGGTGAAGACGGCATTAAATTGCTCAGAGAAAAAACAGTGATGATATTCGGGATCGGCGGTGTCGGCTCGTTTGTTGCGGAGGGGTTAGCAAGAGGCGGTATCGGCAAGCTGATACTCATTGACAACGACACGGTAAACGTCACCAATATCAACCGACAGTTAATCGCTCTGCACAGTACCTTAGAGCAACCCAAAACTGCGGTGATGGCGGCACGCATCCGAGATATCTGCCCCCAAACGGCGGTGGAAACCCACGATACTTTTTACCTCCCCGGAAGGGCAGACACCCTCCCTTTTGTGGGTGTGGACTATATTGTGGATGCCATTGACACGGTGAGCGGTAAATTGGAAATAGCGGTTCGCGCAAAGGCGGCAGGAGTGCCGCTTATCAGCTGTATGGGTACAGGCAATAAGTTGGAT
The DNA here is from genome assembly GCA_045638005.1 of Acutalibacteraceae bacterium. Classification (GTDB taxonomy): domain Bacteria; phylum Bacillota; class Clostridia; order Oscillospirales; family Acutalibacteraceae; genus URNF01. The sequence goes on along the minus strand of JAZUAN010000061.1, from coordinate 36,224 downwards.
CCGACAAAGCTCACCGTCACCGACATCTATAAAACCGACACCTGCCCGCTGGCAAAGGTCATGCGCCGTGAACTGAAAGCGCGCGGAATAGACAAGCTCAAGGTAGTATATTCCACCGAGCCCGCTATCAAAGTCCCCGCACCTACGGACGGCTCCCGTCCCACCCCCGGCAGCGTTTCCTTTGTCCCGTCGGTCGCAGGCTTGCTCGCCGCAGGTGAAGTCATCAAAGATTTGCTGAAAATATAAAAACGCAGTAGGGTTTTCGCCCTACTGCGTTTTTTTTAATCAGCGTGTTAGTCATGGACTAATTTTAGTATTCATCCAAAAAGCTGTGTACTTTCTCGCCCTTGTGATACCCTAAAATGGTTTCCAGATTGACGTTTTCCGCGCTGCGGAAAATGTTCATATCCACCTGCGGATTGCCGCGGCGCAAATCTGCGATCATACGCTTGATCTCCTGCCGCTTGGAGTCCATGGTGTCGTTTTCCAACCCTGCGGTCATACTGCATGCACACCGCAAAAAGGTCAGGTGATTATACCGTTGCCAACTGAGGATATCCGCTTCTTTCACAAGATACAGCGGGCGAATCAGCTCCATGCCGGGAAAATTGGTGCTGTGCAGCTTTGGCATCATGGTGCGCATCTCGGCACCGTACAGCATACTCATCAGCGTTGTCTCAATCACGTCATCAAAATGATGCCCGAGCGCAATTTTATTGCAGCCCATCTCTTTGGCATACTTATACAGATACCCCCGCCGCATGCGAGCACACAAATAACAAGGATTACCCTCGGTCTGCTTATCCACAACGTGAAAAATAGGTGCATCAAAGATCTCGATCGGCACACCGAGTTTTTCCGCATTCATCTCAATTTGGCGGCGGTTTTCGGGAGTATACCCCGGATCCATCACCAAAAACTTGCAGGAAAACGGCACCTCGCTGCCGTGGCGTTCCAACTCCTGCATGCATTTTGCAAGCAGCATAGAATCCTTACCGCCGGAGATACATACGCCGACCGTATCCCCCGCTTCAAGCATTTTATAATCCTTTAATCCGCCGATAAAGCGGTTCCATATCTGTTTGCGGTATTTCTTTATAATACTGCGCTCAATCAACTGGCACTCGGTCATCTCATGCCGCTCCTTTTCTGCTGATAACCTGCTTTAAGGTCTGCACAAGTGCGCGACCGTTCACAGCAAGCAGGATGGCAAGCAGCAGCGCTTCAATATAGAGCCAGCCTTTTATTTCCATCACCATGACCGCTGCCATCACCGCTACCAGCGAGAAGTTCAGCAGGAAATGCGGGATATTCCAATCGATCGCGATAAAGCGGCGGGTGTGCACCGCACGGATGAGAAACGCTAACATATAACTAAGCGCCGTAGATACGGCAGCGCCCTGCACACCCCATATCGGGATAAGCAGGATATTGCCCACAATATTCATGCCGGCACCGATGCAAGAGGTCCAAAGGGTGCTTTTGCTCTGCTTTTCCACCACGTAGATGGTACCAAGGAAGGTGACAAAGCAGGAAAAAGTGGTGGCAAGGATCAAGGTCGGAATATATTGCCAAGAGGCATAAAACGCGTCGGATACCAAAATTTTCGTGATGACCTTTGCAAAAACGATCAAAAAGCCCGCCGCCGAGAACATGACGGCATGGTACATGGAAAACACTTTGGAGAAAAACTGTTTGCGCTCCAACTGACTTTTTTCGGTCAACACCGACAATTGCCACGCGTCCATAAAAATACTGCACAGCAAAATCAGAATGGTCGGGATCTTATAGGAAACGGCATACAAACCGTTGGCATCAGAGCCTAAAAACCACTTAACGATATATCTGTCCGATACATCAGTGATCCACCACAAAACCGTGGTAGGAATGAGCGGAATGGAATACCGCAGCATCGCTTTCCAAGCGGGCTTGGTGATCCAGTTGAACCGCAAATATTTATACAGCTTAGATACAATAATCAAAAAAATCGTGGCAAAAACGTCCGCCAACATAATCGCGAGGATATATCCGGTTATCCCCCAATCAAACACCACTAAGAACAGCACGTTAAACAGCAATGTCAGCGCCGTACCGAGCACGCCGCCGAGTGCAAACCGCCGCACGTAGCCCAACGCCTTGGTAAGACGCGCACACAGATAGTGCAGCATAGAGCACAGGATGAACAGGTATATCCACGGGAGATACTCTCCAATACCGGGGATCATGCAGATAGCGGGATACAAAAGACAGAAGCCACCAAATCCAATCATAATGGTGACAAACCCGGTGGAAAACACCGTTCTGGGATCGGTCTCGCCGTCCACACCAAAGCGGATAATGCTCTCGTTGATACCGAGAGAGACCAGAGGAATGAGCAGGTTTGCAGCCTGCACCAACAAATCCACCGTGCCGTATTCACCCTGCGTCAACACATGGGTATATAAAGGCATCAGTAAAAAGGTCAAAAGTTTTGACCCAAAGGTACCGATGCCGAGTATAACAGTTGTAGAAAACAGTTTTTTGTATCGGTTCATGTCAGCCTCCGAAACAAGATGTATATATATCATACACTTTTATAACAAAAAAAGCAAGCAGCATTGACAAAAGGGGTATTTTGGCATTAAAATTGAAGATGTAAAAACGTACTGTGAGGTGCCTATATGGGACTGTTTTCCCGACGCAAACGGAATAAAGAACGCGCGCTTATAGAAGCGTTGCTCGCGCGCCTTGACGGCAAGGAGCTGCAATACGTGGTGCGCCGTTTCACAAAAGAGGACGGCTCTCCCGCCGAAGAGGTATTGGGAAAAGGCGGACGCATTATGACACCCGGTGATTTCATCGCGGTATATGCCGGTGGTAAACAGGTGTTTTTAAATCACCATCCCGCCTTGGTCACCTGCGGTGAACTCATGGCTTTAAACGGCGTGCGTATACAAGGCTTCAATGAGCTTTCCGGCAAGGATGACACCCTACTTGCGTATTATTCGTATTATCGAAAATAAAGGAGAACTACATGGATATCATTGCAACCCTCGCAGCAGAATTACATCTGCGTGCAAATCAAGTAGAAAACACCGTAAAGTTATTGGATGACGGCTGTACTGTTCCGTTTATCGCCCGTTACCGCAAGGAAATGACCGGTTCCCTGGACGATCAATTGGTACGTGAACTATCTGAGAGACTTGTCTACCTGCGCAACCTCGATGAACAGCGCGAAAAGGTGCGCGCCGCCATTACCGAGCAGGAGAAAATGACCGAGGAGATCGCAGCGGCGCTGGATGCCGCCGTGACCCTCACCGAAATTGAAGATATCTACCGCCCCTACCGTCCCAAACGCCGCACCCGCGCGTCCATGGCAAAGGAGAGAGGTCTCGAGCCTCTGGCGGACAAGCTGTATGCGCAGGAAAAGGATTGTCCCGATCCCGCCGCACTCGCCGCCGATTTCATCACCGAGGAAGTGCCGGATGCAGAGGCAGCATTGCAAGGTGCTATGGATATTATTGCTGAAAACGTTTCGGATGATGCCGCTACCCGCAAAAGATTGCGCAACATCCTCATGTTAAACGGTGACCTTATTTCCAAAGGTGCCAAAGAAGAGGAAAGTGTTTACAGTTTATATTATGATTTCAAAGAACCGCTCAAAAAGGTGGCGGGGCACCGCGTGCTTGCCATCAATCGCGGAGAGCGGGAGGAATTTTTAAAGGTGTCCGTCTCCATGCCGCCGGATAAAGCCATCCGCGTGCTGGAATCTGTACACATTAAAGAGGGCAGCGCCGCCACGGAATTGGTGCGCGCCGCCGCTATTGATGCGTATGACCGCTTAATCTTCCCCTCTTTGGAACGCGAGATCCGTAACGAACTCACCGATCAGGCAAGCGATGCCGCCATCAAGGTGTTTTCCGCTAATCTGCGGCAACTCTTGATGCAGCCGCCGATCAAAGGTAAAATAGCGCTCGGTCTTGACCCCGGTTACCGCACAGGCTGCAAGGTCGCGGTGGTGGATGCCACCGGCAAAGTGCTGGATACCGGCGTCATTTACCCCGTGCCGCCGCACAACAAAATCGACGAAGCGAAACGCTTAGTGGCGGGTTGGATTAAAAAGCACGGTGTGGAGATCATCGCTATCGGCAACGGTACCGCCTCCCATGAAACAGAAGTGTTTGCCGCCGATCTTTTAAAAACCATTCCCGAAAAGGTGTCGTATATGGTGGTCAGCGAGGCAGGCGCTTCCGTTTACTCCGCCTCTAAGCTCGCGGCGGCAGAATTCCCCGATTATGATGTGTCCCTGCGTAGCGCGGTATCCATCGCACGCCGCTTGCAGGATCCGCTGGCAGAATTGGTGAAGATCGACCCCAAAGCGATCGGCGTCGGTCAGTATCAGCACGATATGCCGCAGGCACACTTAGCGGACGCCTTATCCGGCGTGGTAGAGGATTGCGTTAACGGCGTCGGTGTGGATCTCAATACCGCATCCGCGCCGCTGCTCGCCCGCGTCGCGGGTATCAGCTCGGCAGTTGCCAATAACATTGTGACTTTCCGTGAGGAAAACGGCGCATTTTCCAGCCGCGCGCAACTAAAAAAGGTGCCAAAACTCGGCCCTAAGGCATTTGAGCAAGCGGCAGGCTTCTTACGCATCCCCGAAAGCAAGCAGTTGCTTGACCGCACCGCCGTGCATCCCGAAAGCTACGCAGCTGCAGAAAAATTATTAGATATCTTCCAAATTGATATCAAAGGTCTGCCCGAAAGTGCCAAAGGACTTTCCGAAAAACTGGAAAACTACGGCACTGAAAAGGCTGCCCTAGAGATTGGCACGGGCGTGCCCACCCTTCTCGACATCGTTGCAGAATTACAGCGTCCCGGCAGAGACCCGCGTGATGAACTGCCGCCCCCGCTGCTGCGTACTGACGTGATGGGCATGGAAGATCTCATCCCCGGCATGGAACTGACCGGCACGGTGCGTAACATCATCGATTTCGGCGCATTTGTGGATATCGGCGTGCACCAGGACGGTCTTGTGCACATTTCCCAAATCACCGACCGCTTTATCAAACACCCATTAGAGGTATTGAAAGTCGGCGACGTGGTAAAAGTATGGGTTTTAAAGGTGGATATCCCGCAAAAGCGCATCAGCCTCACCATGAAACCGCCCAAAGCGGATAAATGATAGGAGAACCAATATGATCTACAAGCAAATCGAACTGGAAGTCAACTGTACACCCGCAGGTGTAGAAGGTGTTACAAAAGCCACCCTTACCGCCTACATCATCAACGCCGAAAGGGATATGTGCAAAGATTTCATCCGTCCTGCTGTGGTAATTTGCCCCGGCGGTGGTTACGGTTTCACCTCCGGCAGAGAGGGCGACCCCATCGCCCGCCGTTTTCTCGCTGCCGGTTACAGTGCGTTTGTGTTATGGTATGAGGTCAAAAGCCTCCCCTTCCCCTCCCATCTGTTGATGGCGGCAAAAGCGGTCGCCACCGTGCGTGAAAACGCCGAAGAGTGGGGTATCGATCCGAAAAACATCACCATCGCCGGTTTTTCCGCCGGTGGTCATTTAGCGGGCAGTCTCGGTGTACTGTGGAACCGCGATTACGTGAAAGACACCCTTGGATATCACAACGGCGAGCACCGCCCCGATGGTATGATTCTTTGTTATCCCGTTATCACCTCGGGTGAGTATGCGCACCGCGGCTCTTTTAATAACCTGCTGATGGATCGCAAATGCGACGAGCTTTTGGAAGAAACCTCGCTGGAAAAGCAGGTGTCTGCCGATACCGTCCCCTCCTTCATCTGGCACACTTATGAAGACGCCTGTGTGCCTGTGGAAAATGCGCTTTTGATGGCAACCGCCCTGCGCGCAAACGGCGTACCGATGGAGCTTCATATTTTCCCGAAAGGCGGACACGGCTTATCGCTGGTCACCCCCGAAGTGGGTGGCGGTCCCGCGGAATGCACCATCTGGACCGATTTGGCAGTGCGTTGGATCGAAAATCTCAACAAATAAATCATGAAAAAAACAGCCGATGCAGTTTCAACTGCATCGGCTGTTTGCTTTTTATAAAAATTTGCGGTATCCGTCACCGTATTGCAGGCTGCGAGATACGCGGGAGAGAGTCGCAGAGGAAATATCGGTTTCCTCAATGACCATGGCGTAGGTCTTGCCTTGTTTAAGCAGTTTGGCAGCGCGCACTCGCTGTGCCATCTGCTCAATTTCCTTATCGGTACAAAGATCGGCGAAAAACTGCTGACAATCCTCCTCAGTTTTAAGAGAGAGCAAGATCGCATACAGCTCATCGATCATCTGCGCATTGATTTTTCTATCTTTCATATCAGATGCCCTCAAAAGACTTGTTGAGGAATGCACGAGTTTTCTCGGACTTCGGATGATCAAACACCTCTGTGGGGGTGCCCATTTCCTCAATAATACCGTCCGCCATAAAGATGACCTTATCCGACACACCGCGTGCAAATTCCATTTCATGCGTTACCACGATCATGGTGCTGTCCTTGCTTTTTAAGCCTCTGATAACTTTCAGCACCTCACCGGTAAGTTCCGGATCCAGCGCAGAGGTTGGCTCGTCAAAGCAGAGGATATCGGGACTGAGCGCCAATGCACGAGCAATCGCCACACGCTGCTGTTGACCGCCGGACAGTTGACAGGGGTACTTATCCATGTGCACGGTCAAATCCACCTGCTCAATCAACTGTTTTGCGCGCGCATCTATCTCTTCCGGTGTGCCGCGTTTCAGCAAGGTGGGAGCTAAGGTCACGTTCTCCAAAACAGTATACTGCGGAAACAGATTGAAATTCTGAAACACCAAACCGAAATGCAAACGGTTTTCCCGAATGCGCTCATCACTCAAAGTGGCTGCCGCATCACTATCCAGCAACGTTTCCCCGTCCACGCAGATCACACCGCGATCCGGCGTTTCCAAAAAATTAAGGCACCGCAAAAGGGTGGTCTTGCCCGAACCGGAAGAACCGATGATGGAAAGCACCTCGCCCTTTTCAAGGGAGAAGGAGATGCCCTTTAACACCTCTGTTTTGCCGAAACTTTTATATATGTTTTGCACCTCTAATAATGCCATAACTTAACTCCTGAAATAACTGAGTTTCTTTTCCAACTTACCGGATAAAATGGTCAAAACGCCGACAAACAGCAGATAGAACACACCCGTAAAGAACAACGGCCATATCATTGCCTTTGTCGCAGCAAGTTCTTTCGCATTCTTGATGATCTCGCACACCATAATACAGTTAGCAAGCGCCGTATCCTTGATGAGGGTGATGATCTCATTACTCATCGGCGGTACGATGCGTTTGACCACCTGTTTTAGAATAATCTTTTTGAAGATCTGCGATTTGGTCAGACCAAGCACGTAGCCCGCCTCGTACTGCCCCAGCGAAATGCTCTCAATACCGCCGCGGTAGATCTCCGAAAAATAGCAGGCATAGTTGATGGTGAAAGCGATCAGAACGGCCACTATTCTGCCGGCGTCCTGTATGCCGTAATTCACGATCATAAAGCGGTCTATTTCGCTGAACATCGGGAAATTGAACAAAAGACCCGGCACATAATAAATGATAAATATTTGCAGCATCAGCGGAATACCGCGAACGATCCACACGATCACCTTTGATACTGCTTGCAAAGGTTTGAAACGGCTCATGGAGCAAAACGCGATAGGCAACCCGAGCGGCACACCGCAAATGAGTGTCACCGCAAAGATCAACAAAGAAATTTTAAAGCCGTCAAACAGGAATACAATGACTTCCCAAAAAGACATATCTGTTCTCCAAACTCAGCATGACAGCAGAGCAGCACCCGCTTGTACCAAGCAGGTGCTGTATCTACCTTTACGCCGTTTTAAAACTTATTTCTGGTCGGAAAAATCTTTGATAGCAGTGTTCGCAACACCGTATTTCTCCGCCAACTTCTCAATGGTGCCGTCAGCGCCGAGCTTTTCGAGCTGCTCGTTGACCTTAGCGGTCAGCTCGCTACCTTTTTTGAAGCCGATGCCATAATACTCGATATCGCTGGCAAGCGCATCCACCATGACGAGGTTAGCGTAGTCACCCTTGCCGCAATAGCTCTTCGCGAGCTGTGCATCCAGAACAGCGAAATCAGCAGTACCGGATTTCACTTCCATCAGACACTCGGTCTGTTTGATGAAGCCCTTAACAGTAACACCTTCAAAGGATTTTGCATAAGTCTCACCGGCAGAACCGCTCTCAACAGCAGCGATCTTGTCTTTAAGATCCGCAGCACCTGCGATCGCTGCATCGTCCTTTACAACGATAACCTGCTGGTTCTCCATGTAGTTGTAGGAGAAATCAACCTTTTCGGAACGAGCGATGCCGTCATCATCCGAAGTGTTGCAGGTGAAGCCGTTCCATACGCAATCAATGTTGCCGGAAGCAAGGTCGGTGTATTTTGCAGACCATTCGATCTCTTTGAAGATCACTTCATAGCCGAGATTGCCAAAAACCGCTTTCGCGAGATCGGTATCATAACCGACCAGCTCACCGTTCGCGTCGAGATAGTTCATGGGCTCATAGATGGTGTAACCAACAACTATGGTTTCCTTTTTCTGACCGCAGCCGGCGAAGCAGCCCACGATCATCAGTACTGCGAGTAACAATGCTACTACTTTTTTCATGACTAAAAACTCCTTTAATGCTTTCTGCCGAAAGTTTTTTGATGTGGTTATTATACTTTAGTTCGATAAAGTTGTAAAGTGCTTTTTGCACTTTTTTGCAACTTTGTGCAATCTGCCACCAAATCGCACAAAAGAAAAGCGTCGTTTGGCAAATTAACCAAACAACGCTTTTATATACTATACTATACTATACTATACTATATTATATTTATCTTTTTTCTGCCACAAAGAACAATGCAATCGTACCGGGACCGCTGTGAGCACCGATGACAGGACCGACATAGTCGATTATCATCACTTGCACACCGTATTTTTCTTTCATAATATCTGCAAGCTTTTGGGCATCCTCTAAACAGTCTCCATGGCTGATGAACACCGGTGCCTCTTTGTCATATATAGTCTCGCCGTATTTATCCGCCAACGCTTCAATAGCAGCCGCGCGACCACGGACCTTAGACATATTGATAAGATGCCCTTCGTCGTCCATGTGCAGCACCGGTTTGATGCCTAACATGGTACCGACAAGAGCAACCGCGCCGCTCACCCTGCCGCCACGCTTTAAGAACATCAGATCATCCACCGTGAACCAGTGTGCGAGACGCGGACGCAGTTGTTCCACATAAGCATACACTTCTTCGATGGCAGCGCCCGCCTGTTGCTTTTTCACAGCAAGGTATACGAGCAATCCTTGCCCCAGAGAAGCACACAACGTATCATATACCATGATCTTGCGGTCGGGATATTCCTCTCGCAACTCACCCGCCGCAATCTCGGCAGACTGATAGGTAGTGCTAAGACCGGAAGAAAATCCGAGGTAGAGCACATCCTTACCCGCTTGCAGCATCGTCGCAAAGAAATCTTTAAATTCGGCAATATTGACAGCGGAAGTACGCGCCATTTTATCGTCCCGTAATTTATCATAAAATTCTTTGACATCTACTGCATTGTTTTTGCGACTTTCTTCACCATCCACCAACACATCCAGTTGAACAGCGCAAACTCCCCACGCTTTGAGAGTTTCTTCTTCTACATCACAACAAGAATCGGTCAAAATCACAAATTCAGACATCGTTTTACCTCCTGCGGAATTCCGCACAAAATGCTACATACAGCATACATCCAAACCCTCGCGAAGTCACGGAACTCTTGTCGATTTCTTCTCCACCTTATCCGCTCGCCCGGTAGAGTCCCTCTTTGTCACTCTACTGCCGGTAGAATATTTGCATTTTAGCCTTGAAAACAGTGGCGTTATATGGTAGACTATATTATGAAACGAAAACTTGCTTTGCATTTGATACCGCTCGCGCAGTAGAGTGGGGAATCGCACGCAGATTTATATATATCGTATGAAGGGATAGTTTTTTATGGAAGATTTAAAACAGATCATCGCCAAAAATATCATCGACCTGCGCAAGCAGTACAGTATGACGCAGGCAGAGCTTGCAGAAAAACTCAACTATTCCGACAAGGCTGTTTCCAAATGGGAACGCGGAGAGTCTGTCCCCGATATTGCAGTGCTGAAAAGCATTGCTGACATTTTCTCTGTGCGCATCGATTATCTGGTTACTCCCGAGCATACCGACCTCTCCTTGGAACTCCCCCGCATCAGCCATCGGCGAGCGCAGAACCATCGTTTGATCCTCGGCATGTGTATCATGTTGGTTTGGTTGATCGCCACCTTTCTTTTTGTGTTGTTGCAATCCATTCTGTCAAGCGCCATCCATCAATGGACCGCTTTTCTGTACGCCATACCGGCGACCCTGATCGTGTGGTTGATCTTTAATTCCATTTGGTTTGACACCAAGCATAATTTCGCCATCATATCCGCGTTGGTTTGGTCCATCCTGGGCGTGATATATTTATCCCTGTTGCTGTTTGCACAATTCAACGCATGGCTGCTGTTTTTCATCGGTGTGCCTGCGCAGATCATTGTGATTTTGTGGTCCGGTATTCGGTTGTCCCGTAAGCACGGATAAGGTACCCTACACAAATAAATCCACCCTTGCAAAAGGGTGGATTTTCCGTTATAATCATGCCTTAAGCAAAGCGGCACGGCGCTTGTAATCCGGCATCACCGATGCGACAAAGCGGTAAAATGCAGCAGAATGGTTATGATGGCGGATGTGCGCAAGTTCATGCACCACCACATAGTCAATGGCATCTTCCGGATATTGCATGAGCCGCCAGGAAAAACACAGAGAATTCTTTCCGCTGCAGCTGCCAAACCGTTTTTTGGCACTTGTAATGCGTATACCGGTAGGCTTCACCCCCATGATCACTGCAAAATGTGCGACCTTTTGCGGTAAAACCTCCGCTGCACGCATACGAAGTACTGCTTGCTCTGCTGCAGACGGCTCGGGCGGACGGTTTTGCTGACGTAATCTCTGTTTTTCCAGATGTGTTTCCAGCCACACTTGATGGCTGTCCACAAATTTTTGAATTTCCTTTTCCCGCATAAAACGCGGTGCGCGCACGATGATCTCCAATTCCGGTGTGATCTCTAACGCTACCGTGCGGCGAGATGAACGTATAATTTTGTATTCCATTGTTTTCCTCCGGAGGTAAAATATGCAAGAAAATAAACTCAATGTGCGCACGCTCGCCACCTCGCTTATCGCCGCGTTTATCGGCGCCGCGTTGGTATCCGGCAAAGAGGTGTGGCAGTTTTTCGGCATTTACGGTGTCAGCGGCATCGCAGGGTTAGCGCTCGGTATGAGCCTTATCGGTATATTCTCCTATATGCTGCTCACCATAGCGCGCAAAAGCGGCATCACCGATATGACCCGCGTATTGTTTAATAAAGAGTATCCCTTATTACAACTTTTGCTGGGCACCCTGCAAGCCATATTTATGTTGGGTGTATACGTAGTGATGTTATCCGCCGCCGGTGCATTGTTCAAGGAACTTTTCTCCGCTCTGCCGTATGCCTCGGTCATCGGTGCCGCCGTGCTGTGCATCTTAGTCACCCTCGCCGCCGTCAGCGGTGTAGATGGCTTGGTCAAAATATTCTCGTATGCCACCCCTGTTTTGGTTGGTACCACCGTTTTGATCACCCTATGGGCACTTGTCCGTTACGACGCAGATTTTTCCATCCCTGCACCGCAAACGGATGCAGCTCCCTTGCATGACAACTGGCTTTTGAGCGCTCTTAATTTTGTTTCGTACAACTTTTTCTGCGCTATTGGTATTTTAGCACCGCTGGGGCTGCGCAGCAAGACGCAAAAAACTGTACTGGGCGGCAGTATGCTTGGCGGCGGGATGCTGTTCACCCTCGCCGCTGCGATTTATATTTCGCTTTGCACCGTGCAAAGCGTCACTAAAACCGATCTGCCGATGCTGACACTTGCCGGCACGCTATCCCCCATTTTACAGTATGTGTATGGGGTGCTGTTGCTCATCGGCATGTTTGCAGCAGCGGTTTCGGTCACCGTGCCGCTCCCTGATTTTATACATAACGAGCTGCATATCCGCTGCCCCCACAAGTTGCTCATCGTGATACTCAGCGTTCTCGCGTTTATCGGCAGCTTTTGCGGATTTGGTACGCTCATTGATTATCTGTACCCCGTTTTCGGGTACCTCGCGCTTATCGTTCTCGCGTTACTTATTTACCGCTTTTTCAGAGTGAACTGTAAAAAAGACCATCGATGATGGTCTTTTTTTATTTTTATTTATTGATTGAAAGCGTCACGTTTCCTTTTTCATCATACGACACTGCATCAAACACACGCGACAAACTGCACTTTCGCGGAATCCACACAAGCGGATTCGGGGTTTTTCCAAATGTAATCAAACGCACCGAGAATACGCTCTCTGTGTTTATCTACCATTGCAATATATTTTTCCATAGTTAGCATCTCCTATGAAAAAAGCCGCCCAATGGGCGGCTTTTATTAACCGTTGTTCTGATGTTTTGCGAGCAGGTTTTTGATCTTCTCGTGAGAATCGACCAACAAGCTGACCGATACATCATGGTTGAGCGCCGCAATGAAATATGCAATATACTTAGACACGTCCACCTCGTGGAACCATTCACGCGCGAGCAATTCGGGCGAACGATAGGTAAGGTTGGTGCCGAACACACCGCTCACGATACCGTCAGCATAAGCCTTGTCGAAACTCTCAAAACCGGCGGTGAAGGTAGCATAGGTTGCATACGCAAAAATGCGGTTTGCTTTGCGTTTTTTCAGTTCATACGCAATGTCCAGCATAGATTCGCCGGAAGCGATGATGTCATCCGCAATGAAGATGTCTTTGCCTTCCACATCGTTGCCGAGATACTCGTGCGCCACGATGGGGTTGCGGCCGTTGACCACGCGGGAGTAGTCGCGGCGTTTGTAGAACATACCAAGGTCCACACCGAGGTTGGACGCATAGTACATATTGCGGTTCATAGCGCCTTCGTCAGGGCTGACGATCATCAGATGATCGCGATCCGCTTTGAGATCGGGCACAGCGCGGAACATCGCTTTTAAAACCTGATAAGAGGGCATTACGTTATCAAAGCCCATCAGCGGAATCGCGTTATGTACGCGGGGATCGTGCGCATCAAAGGTCACGATGTTGGAAACGCCCATCGCTTGCAGTTCCTGCAACGCTACCGCGCAGTCGAGAGACTCGCGATAGTTGCGGCGATGCTGTCTGCCGCCGTAGAGGATCGGCATAATGACGTTGATGCGGTGCGCTTTACCGCTGGCCGCCTGAATGATGCGCTTGAGATCCTGGAAATGATCGTCGGGAGACATAGAATTCTCGCGACCGAACATATTGTATTTGCAGTTATAGTTGCCCACGTCCACCAAAATGAACAGGTCATCGCCACGGATGCTGCTCTTGATGAGGCCTTTGCCGTCACCGGAGGAAAAACGCGGACATTCCGACTCGATTAAGAAAGTCTTTTCATCGCGACCGCATTTCTGCGCCCACTGGGTGAGATGTGCGTCGATTTTCGCACCGAGTTCCTTTGCGCTGCTCAGGGCGATGAGCCGCATAGGAGCTACGTGATCCTCCTGGCTGAAAATGTTTTCGCTGTTGATGTCATGATGCGCCAAATTTACCGTCCCCTTTTTTCTTTTCCCAATTTGAAACTATTGTACCACATTTTAGGAGTACATGGCAAGCCGTTTACGACTTTTTACAACAAAAAAATTAAAAATTATCAAAATTTCACGTTTCTGCACCGGGAATGTTCGCTTCTTTTAGCAAATGCAGCAATCGAGGACCCACCGTCACGGTCATTTTGAGCCCTTCAGCGACATATTCCTCATATTCCACAGCACCCTCTTTACGGCATTGCTCCGCAAGACCGCCGGCGGAAAACGGGAATAAAAGTGTCAGCCGCTTTCTGTCGGGCGGCAGGTTGGCGGCAATCGCTTCCAGCAGTTCGGGAATACCCTCCCCGGTTACGGCGCTGATACGCACCCGCCCCTCATCAGCAACAAAGCCATCCGGCAGCAGATCGCATTTATTAAACACCTGCAAAACCGGTTTGTCGCCGCGCCCCAATTCCTGCAACAGATTTTCGGTGATTTCCAAATGCTCGGCGGCATCCGGCGAGGAAGCATCACACAAATTGAGCACCAGATCCGCCACAGCCGCCTCCTCCAAGGTGGAATGAAACGCGCGCACCAAATGGTGAGGCAAACGGCGAAGAAAACCAACCGTGTCGATCAGCAACACTGTTCTACCGTCAGGAAGCTTTAAAGCACGGGTGGTGGTATCCAAGGTGGCAAACAGCATATCTTTTGCCAAGACCCCTGCATCGGTCAAGCGATTTAAGAGGGTGGACTTGCCTGCGTTGGTGTAACCAACAATAGCAACCGTGCGCATATCGTCCTTTTCGCGGCGTTCACGGTGTAACTTTCGACGACCCTCCACCTCGCGCAGTTGACTTTTCAGCGCCTCAATGCGGCGGCGGATGTGGCGACGATCACTCTCCAATTTGCTTTCACCAGGACCTCTGGTGCCGATACCGCCGCCAAGACGTGACAATGCCGTACCCTGCCCCGCAAGACGCGGTAACATATACTGCAACTGTGCCAGTTCCACCTGCAATCTACCCTCCGCCGAGCGCGCACGACCTGCGAAAATATCCAAAATCAGCATGGTGCGGTCGATTACACGGCACGGGAGAGCATCTTCCAAATTGCAATGCTGCGTGGGCGACAATTCTCGGTCTACAATCACAAGGTCAATGTCATCGTTCTCGCAAAGTTCCGCAATTTCCCACAGTCGACCGCTTCCGATACAGGTCGCCTTGTCGGGAGATTCACGCTTTTGCACCGCGCGTCCGACAACTTCGGCACCTGCCGTTTCTGCCAGTTCCGCCAACTCGTCCAGCGCAATATCTACGTCATATTCACCCGTGTCCACCTCAACCAGCAGACACCGCTCTTTTCGTTCTTCTCTCAAAATGTCTTCCATCGCAATCCCTTTCGGCAATTCAAACTATTGTTAGAATAGCATATTTATACCCCTCTTGCAAGCAAAAAATACACCCCACAGACAAGGTCCGTGGGGTGTTAATGTGTTTATTAGCCTTGTATAGCCGGATACAACTGGTCGCCGAAAATGATAACGGAGGTATCGCCTTCGTCGGCAATCGTCTCACATGTCGTTACCTGTACGATATCCAACTCGGGAGATTCATATTTGTTCATCATTTTATCTCTCCTTATTATTCTCTGCCGACATCAGTTTTGATCGCAGCAGCGATAGTTTCGCAAAGAACCTGCTTACCTGCATCGTTCGGATGTATGCCATCCCTCATCAGCGTGGGGTCACCGCCAGTAGCCGTATGGGTATCAATAATGGCAGCACCTGTTCTCGCCGCAACCTCGCCGAGCGCAGGAATAATGAAATCCTCAATACGCGTATTGTTGATATCCTGGAATTGATTGATATGCACGGTAGGCGGTAGAGCGATAAATACCTTCGGTGCCGTATCCCTGTTTTGGAACGAACGCACGATCTCAACGTAGTTCGCCACAAACTCATCAGCGTATACAGGCCAGTTGACCTTCTTGGAATCGTTGGTGCCGAGCATGATGACCACCGCGTCCGCGCCGTATGCCAGCGCGTTTTTGTATGCCGTCTGTTTTATCGTTTATACACCGCAAATGGCTTTTAGGCAAGTGGCCGCCTTATGAAGACTGTCTCACCATACCTTTCAGATATGCAAAAGTCGCCGTTTCGCCTTGTTCGGCGAGCATACGCAGGATATATTCCAACTTTTCGGACGTTTCCGGGTGGATCACACGGGTCGGCTTGCCACGCATAAAATAGGCAAGCGGCTTTGTGTCATCATAGTTTTCTTTCATGTATATTTTACTGGCGGCAATGCGATCGCACGCCATTTCAACGATATAATTATCCGGCATCGGCACCGGACGCATGCGTTTTTCCACCGGATCATAATCGGTCCAATATTCAAAATGGTGCTTATTGCGCCCTTTATGATGCATCCACGCGAGTGAATATCCATTTATCTCGCGCTCACGCTCATTGGGACTGCGGGTACCGTCCGTATATAGCTTCGCACCTATAAAAAACTCTGTGGGCGAATATTTTGACAGATCATGGAACAGCCCCTGCCACAAAATACCCGCTCTCGCGCAATGACGGATCACCAAATGGCGATGCGCCGTAATGGTGCGAAAATGTCCGAGTGGATTTGCCATCTGAAATGCACCTCTTCTTTCATCACTTTCATTATATCCGCCCCTTTTCCGCTTGTCAATCCGCCTATTGACAAACCCTTTTTTTTATTTTATAATGTTCGCAACCGCAAAGGTGCTGTGGAGCAAGGTCTTCGCGGCACCTTTCAAACTTTCAGCAACAAGTTTCACGGGCGGAGGGAAGCCGCCTTTTAAAAAAGGAGCGTTTTGTATGAGCAAAGTACCGGAAATGTTCGGCACCATGGTTTTCAATGACACCGTGATGAGAGAACGGTTACCTAAGGATACTTATAAAACTCTGCGTCGTACCATCGAACTTGGCAAGCATCTTAATCCGGATATTGCCAATGTGGTCGCAAATGCCATGAAAGATTGGGCACTCGAAAAAGGCGCTACTCACTACACACACTGGTTCCAGCCGCTCACCGGCGTCACAGCGGAAAAGCACGACAGCTTCATTTCTCCCAACGGTGACAGCGGTGTTATCATGGAATTCTCCGGAAAGGAACTGGTGAAAGGCGAGTCTGATGCTTCCAGTTTCCCCTCCGGCGGACTGCGCGCCACCTTTGAAGCGCGCGGCTACACCGCCTGGGATCCGTCCTCTTATGCTTTCATCAAGGACGGTACCTTGTGCATCCCCACTGCGTTTTGTTCCTACGGCGGCGAGGCGCTCGACAAAAAAACGCCGTTACTCCGCTCTATGGAAGCCATCAGCAAGCAGGCAAAACGCTTGCTCAAACTGTTCGGGCATGAGGATTTCGGCATCGTGCGCACCACCGTGGGCGCCGAGCAGGAATATTTCCTCATTCCGGAAGAAATGTATAACGAACGTCAGGACCTGATCTTCACCGGCCGCACCCTCTTTGGCGCAAAACCGCCCAAAGGACAGGAGCTGGAGGATCACTATTTCGGTGCGATCAAAACACGAGTTTCCGCGTATATGCATGACCTCGACGAAGAGCTGTGGAAGCTCGGTATACTTTCCAAAACCAAGCACAACGAAGGTGCCCCCGCGCAGCATGAGCTCGCCCCCATCTTTACCACCGCCAACATCGCCTCCGACCACAATCAGCTCACTATGGAGATCATGAAAAAGGTGGCGCAAAAACACGGTCTTGTGTGTCTGCTGCATGAAAAGCCCTTTGCAGGTGTAAACGGCAGCGGCAAGCATGTCAACTGGTCTATTTCCACCGATACCGGTGTAAATTTGTTGGAGCCGGGCGAAACCCCGTATGAGAATGCGCAGTTCTTGTTGTTCTTATGTGCGGTCATCCGTGCTGTGGATTTGTATCAGGACGCACTGCGTATTTCGGTCGCAGGTGCGGGCAACGATCACCGCTTAGGCGCCAATGAAGCGCCGCCCGCTGTGGTTTCCATGTTCCTCGGCGATGAGCTGACCGCGATTTTAGAGGCGATCGGCAAAGGCGAGGCATACGACGCTAAGGAGCAGACGCTGATGAAGATCGGCGTGCATATCCTGCCGCGTTTCCCCAAGGATAACACCGACAGAAACCGCACCTCTCCCCTTGCGTTTACCGGCAACAAATTTGAATTCCGCATGACCGGCTCTGCGCAATCCATCGCCGATTCCACCACCGTGCTCAACACCGCTGTTGCGGAATCGCTGGATCATTTCGCTGCAGAGTTGGAAGCTGCGGACGACTTCAATTCCACCGTGCACAACCTCATTGTGCGCGTGTTCAAGGATCACAAGCGGGTAATCTTCAACGGCAACGGCTATGATGCGTCGTGGGTTGAAGAAGCTGCAAAACGCGGTCTGCTCAACCTGCGTTCCACCCCCGAATGTCTGCCGTATCTGGTGAAAGACAATAGCGTGAACCTGTTTGAGAAATACGGCGTGTTCACCCGCACCGAACTCAACTCCCGCTATGAGATTCTGCTGGAAAACTACTGCAAAATCATCAACATCGAAGCCAAAACCATGCTGGAAATGGCGCATAAGGAGATTCTGCCCGCCGCGGAGACCTATCAAAAGGAGCTTTGCACCACCGCGTTGCGTAAAACAGAACTGTTAGGTGGCAGTTATTGTGCGACCGAAACAAAGCTGGTCAAAAAGCTGTCCACCGCTGCCGCTGCCTTGTATGAAAAGATGAACGTATTGGAAGAGGCTTTGGAAACAGTCAAAACCATCAAAGGGGCGCAGGAAAAAGCGGATTACTGTCACGATGTCGTGTTTGCGACAATGCAGGAAATGCGCGCTGTCGCCGATGAACTGGAAGCCGCAACCGCGAAAAAGTATTGGCCCTATCCCACTTACAGTGATCTCTTGTTCGGTGTAAAATAAAAACGATACAAAAAAAGCGACAATGCATCGCCGTGATGCATTGTCGCTTTTTCGTTACATATCCAATTCCGAGAACAATACCTCTTTCCATGCGGTATCACCGTCTGCTTGTATTACAACAACCGCATCAAAAGCATATACAACACCGTGCCACCGAGAATGGACA
Organism: Acutalibacteraceae bacterium; assembly: GCA_045638005.1. GTDB lineage: Bacteria > Bacillota > Clostridia > Oscillospirales > Acutalibacteraceae > URNF01. Next base: position 17,422 of record JAZUAN010000061.1, on the reverse strand, counting down.
GCAGTGTATTATGTTTCCATTTGTGTAATGCTACCACCACAGCAACCGACAAAATCGCGGGAATGCCGTAAGGCGCTGCAACGAAGGAGACATCTTTGAGACAATATACCACCAGCATCGCCATAATTGCGTAAGGGAGCACCCTGCCGAGATACAAAACCGGTTCCGGCGTTTTTTTGCGGAATACCGCAAACGGTAAAAACCGCAGAGAGGCTGTTACCAGTGCGATCACCGATACCATCCAAAACGTATTCATCCCTCACGCACCTCCCACCGTTTTTCAATGAAGAGGGCGACCGTGATGCCAAGCATCGCGGGAATAAGGAAATCCGAAGCGCCGAAGAGTAATAAACAAATCACCGAAATGAGCAAGCCGGTGAGCGCATATAGGTGCTGCTTTGTCTTTTCCCATTGTTCCACAAAAATCACCACAAACAGCGCAGTCATAGAAAATTCAATACCGGCAAAGGAAAACGGCAGCAGTTCTCCGAGTAATGCGCCGACAGTACAGCCAAGCACCCAATAGCTCTGATTAAAAACCGAAACAGCGAGATAATACGCATGCTCATTCACCGTTTCGGGCAGCGTAGGAGAACACACAAGTGAAAAGGTTTCATCGGTCAGCGAGAAAATGAGGTACGGCTTTTTGGCACCTGTACGCTTATATTTTTCAAGCATGGTAATACCGTAAAAAATATGGCGAACGTTCACCATCACGGTCATCAGCGCAGCGGTAATGAGCGACGCTCCGCCGGCAAGCAAATCTACGGCAACGTACTGCATGGAACCCGCATAAATACATAGGCTCATCAAAAACGCCCACACCGGAGCGTATCCTTTGGATTGTAAAAGGATACCAAACCCGATACCAAGCACGATATACCCCGCCATTACCGGCAGGGATGCTTTGAAAGCGTACCGCAAGGTCGGTTTATTCAAAGCTATTCCTCCTTCAAGGTGTTTTTACATCCGCCGTATGCGGACAATGGTCTGCGGATACGATTTGCGGCACATCCGCCGCGGTACAAGCCACACCCCGCACGAAAATATAGTCAATGCGGCGATCGGGCGCATGGGACGGGAATGAGCACAGCGACCCATCGCCGTGTGCTTGATGGTTGAATAGCGGCAGTTCACCCGCGCCGTACACCTCGTTAAGACCGCAGATATCCGCGCCCAGCCGCTTTACCGTATCCGCCATTATCGAGCTGTATCTCCTTCAAGCAAAGCATTGATCTGCTCTTTTTGGGCAAGCCCCTCATGAAAAGCAGTCGCACCGCCCGCTGCGTTGCCGAGCGCGAGCGCATACGCATACCCTTTGTCCGCGCCCGCCAAAAATCCTGCGACCATCGAGTCGCCCGCGCCCACCGTATTGATCGGTGTACCTTTGTGTGCGGCAACTATGTGTGTCTCGCCATTTGCATCCAACAAAAAAGCGCCGTCTTTTCCCAAGGATACCAATACGTTCTGCGCACCCTGCGCTTGCAACACTTTTGCCGCGGCGGCAACCGCCGTTTTGTCGGGCAATACCCGCCCGCTCAACTCTTCTAATTCGCGCAGGTTAGGTTTGATAAGAAACGGCGCATACGGCAAGGTGGCTCCCAGCGCCTTGCCAGTTGCATCCACCACAAAGCGGATATTCCGTCCTTGCAAGCGGCGTAATATCTGGGCATAAATATCGTGGGGCAGACTTTTGGGCACACTGCCCGCAAGCACCAAGGTGTCCCCCGCTCCCAACATATCGAGTTGACGGTATAAAGCATCCAGCGACGCTTGATCTATCTCGGGACCGCCCGCGTTAATTTCGGTTTCTGTCTCACCTTTTAACTTCACATTGATACGGGTGAGCCCACTTTCAAGGTGTATGAAATCGGCACAAACGCCCTCCGCTTTCACCGCTTTTTCGAGTGCTTGGCCCGTAAAACCGGCAACAAAACCGAGTGCGGTGGTGGAAACCCCCAAGCGGGACAGCACCACCGACACGTTGATACCTTTGCCGCCGAACTGTATGTATTCGCCGCTTGAACGGTTGGTCTCCCCCTCGCAAAGTGCGTCTATGTGCATGGCATAATCCAATGCAGGGTTAAAGGTTACGGTATAGATCATCTGATATCCTCACTCTTCTAAACATCCGTACGTTGATAAAATACATTTGCCGGTTTCATACAGCAACCGTTCCTCTGCTATACGCAGCGCCAGCGGCGGCTGTGCCAAACGGGTATCATCAGCATACACCCGCCGTTTAGCCGCGGATTGAAAACGACTGCCCGCCTCAAAGGTGAAATAGCCCTTATAGTCAATATCTTTCAAGCCGCGCATCAGCGAGTCCAAACTGAGTGTACCGCAAAACGGCGGCAGGTGTGAATCGTTATCCCCCATATTATCCTGCACGTGTAGCGCGTACACATGATGTCCTAACAATTGCAGTTCTTCATGCTGCGGCATCTCCTGCATATTGGCGTGTCCCGCATCCCATACCGCATGCAGCAGCGGATGATCGATATATTCAATAAGTGCTAAAAGGTCATCGGCATTGTCGATCCAATATAACCCCTCCACACACATTTTATTGAAATTTTCCACCAAAATGTTAATGCCGTACGCTTCCGCAACCTGTAAAAGTGGTGTAAAAAATGCTTTGTTTCTTTCAAAGGTTTCCTCTTTTGATAACCCGCGCAGATACCCTGTATGTATCACCAAATTGGGAATGTCTAAAACAGCACACACCTCTATACACCGCACGTTATCTGCGATAAAAGAAGCATTGCCCTCTGCAAGCGGCGCACCCATCGGCGCGTGCGCCTGTACAAACTGCACCCCAATGTTTGCGGCGTGTTGTTTCAATTGGTTCGCATATGCGCGCCAGTCTTCTGAAAACGCACCGTTGCGGTGTTGGGAATCTATTCCGAAATTATAGTCTACATAGCGAAATCCGGCTTCGCGTATCCAGTTGATCGCATCTACTTGATTGTCGGTATACAAACGAAAATCGTGAGTTGTAGTCGCTAACTTCATAAGAACACCTCATTCTATCTTGCCGCTTCGCCACGGTTATCGTGGATATGCAGCACCTTTAAATACGGTGCCGCTATGCGCACATTTCCCACGATATCATCCTTTAAATAGTAGCACAATTTGCCAAAAAATCAAGTGTACAAAGAAAAACCTCCAAATGCATCTGTAGGGGACAGCGACCTCGATGTCCCGTGCTTGGGACTCGAACCGTGAACTTCGCCAAAGGCGAAGTTCTGCGAGTTTTTTTAGTGTTCGCTGATACTCCTTTGCGTAAATCTCGCAAGCGAGATTTACAGGTCCTTCCTCCATTGGAGTTGCAAAGCAACTCCGTCGAGATTTTCCTTGCACGCCATTGTTCGGGCGTGCATTTGCTTCACAAAACGAAAAACTCGCACCTAAAACGAAAAAGAAAACAGACACCCGTTTGGGTGTCTGTTTTCTTTTTGGCTGCGGAATAGGGACTCGAACCCCAACAAGCAGATTCAGAGACTGCGGTGCTACCATTACACTATTCCGCAATATTAGGTTTTTTCAAACCGTCATTTATTATAACCCATTTTTTTCGTTTGTCAATACCAATTTCGAGATTTTTTTGAAAGTGCACTAATTATAAATATATATAGGAGTTTTTCTTGACATAAGCCACAACAAGTTGTATAATTAACGCAGTGTTTTTTAACACGTTTATATATATAGGAGGTTTTCCTCCCACTGTATATAAAACTTTATTCGCCGTTTTACGGCTTTGAACACAGAAGATAGATCTCTTCTTCCGGTCTCCCCCACTTTTTGTGGGTTTCTCATATGTATTCCAAAAATATAATATGATCCCCCGGCAGGGAGAGGTCTGCACTTTTGTGTTCGGTTTTCCAAAAATTGAACAGGAGGTGCATTGTTATGACCATCGAACTTTGGATCGCTGCGCTGATGTGCGTCGGTGGCTTGGCTGTCGGTGCTGTTGTTGCCGCGCTGATTGCTTTTAAAGCCGGTGTCAACCATCGTAAAAAGACGGCCGAAGCCGCTATCGGCTCTGCTGAGCAGGAAGCCGAACGTATCCGCAAGGATGCCGTCAAGGCTGCAGATTCCAAAAAAAGGGAAGCGCTTCTCGAAGCGAAAGATGAAATTCATCGTCATCGTCAGGAAGCGGAGCGTGAACTGAAAGAGCGCCGCGTAGAAGTGCAGCGCCAAGAGCGTCACGTACAGCAAAAGGAAGAATCCCTGGACCACAAGATCGAAAACTACGAGAAAAAAGAAGAACAACTGCGTAAAAAGGAAAAGGAGATTGAGGAGCGTCTGCAGGACGTCAACGATCTCAAAAAAAGCCAGTTCGAAATGCTGGAACGCATTTCGGGTCTTACGCAGGAGCAAGCGAAGGAACAGCTTTTGTCCCAGCTTGCTGACGAGCTGACCCACGACAAGGCGCTCAAAATCGCCGAATACGAGGCACAGCTCAAAGACGAGGCGGATCAGCGTGCCCGCCATCTCATTTCCCACGCTATTCAGCGTGTGGCTGCTGACCAGGTGGCAGAATCCACCGTGTCGGTAGTGCCGCTGCCCAACGATGAAATGAAGGGTCGTATCATCGGTCGTGAGGGTCGCAATATCCGCGCCATCGAAACCATGACCGGCGTTGATCTTATCATCGACGATACCCCCGAAGCCATCACCCTGTCCTGCTTCGATCCGGTGCGCCGCGAAATCGCCCGTCTGTCGCTCGAACGACTCATCACCGACGGTCGCATCCATCCCGCCCGCATTGAGGAAATGGTGGAAAAATCCCGTAAAGAAGTGGAAGCCACCATTAAAGCGGAAGGCGAGCGCGCTATTCTGGAAACCGGTATGCACGGTATCCATCCCGAGATTGTTCGTCTGCTCGGCAGACTGCGCTACCGTACCAGCTACGGTCAGAACGTCCTCGATCACTCGATGGAGGTTGCGTTCCTGTCCGGCATGATGGCAAGCGAACTCGGTATCGATCCCACCATCGCTCGCAGAGCCGGTCTCTTGCATGATATCGGCAAGGCGGTTGACCACGAGATTGAAGGCTCCCACGTGGAGATCGGTGTGGATATCGCCCGCAAGTACAAAGAAAACGAAGCAGTGGTACACGCCATTCAGGCGCATCACGGCGATGTGGAAGCATCCACCATCGTTGCTTGCTTGGTGCAGGCGGCTGACGCTATCTCCGCCGCCCGTCCGGGTGCGCGCCGTGAGAACCTCGAGAACTACATCAAACGTTTGGAGAAGCTTGAAGAACTTGCCAACTCCTTCAACGGTGTTGAACGTTCCTTCGCTATTCAGGCGGGTCGCGAGATCCGCATTCTGGTGCGTCCGGAAGTGGTCAGCGATGACGAGATGACCATTCTCGCCCGCGACATCGCGAAGAACATCGAGGAGAACATGGATTATCCCGGTCAGATCAAGGTCAATCTCATTCGTGAGAATCGTGCCGTTGATTACGCGAAATAAATCAATTGCTAAAAGCGGCGCTCTTTCGAGCGCCGCTTTTTCAGAATTCTGAAAGGAGGTGCAGTATGGAACGATTGTCCGCATCTGTGGGCACACTCAAAGGCGTTGGTCCTAAGCGAGTAGAATTGTATCACAAAATGGGGATTGATACTCTTGATGACCTGTTGCACCTCTATCCCCGCGCTTATGAGGATTGGTCGCAGCCGCTTTCTATCGCAGAAGCATCTTCTGATGCCCCCGCGTGTCTGCTTGTGACCGTACTGCAGCCCCCCACCTCGTATTTTGTCCGCAAAAATATGACCCTTTTTAAATTCCGTGTATCCGACGGTGTGAGCCTCATGAACGTCACACTGTTCAATGCGACCTACACCGCCAAAAACATCCAAAAAGGGCAACAACTTTTATTGTTCGGCACGGTGCAGCAAAAAGGGCGCGGCTTTGAAATGACCGCGCCGCTTATTGACACACCGGAGCATGGCGCACGTATCCGCCCCATTTACCCGCAAACGGCGGGACTTTCCTCCCGCGCTATTGAGACCAATGTGCGGCAACTGTTGGCGGATGTAGATGCCGCACTTGAAAAAGAATGGTTACCCTCTGAACTTCGTCAAAAATATGGACTTTGCACCGCGCGTTATGCGCTGCAAAACATCCATTTCCCCAAAGACGCGTCCGCCCTGCACATCGCGCGGGAACGTCTCATATTTGAAGAACTCTTTTTGTTCCAGTTGGGGCTTTCCCAACTACGTGGGCGCGCCCGCGCCCGCACCGGCTGTATAATCGGGCAGGATCACACAGCCGCATACACCGCTCATCTGCCGTTCACCCTGACCGGCGCGCAGACCCGCGCCATCAAAGACGGCATTAAGGACATGATGCAGCCGTACCCCATGTCCCGCCTGATACAAGGTGATGTCGGCAGTGGTAAAACGGCAGTTGCCGCAGGTCTTGCGTTTTCCGCCGCCAAAAACGGACTGCAAACCGCCTTGATGGCGCCGACCGAGATATTGGCGCGACAGCACCTATCCTCCTTAAGAGGACTTTTGGGAGATACCGTACGTATCGAACTGCTCACCGGCTCTTTACCCCAAAAAGAAAAACGTCGCGTACTAGAAGCGCTTGCAGACGGTAGCGCAGATATCGTGGTGGGCACACACGCACTGATTTCAGATAAGGTGGTTTTTTCTAATCTCGGACTGGTTATCACCGACGAACAGCACCGCTTCGGTGTCGCGCAACGCGCGACCCTCGCCGCAAAAGGCAAACACCCACACCTGTTAGTCATGTCCGCCACCCCCATCCCCCGCACCTTGGCGTTGCTCGTATACGGCGATCTGGACGTATCCATTCTGGATGAATTGCCGCCGGGCAGGCAACCGATCGCCACCTACGCAGTGGACAGCGGCTACCATGAACGCATCTACCGCTTTATACGCAAGCATATTGCCGAGGGCAGACAGGCGTATATCGTCTGTCCGCTCGTAGAAGAAAACGACGAGATCGCTGATCTCACCGCTGCCACCACCTATTATGAAACGCTCAAAAATGGTGCGCTCAAAGGTGTTCCTACCGCCCTTTTGCACGGACAGATGCACGCAAAAGAAAAGGACGCGGTGATGAATGCGTTTGCAAGCGGCGATATTGGGGTGCTCATTTCCACCGTGGTTATCGAGGTAGGTGTAGACGTGCCCAACGCCGTTTTAATGGTGATCGAAAACGCAGAACGGTTTGGCTTGGCGCAGTTACACCAGCTACGCGGTCGTGTGGGGCGCGGCAAGCACGCATCCACCTGCATCCTTATTTCAGATGCAAAGGGCGAGGAAGCACAGCACCGTCTTAAAACCATGTGCGCCACCACCGACGGCTTTAAGATTGCGGAAGAAGATCTCAAAATGCGTGGACCCGGTGACTTTTTCGGCAGCAGACAGCACGGTCTGCCCAAAATGCGTATTGCCGATCTTATTACCGACATGTCGGTGCTGCGACAGGCTAAGGAAGCGGTAGACGGCATTATCGCCGTTGACCCCACCCTCTCCACACCGGAAAATATACCGCTGGCAAAAGCGGTGGCAGAGCTCTTTACCATCACCGGTAACTCTGCAGCCAATTAAAGGAGTTTACAGCATGCAAGTATACGATACGATCATTATAGGCGGCGGTGCCGCGGGACTTACCGCAGCCGTACTGCTCGGGCGCAGTGCTCAGAGGCAAGGAAATCCACTTTCGGTTTTATTGCTCGAGAAACAGCCGCGCGTCGGCAAAAAACTGCTCGCCACCGGTAACGGCACCTGCAATATCACAAACGCTAATGCCACCCCCGACCGTTATCACGGGGACAAAAATCTCGCCAATGCTGTTATCCGACAGTTTTCACCCTCGGATACGGTAGCGTTTTTTAACAGTATCGGCGTTTCGTGCGTCAAACGCGAGGACGGCAAATACTATCCCCGCGCAGAGCAGGCGGCCGCTGTGCTGGATCAGTTGCGTCTGGAAACGGAATTGCTCGGGGTGGAAGAACGGTGCGATACCGCCGTTTCCTCCATTCAGAAAGATAAAAACGGTTTTTGCGTGCAAACGGAAAATGAAACCTTATTTGCCAAAACGGTACTCGTCTGCACCGGCGGCGCGGCGGCGCCCGCACTCGGCGGCAGCGTGGACGGCTATGCCCTCCTCACCGCCCTCGGACACACCCGCACCCCACTGTTCCCCTCTATCGTACAACTGAAAACCGACGTTACCTTTATCAAAGCGATGAAGGGACTGCGTATAGATGGCACCCTAACCCTTAAAACTACGAAGCAAAGCCGTAGCGACACGGGAGAGATCTTGTTCACCGATTACGGACTTTCCGGCCCTGCCGCAATGCAGGTATCCCGCATTGCGGGCGATTGGGAGCGGCAGAAAAAAGGAGAATGCACAGCGCACCTTGATCTGTTCCCCGATATGCGTGAGCAAGACCTTGTCACTGTATTGAAACGGCGTGCAGCATTAAAGGGCAGAACACTCGAAAACTACCTTACGGGATTTTTAAATAAGCGCATCGGCCAAACCGCCGTTCGCGCAGCAGGGCTCTCTCTTGCAGCGCCCACCGCCAGCTTGACAGACGAGCAGATTGCCGCGCTCGCCCATCTGCTTAAAAACTGGGAATTTAAAGTTATCGGCACCAAGGGCTTTGCAGGAGCGCAGGTGACCGCGGGCGGTATCACCGCGAATGAATTCAACCAAAACACCATGGAATCCTGCTACCAAAAAGGGGTCTTTGCCGCAGGCGAGATTTTAGACGTGGACGGAGATTGCGGCGGCTTTAACCTGCAATTCGCGTTTGCCTCTGCCGCTGTTGCGGCAGGCGGCATTTTGGCACGACTGAAGGCAGGTGCTACATGATCATTCGTATTTCTTCCATCCGCATGCCGCTCGACTTTGATGAAGCAAAACTCAAAACGGCTGCGGCAAAAAAGCTCAAGCTCAAAGATACGCAGATAGATACCATCCGCATGACAAAAAAATCGGTGGATGCGCGCAAAAAAGACAACGTGCATTTCACTGTTACGGTGGACGTAACAGTATCGTGCGACGCCGCGGCACTCATACGCCGTGTGAACGATCCCGCCGTCACTCTCGTGACACCCAAGCCATACATTTTACCGAAAACGCTCGCTGCACCGCCTATCGTATCTCCTATCGTAGTGGGTAGCGGTCCCGCGGGACTGTTCGCAGCGCTCACCCTTGCCAAGGCAGGCGCGCGCCCTATTCTTTTGGAACGTGGCAGAGAGGTGGATGCCCGCACGCAGGACGTAGATGCGTTTCGAAAGACCGGCACACTCGACCCGCATTCCAACGTACAGTTCGGTGAGGGTGGTGCGGGCACCTTTTCAGACGGTAAGCTCAACACCGGCATCAAAGATCCCCGCTGCCGCCACGTTCTCGAAACACTGGCAGAGGCGGGCGCGCCCAAAGAGATCTTATGGCAGGCAAAACCGCATGTTGGTACCGACAAACTGAGAGAAACGGTCAAAAATATGCGCAAACAGATTGAGTTGTTGGGTGGGCAGGTGCTTTTTGAGCATCAGGTGACAGATATCGTTTTAGAAAACGGCGCGCTGTATGCACTCATGGTGAAAACCCCCGACGGAGAAAAGGAGTTCCCCTGCAATCATGCTGTTTTTGCTATCGGGCACAGCGCGGGAGACACCATGGAAATGCTGTATGCAAAAGGCGCGCCAATGGAGCAAAAACCGTTTGCGGTGGGTGTGCGCATTGAGCATCCCCGCCAAATGATAGATGAAAGTCAGTACGGCGCATTTGCGGGGCATTCAGCACTCGGCGCCGCCGATTATAAGCTTAACTGCCGTCCCGACGGCGGGCGCGGCGTATATACATTTTGCATGTGCCCCGGCGGTGAGGTGGTCGCAGCGGCATCCGCTGCGGGACAGTTGGTGGTCAACGGTATGAGCGAGCACGCGCGTGCGGCAGACAACTCCAACAGCGCACTTTTGGTCGGTGTCGGTCCTGAAGATTTTGAAAGCGAACACCCGCTTGCAGGCTTTGACTTTCAAAAGAAATGGGAACAACTCGCCTTCAAACTCGGTGGGAGCGATTTTAAAGCACCTGCGCAGTTAGTCGGCGATTTCCTCCACGATCGCGCATCCAAAACGCTCGGCGATATTGCTCCCTCCTACCGCCCGGGTGTGACCCTATGCGATCTCAGAGAGTGCTTACCCACTGCGGTCTCCGCTTCGCTGAAACTCGCGCTACCCATATTCGGCAGACAGATCAAAGGCTTTGACCGCGCGGACGCCATACTCACCGGTATCGAATCTCGCTCGTCCTCCCCTGTTCGCCTACTGAGAGACACAGAAGGGCAATCCAAAATCCGTGGCATCTATCCATGCGGCGAAGGCGCAGGATACGCAGGCGGCATTTTATCCGCCGCTGTCGATGGTATCAAATGTGCCGAATGGGTACTCCAAAAAATATGAAAAAACAGCACCCCGCAGGGTGCTGTTTTTTTGTTGTGTTAGCATTTATCGTGCGCACTTCTTACAAGGAGTAAGTTCTTTTTCAAGAGCCTCCTCCATTGTCACCTCATAGGAGTTTTTCCCACCGCAGGTGGAACGCAAATGATACCGTTTACCACTAGGCGTGATATACACCATATCCGATATTTCTTCATCGAGCGACACGTCGATAATCGTGGTCGGCACAGCTGTCGTTACCTCTGTGGTGCTCTTGGCGGTTAATGACTTTGATGTGGTCGTGGTTATCTCGGTAACGATAGGCTGAGTGGTTGTAGTGAGAGCATGAGTGGTCGCGGAAGTAGCATGCTCGGTGGTTACAACGCTTGCCGTCGTCTCAATTGTTGCAGACGGTTGGGTGGTTTTATCCGTCACATCCGACGCGGTAACTTTAAACGTTGTGGCAGATGATGCGGTTTTAGCCGTTGTGCGCGCCGCAGTACCGGTCGCAACAGTAGAAGTTGCAGAAGCAGTCGTGCGTACATCCTCTGATGCCTTTTTCGCGGTTGTCGAAAGGGTCGTTTTGACAGTAGTTGTGACACTTTTATCAGTCACCAAGGTGGTTTTCTTTGGTGTGTTTTGCACAACGGTCACGCTGCAACCGGCAGCGCTCGTAATAATCGCGATATACAGCACCAAACAACTCATTACCGCAAGTAATTTTCCTTTTAACATACACTTTTCCTTTTTATTCGCTCAAAAGCTTTTTAGCAAGTTCGGCATCGGGGTCCACATAGGCGGTGCGGTTGGTTTCATAGATCACAAAACCCGGTTTTGCGCCCGTCGGTTTATGCACGTTTTTGACAGCGGTATAGTCTACCGGCACCTGCTTGCTCTCGGCAGCTTTGGAATGCAATGCGGCCAAGATCGCCGCTTGTTCCAAAGTGCGGTCGGGCGGCACCTTCCCCTCGCACAGCACGATAACATGCGAGCCGGGGATGTTTTTCACATGCATCCAGATATCGCTGCCGCGGGCGATTTTGGTGGTGAGACGATCATTTTCCACGTTATTGCGTCCCACCAAAATCGTAAAGCCATCATCTGACACATAGCTTTTCGGTTTCAGTACCACGCTGGTTTTCTTACTGCCGCGCTGTAATCTGAGATACCCGCCCTCAGCCAACTCCTGCCGCAGCTCGTCAATTTCCGCTGCGGTGGTGGCACGGGACAGCGCATCAACCACCGTTTCCAAATACAAAAGCTCTGTTTCGCCCTTTTCGATCTGCTCGGCCAGCACCTTTTCGGCGGTTTGCGCTTTGCGGTACGCCTTATAGTATTTCTGCGCGTTCGCCGCCGCAGAAAGGGCGGGATCCAACGGCACCTCGATCTCGGCACAAGTGGGATCAAAATAGTTGATAAGTGTTGCAGACGCTGCCCCCCTCGGGATGGCGTAGATATTCGCGTTGATGAGATCAGCGTAAATGCGGTTTTTCTCGCGATTACCCGACGCTTTCAGCTCCTGCCGTTGGTGCATAAGTTTTCTTTCCAACCGCTCGCGGTTGGTGGTCAGCACGCGAGTGAGATCGGCGGTGCGTTGTTTCAAACGCTCTGCCGCATCCTTTTTAGCATAAAATTCATCCAAAACAGCGGAAAAACTCTCCATTTCTCTGCCGGTGGCATCAAGACCGTACTGGATGAGCGGTATCACGCTGTATTCCTGCGGCACACCGCCCGCTTTATACAGAATATACGGCTGTCCCGACAGTGAACCGTTTGCGATATTGTGAAGCCGTGTGAGCAATTCTGTCAGCTTTTGTTGCTGTGCATCCGACAAGGCGGAAGCAAGCGCATCCACATCTCCTGCAACCCGCACCGCAAGCTCACGGCAGAGGAGGGGTGCCATACCGCAGGTAGTTTGCAGTAAAGCGGTAGACAGCGGCCTGCCGTCTTTTACGACCGCCTTTGTAATCTCCGCGGGCGCGGCAAGAGAAATGTCACAGTGCCCTTCCATTTTGGGTGGCACATCATACTGTACCCCCGGTAAAATGGGGCGCACGGGGGACATTGTGAGATCCACCCGCTTTACAGCGTCTACAACGCGATTTTTCTCGTCCACCAGTATCACGTTGCTGTACTTTCCCATCACCTCGGCGGCGAGGGTCAAGCGCACCACGTCTCCCAGCTCGTTGACGCAGTCAAAGTCCAGGTAAAGCGCACGTTCCGCACCGTCCTGCCGCACCGCAATAAACCGTCCACCGGTCAGTCGCTTGCGCAAAAGCATGCAAAACATCGGCGGTTGCTTGGGGTTTTCAAGCTTTACGTCAGTGAAATGGATGCGCGGGGAATTAACCCGCGCGGAAATATATAGTTTTGCTTGTTTATCCCGTCCGCGAAATGCGATCACCAGTTCCTCTTTGGTAGGCTGGAAAATCTTATCAATGCGGGTATCTTTAAGCGTCTCGCTCAGTTCCCGCCGCAGACAGGACAGATACAATCCGTCCAGAGCCATATCCTTACCTCAATACCGATTTATACGGCGCTTTATCATAAAATGGCAGCACCTGCAAGGCCGGGAACGCGTCCCGCAACCATGTGGTGAGGGTATCCACCACCGGCACCTCGGTTGCATAATGTCCCGCCGCTACCGCGGTGAACAATGCAGCCTCCGCCGCCAAAAATTCGTGATGCTTCATCTCACCGGTGACATATGCATCCGCCGTATCCTGAAACGCGAATACACCATCCCCCGCACCCCCGCCACAAACGGCAACGGTTTTCACCATGCGTCCGTAGGTGTAGGACACGGGAGTATCCAGTTTTTCGGATACGAGTGCAGCAAAATCCGGTGCGGTCATGGGGGTGGACAATTCACCAACACGGGTCATGCCGTCCGCCGCTACCGCCACGTGCTGCAAGCCGAGCTTTTGTGCCAACGTGTCATTTACACCGCCCATCGCTTTATCGAGATTGGTATGCAAGGACAGCACCGAAACACCGGATAACAGTGCACTTGCCGCAGGCATATCGGCGGTGATGGATTTTAGCGGTGAAAAGATCACGGGATGATGAGTAATGAGCAGCTTTGCGCCGTTTTCAACCGCAAAAGCAATGGCAGCAGGGGTCGCGTCCAACGCTACCACAGCGGTCGGAATCTCCTCGTGTCCCGCATCCACCAGCAAACCTACATTATCCCATTCCTCCGCGGTATAAGCGGGGGCTTTTCGTTCCAAAAATTCCACAATATCGGTCAGCAGCATACGCGTGCTCCTTTCACAATTTTGACAGCTTGTCGGCAATCTCCCGCCAATGCGCCGCCTTATCCGGTTCACCTCTCGCAACACAGCCGTCGGCGCGCTGCAAGAGATATTTAGCGGTTTTTTGCCAATAGGGACGGCCTTCGGGTACAGCAAACTGTCCGCGCCAATATAAAAACGCATCGGTCACAGGCTGTGCGGCGGTATATGCCGCCACTAAAACGATATATTCTCTACCCGCATCTTCCAGCAGGCGCTCGGTCACAGTGGAAAAGCCGCGCAGATACAGCCATTCCCGCAGAATTTCCGCATGGGACATCGGCTGCAAAATGAGGCGGTAGCGTGGGTGTATCACCCACGGCGCAGCGTCTAAAATCTCAACGATCGTCTCGCCGCCCATACCGGCTATCACAATATCGTCCGCTTCGTCCGGTAAGATGGGGGTCAATCCATCCCCTACGCGCACGTCAATACGGTCTAAAAGCCCCGCCTTTTGAATGTTTTTCCGCGCAACAGAAGCAGGACCCTCGCGCACATCCGAGGCAATCGCACAAGTAATGGCGTCCGTCTGCGCCAGATAAATCGGCAAAAAGCCGTGATCGGTACCGATATCTGCTAAACGGTTGCCCTGCCGCACAAAGCCGCCAAGTGTTTTCAAGCGTTCACTGATAACCATAAGTATCTCCTAAAACAAAAGGCGTTACATTACATGTAACGCCTTTTCATTACTTGCCTGCCAGATGCGCGTTGATTTTTTCAACCATCGCGTCGCAATCTACACCGTGTACCATGCAAGCCTGCTCGAGACTTTCGCCTCTCGCGGAGGGGCAGCCAAGGCAATGCATGCCCATCTCTAAAAAGAAGGGCGCGGTGGTGCGATCCATATCAAGGATATCGCCGATAATGGTTTCTTTAGTGATCTGCATATTGAAAACTTCCTTTCTGTTCACATATAAATAGTATACCTTACTACCTTATAAAAAGCAAGGAATTTTACGATAAAGTTGAGTGGACCTGTAAGCCGAGTTCTGTCGTGAACAGTCATCTATCTCGACTGCCTGTTGCCAGACAGCTCTAGCCGCCCGTCGAAGCACATCGGGCAAATGTATCGCTTCTGTCGGCGTTGCACCGGATAGGGTTTGCAGGGCCGTACAGTCTCCTGTACGCCGGTGAGCTCTTACCTCGCCTTTCCACCCTTACCTAGCAAGGTTGGCATTAGCTTTGCCACCCCTGATAGGCGGTATATCTCTGTTGCACTTTCCCTAAGGTCACCCTCGGCGGCCGTTAGCCGTTATCCCGCCCTGCGGTGCTCGGACTTTCCTCATGCGTAAGGTGACGCGAATAATCCGAATCTGTTCGAATCTTGTCACCTTAACCGCACGCGACTGTTCAGTCCACTCAACATACGTATTTTACCTAAAAGTATATGTTTTGTCAACCAAAACAAGCCGCAGAAAAAGAAAAAAAGCACGGCCTATTGGCCATGCCCTTTTAGTTGTGTTGGCGCCTTCTTATTTTCCCGGGCCGCTTCCAGCCGAGTATCTTCAGCGCAAGTGAGCTTAACTGCCGTGTTCGGTATGGGAACGGGTGTACCCTCACCGCCATCAGCACCAACTTTTTGTGTCCTCTCTTGGGGACGAGTGATACTATACCATGCCATTCACGAAAAGTCAACACTTTTTTTGAATTTTTTTAAAATATTTTTCAAAAAGATCTTTTTTGCAATTTTATGAGATTTTCTGAAAAAAGTGTTGACAAAGCGCGTACTTCTTGTTATAATCCTACTTGCGTTTTGAATATGGGAGTGTTCCCGAGTGGCCAAAGGGGGCAGACTGTAAATCTGTTGTCTTCGACTTCGGTGGTTCGAATCCACCCGCTCCCACCAAAACAAAAAGGCACCCAACAGGGTGCCTTTTTTGTTTTGGTCGAGTGTGGTGTTTGAGAAGCCCGAACGCAACTTTTTCGGTTTTGCTTGCACATAGCTACCGCCTTGTGCTCACCAAAAGCAAAATGCCGACTGTTTAAGTCGGCAAGAAAAACGTTGATGGACTTCGCCAAAGGCGAATGTCCGGTGGTTACGAATCCACCCGCTCCCACCAAAACAATGAGCACCGCCAGCAGGCGGTGCTTTTTGTTGTGGTCGTGTGTTGGGTGTTTGAGAAGCCCGATAGACTTTTCCGCCTTTTACAGCCCCAAACACTGCATTTACAAATTTGAAAAATGATGTTATACTTATATTTAATGAAGAGAGGTTTGCAGTATGGCTTTTGATAAGGTTAAAAAGAATTTGGGCTTTGGTTGTATGCGACTCCCGATGATGGACGATCGCGTGGATTATGAAGAGTTCAACTGCATGATAGATGCGTTTATCGGTGCAGGATTTAATTATTTCGATACCGCACACGGGTACATTGACAGCAAAAGCGAAACCGCCGTGCGCGACTGCCTTGTCGCGCGGTATAAACGCGAAGAATATGTGCTGGCAGACAAATTGAGCGCTTGGTATTTTGAAAAGCAAGAAGACATTGTTCCGCTATTTGAAAAGCAGTTAAAACGGTGTGGCGTAGAATATTTCGATTTTTACCTGTTCCACTGCCTGACGCGAGACTCTTACCCCAAGCACAAGCAGTGCAAAAGCTTTGAAATCGTGCAAGAACTCAAAGCGCAGGGTAAGATCAAACACATCGCCATGTCATTCCACGACACGGCGGATATTCTGGATATGATACTGACCGAGCAACCTTGCATCGAAGCGGTACAGTTGCAGATCAATTATCTGGATTATGACGATCCCGGCGTGCAAAGCAAAGCGTGCTATGACGTGGCGGTGAAGCACGGGAAGAAAGTCATTGTGATGGAACCCATCAAAGGCGGACATCTTGTTAATCTGCCGCAAAAGGCGACGGATCTGTTTGATGCGTTGCAGGGCGGCAGTTACGCGTCGTATGCCTTGCGCTATGCCGCCGGCTACCCCGAAGTGTTTATGGTGCTGTCGGGCATGGGCAACATGGAGATGATGCAGGATAACTTGCGTACCTTCAGTCCCTTTGTACCGCTCACCGCGGAAGAACTGACAGCCACCGACCGTGCACGAGAAATCATCCGCGAAGCCAAAAAAATTCCGTGCACAAAATGTAATTATTGCGCGGAAGTTTGCCCGAAGCACATCCCCATCTCTGAACTTTTTGCAGTGTATAATGAGTTTTTATCCGCTAAAATCACAAAAGGTGCGGCAAAAGCAGCGTTCCCAACCGATGGCGCGCTTGCCGCGGATTGTATCGGGTGCGGAAAATGTGAAACGGTGTGTCCGCAAGGCATTGACGTGAAACAACGCATCGAAAACATCTCGAAACTGTAAGGATGTACATGAATAACGATACGATAACAGCTAAAAATATTCTGCTTGAAAGCGGCTATACCTGCGTGCTGTATGCAAACGGAAAAGATCGCCGTTTACGGTGGTTTTCGCACTGCGTTTCAAGGTGATATGGTATTCTACGTTTTTGAATTTACGGAAGCAGGACACATTAAGGTGACACGAATAATCCGAACCTGCCTCAAAACGGTATATTTCAGCGCTTTTCGTCCTTTTTTCTTTGTCGGGCGACAGCCCGCCCGCAGAAAAGAAAAACAAAAATCACTCGAAATCTCCTCGCTTTGAGGTCGGAGATTTTTAAAAAGAGCGGATTTTCAGGTCAATCGAGGCAAAAACGGAGCAAATACTGTATG
>JAZUAN010000060.1:0-24902 GCA_045638005.1 Acutalibacteraceae bacterium | reverse complement strand
TGAGTGGGAATAATTTTGAAGGTGTAAGAAACCCGGTATTTATGCGGGTTTGCGGTTCTTCAAAGCACAATTTGATAGCAAGATGATAGCAAACTATCAGACTCCATTATTCTAAAGAGTCCGAGTGGTTTGCGAATAGATTATCTTCTAATGCATAAAGCGTTACTGATTTTTGCAGTCAGTAACGCTTTTCTTATGTTCATTTTCAAGTTGGTATCACAGATATCAAATGATAGCAACTAATGATAGCAAAATGATAGCAAAAGTCAGGCCAACCTGTGCAATTTTGATCATCTAAAGAAAAAGCTATTAAATTGTGCCAAAATACTTAAACAAAATTATTTAATACTCAATTTCATCTCGAGAATCGTGATGCTGAAGAAATGTTCAACCGCTTAGTTGGCAAATGGCAGAATGTGAGGGTGTAACGGAACAACTCAAAGCTGACAACCAAATGATGTGGGTTGGACGGATGAACAACATTCGAAACAGAACTACGGAAATCGTAAATAGCGAACTGATTTATATATAATATGTAGAGCGGCAAGGTGAAATCCTTGCCGCTTATTAATTTGAGCAGTAAAACGCATTGATTTTATCTGCAAAAAATGTTATAATATAAAAAACTGTGCAAAATGGTGGTGTGGATTATTGAATCTATTACATATGAAACATGCGCTGGAGGTTGCAAAAGCGGGCTCGCTCAGCAAAGCCTCCGAAGTGCTTTTAATTGCGGCACCAAATATCAGCCGTTCCATAAAAGAGCTTGAAACCGACCTTGGCATTTCGATATTTGACCGCACGCAAAACGGTATGAAGCTGACTCCCGAAGGAGAGGAGTTTATAAATTTTGCTAAAGGGATACTTGGTCAGATTGACGAGGTCGAAAAATTCTATAAGGCTGGCGCGCCTAAGAAACAAAAGTTTTCTATTTCCGTTCCTCGCGCCTGTTATATTTCAGAAGCCTTTGCACAGTTTTCAAAAGCACTCTCCAAGGATGCTGCTGAAGTATTTTATAAGGAAACCAATTCACAGCGCACCATCCACAATATGCTGAATCACGACTATAAGCTTGGTATTATCCGTTATGCTGAAAACTATGATAAATACTTCAAAGCTATGCTTGAAGAAAAAGATTTTCAATATGAGCTTGTTACCGAGTTTACATATTCACTCATTATGAGCGCAGACAATCCGTTGGCAGGAAAGTCGGAAATCACTTTTGATGATTTGGCGGAGTATATAGAAATCGCTCACGCCGATCCGTATGTACCTTCTATGCCGCTTTCAAAAGTGGTTAAGGAAGAATTGCCGGATAATATTGAACGCAGAATCTTTATCTTTGAGCGTGCAAGCCAATTTGACCTTTTATCACTAAATCCTGAAACATTTATGTGGGTGTCTCCTGCGCCAAAGAGTTTGCTTGAGCGTTACAATTTGGTGCAAAGAAAATGCGCCGACAACAAAAAAGTATATAAGGATGTTTTGATTTATAAAAATGGATATGCGTTATCGAAGCTGGACAGACAGTTCATCACCGAACTATGTGAATCCAAGAGAAAATACCTATAAATTCATATTTTTAAGCCCAATCTCGGAGTGGAGGTTGGGCTTTGTTTTTTTCAATCGATACAGGGGTTATCGATATTGATAATACCGATTATCCATTTTAAGAATTTTCAAGCCTTCAAAAAGTTGTTAAAATAATAACGAACTTGAGATAAAGGAGAAGGTGCGATGGAAAAAGCTTCTGTATCGAAGGCAACTTTGGGCAGACTTCCGAGATATCTTGATTTTCTTCGAGAATTACCACCGGACAAGGTCCCTTACATATCAGCAACTGCCATTGCAAAGAAACTTTGTCTTGGCGATGTTCAGGTGAGGAAAGACCTTGCATCAGTAAGCGGCGCCGGAAAGCCGAAGCTTGGTTATATCACAAATGAGCTTATAAATCAAATTGAAGAAGCTTTGGGATATAACCGATCGACAAAAGCGGTACTCGTGGGCGCAGGAAAACTTGGAAGAGCATTGCTCCAATTTGATGAATTTCAAAAATACGGCGTTGAGATTTCAGCAGCATTTGACTCAAACGAGCAAATCATCAGTTTGGCCGGAAAAACGGAAAT
Source organism: Acutalibacteraceae bacterium (assembly GCA_045638005.1). Classification (GTDB taxonomy): domain Bacteria; phylum Bacillota; class Clostridia; order Oscillospirales; family Acutalibacteraceae; genus URNF01. Next base: position 22,776 of record JAZUAN010000060.1, on the reverse strand, counting down.
TCTGCCGATGAATCAATTTGAACACTTTTGCAAAACGCAGAATATTCAGCTTGGCATCATTACGGTGGGCGAAGGTTCGGCCCAAGCCGTATGCGATCAGATGGTTAAAAGCGGAATAACGGCAATATGGAACTTTGCTCCGTGCAAATTAAAGGTTCCTGCCGGAATACTGCTTCAAAACGAAAACTTAGCACTTTCCCTTGCACACCTTAACAATCAATTAGGTAATTTAAATTAGGAGGATATAAAATGGACACCAAGAATTATTTAATCGTAGACAGCGTGGAAAAGCTGGAAGAAGCTATTGCACGCACCAGAGAGGTGCAGAAGGTATTTGCTACCTACACGCAAGAACAGGTAGATAAAATCTTCTTGGCTGCCGCTTCTGCTGCCAATAAGGCAAGAATTCCCCTTGCTAAAATGGCTGTTGAAGAAACCGGTATGGGTATTGTAGAAGATAAGGTTATCAAGAACAACTATGCTTCTGAGTATATCTACAATGCTTATAAAGAAACCAAGACCTGCGGTGTTATCGAAGAAGATAAGGCTTTCGGCATCAAGAAGATTGCTGAGCCCATTGGTGTAATTGCGGCTGTTATCCCCACCACCAACCCCACCTCTACCGCTATTTTTAAGTGCTTGCTCGCTCTTAAGACTCGTAACGCTATCATCATCAGCCCTCACCCTCGCGCAAAGAACAGCACTATTGCTGCTGCGAAATTAGTTCTTGAGGCTGCTGTTGCTGCCGGCGCTCCCGAAGGCATTATCGACTGGATCGACGTTCCCTCTTTGGATATGACCAATACCGTTATGAAGGAAGCGGATATCATCCTTGCTACCGGCGGCCCCGGAATGGTTAAGGCTGCATACTCCAGCGGTAAGCCTGCTCTCGGTGTTGGCGCAGGTAACACTCCTGCCATTATTGATGAGTCTGCTGATATCCTTCTTGCTGTAAACTCCATCATTCACTCCAAGACCTTTGATAACGGTATGATCTGTGCTTCCGAGCAGTCTGTTATCGTTTTAGAGAGCATTTACGATGCAGTTAAGGAAGAGTTTGCTACCCGTGGTTGCTACTTCTTGAATTCTGCTGAAACTGAGAAGGTTCGTAAAACCATCATCATCAACGGCGCTCTTAATGCAAAAATCGTTGGTCAGCCCGCAGCAAAAATTGCTGAGCTTGCCGGCGTTACCGTGCCCGAAGGCACTAAGATTCTTATCGGCGAAGTTGAGAGTGTAGAGCTTTCTGAGGAATTTGCTCACGAAAAGCTCAGCCCTGTTCTTGCTATGTACAAGGCAAAAGACTTTGGCGATGCACTCGATAAGGCTGAACAGCTTGTTGCTGACGGTGGTTACGGCCACACCTCCAGCGTTTATCTCAACGAAGTTACCGAGCAAGAGAAACTTGCTGATTTTGCGGCTCGCATGAAGACCTGTCGTATCCTTGTAAACACCCCGTCTTCTCACGGTGGTATCGGCGACCTTTACAACTTTAAACTCGCTCCCTCGCTCACCTTGGGTTGCGGTTCTTGGGGCGGCAACTCGGTTTCCGACAACGTTGGTGTTAAGCACCTCTTAAATATTAAAACAGTAGCTGAAAGAAGGGAAAATATGCTTTGGTTCCGTGCACCTGAAAAGGTATATATCAAGAAAGGATGTCTGCCGGTTGCTCTTGATGAACTCAGAACAGTTCGCGGTGCTAAGAAAGCATTTATCGTAACTGATACCTTCCTTTATGAAAATGGCTACACCAAGCCGATTACTGATAAACTTGATGAAATGGGCATTACTCATACCACATTCTTTGACGTTCAGCCCGATCCTACCTTGAAGAATGCTCAGGACGGCGCTAAACAGATGGCAGCATTCCAGCCTGACACCATTATCGCTCTCGGCGGTGGTTCTGCAATGGACGCTGCTAAGATTATGTGGGTTCTCTACGAACATCCCGAAGCCGACTTTATGGATATGGCAATGCGTTTCATTGATATCCGTAAGAGAGTTTACACCTTCCCCAAGATGGGTGAAAAGGCATATTTCATCGCAGTTCCCACTTCTGCAGGTACCGGCTCTGAGGTTACTCCCTTCGCCGTTATTACCGATGGCGAGACCGGCGTAAAATATCCTCTCGCTGACTATGAATTACTTCCCAATATGGCAATTATTGATACCGATTTCCACATGAGCGCTCCGAAGGGACTTACTGCTGCTTCCGGTATTGATGCTGTAACTCACGCTGTTGAGGCTTATGCCGCAATGCTCGCAACCGACTACACAGACGGTCTTGCTCTCCAGGCTCTGAAGAATATCTTTAAGTATCTGCCCCGTGCATACGACAACGGCCAGACCGATGTTGAAGCTCGTGAAAAAATGGCTAATGCAGCTACTATGGCAGGTATGGCATTTGCTAACGCATTCCTCGGCATCTGTCACTCTATGGCTCACAAGCTCGGCGCTTTCCATCATTTGCCCCACGGCGTTGCTAACGCTCTTATGATTGAAGAGGTTATCCGCTTCAACGCTTGCGAAGCTCCCACTAAAATGGGCACCTTCTCTCAATACGATCATCCTCATACTCTTGCTCGCTACGCTGAAATTGCTGATTATTTAGGCCTTGGCGGCAAGACCGATGAAGAGAAACTTGAAAACCTTATCAAAGCTATTAACGAGCTTAAAGCAAAGGTTGGTATTAAGGAAACCATTAAGGATTACGGCATTGACGAAAACGACTTCCTTACTCGCCTTGATGACATGGTTGAGCAGGCGTTCGATGACCAGTGCACCGGTGCTAACCCCCGTTATCCGCTGATGAGCGAACTTAAAGCTATGTACCTCAACGCTTATTACGGCAAGCATTTTGTAGAAACCAAGAAGCCCACCGCAGCCGATGTTGCTGCTCCTGCTAAGGTTGACAATGTTAAAGTCACCTATCGCAAGGGTAAGAAAGCGTAATTAAGGGAGGAAACAGAAATGAAACTTGATAGAGTTATCGCAGTAAGAAACAATAAAACTATCTACCGTGACGGCGATAGATGCGTAAAAGTATTTAACGAAGATTATTCGAAGGCTGATGTTCTCAATGAGGCTCTTAATCAGGCAAGAATCGAAGAAACCGGTCTTAACATCCCCAAGATTCTTGAAGTAACTATGGTTGACGGAAAATGGGCAATCGTATCCGAGTATATCAAGGGTAAGACGCTTTCACAGCTTATGGAAGAAGATAGCGAAAAGAAAGACGAATATCTCGAACTGCTCGTTGATTTACAGCTTTCTGTTCACGCTAAGAAATGCCCGCTCCTTAATAAGCTTAAGGATAAAATGAGCCGTAAGATCGCTTCTACCGAGCTTGATGCTACTACCCGTTATGATCTCCATACTCGTCTGGAAGGTATGCCCAAGCACAACAAGGTTTGTCATGGCGATTTCAACCCCTCCAATATCATTATTGCCGAAGATGGCACTCCCTATATCCTTGACTGGTCTCACGCAACTCAGGGTAACGCATCTGCCGATGCAGCCCGTACCTATCTCTTGTTCTGGTTGAACGGCGATATTGACGGTGCTAAAAAGTACCTCGACCTGTTCTGCACCAGGAGCAACACCGCAAAACAGTATGTTCAAAAATGGATGCCTATCGTTGCCGCTTCCCAGTCTGTTAAGGGTAACGAAAAAGAGCGTGAGTTCTTGATCTCTTGGGTAAACGTTGTAGATTACGAATAAAAAGATATAAGGAGAAAGAATAATGAAAGTTACAGTTTGTATTGGTAGTTCCTGCCACATTAAAGGTTCGCGTCAGGTAGTAGAGCAGCTTCAGTACCTCATAGCTGAGCACAATCTCGGTGATAAGGTAGAGCTCGGCGGCACCTTCTGTATGGGTAAATGTCAACAGGGTGTTTGCGTTACCGTTGATGATGCATTCCATTCCGTAACCCCCGAAACCGTAGAAGAATTCTTCGAGAAGAATATTAAAGCGAAGGTATAAGAATATGATTATTCAGGTTTGTGTGGGTAGTTCTTGTCACTTAAAGGGTTCTCCTGAAATTGTAGAACTTCTGCAAAAAGCCGTTGAAGAATATCATCTTGAGACGCAAGTTACACTTGCCGGTAGTTTTTGTATCGGCAAGTGTAACCGTATCGGTGTTACGATACAGGTTGATGACGATATTCACGTCGGCGTTACAAAGGAGAACTTCAAGGAGTTCCTCCAAGAACATGTATTAAATAAACTGGAAAGGACGTAACGGGATATGCCGAATTGTATGACCTTAAAAAAATCAAACTGCAAAAACTGCTATAAGTGCATCCGCCACTGTCCCGTTAAGGCTATTCGTTTTTCGGGAAATCAGGCACATATTATCGGCAACGAATGTATTCTTTGCGGTCAATGCTTTGTTGTATGCCCTCAGAATGCGAAGGAAATCGTTGAAGAAACCGAAAAGGTAAAGGTTCTTCTTCAAAGCGGAGATCCCGTAATCGTAAGTCTTGCTCCTTCTTTTATTGCGAACTATGAAGGCGTTGGCATCAACGCTATGCGCAGAGCGTTAAAGAAGCTGGGCTTTTATGACGTTGAGGAAACCGCGGTAGGCGCTACCATTGTAAAAACAGAATATGAAAGAATGCTTCGCGAGGACGAAAGAGATGTTATCATCTCGTCCTGCTGCCATTCCATCAATCTTTTAATCCAAAAGCACTATCCCGCAGCGCTTGAATTTTTGGCTGACGTTGTATCACCCATGCAGGCGCACTGCAAGGATATTAAAAGCCGATATCCGAGTGCCAAGACCGTATTTATTGGCCCCTGTGTTGCCAAAAAAGATGAGGCTGAGCACTACGAAGGCATCGTGGATGCTGTGCTCACCTTTGAGGAACTTACCGAGTGGTTAAATGCGGAAAAAATCGAGCTGGAACAGGAACTCGACAATGATGTTTGTTCCCGCGCCCGTTTCTTCCCGACAACCGGCGGTGTTCTTAAAACAATGGCTCAGGATATCCAAGGGTTTACTTATCTTGCTCTTGACGGTGTTGATAATTGTATTGCTGCCCTTAAAGATATCATAAACGGTAAGGTTCATAAGTGCTTTATCGAAATGTCTGCTTGTGTTGGTAGCTGTGTCGGCGGTCCGGTTATGGAAAAATACCACCGTTCTTCTGCCGTTAAGGATTATATTGCTATTTCCGAATATGCAGGAACAAAGGATTTTGAAGTATCTCAGCCCAAGGCTATTGAACTGAAAAAGAGTTTTGAGTTTATTGAGCAGCGTTCGCAGATGCCTTCTGATATGGAAATTCAGAACATTCTTCGTCAGATGGGCAAATTCAAGCCTTCTCAGGAACTCAATTGCGGCTCTTGCGGATACAATACCTGCCGTGAAAAAGCAATTGCCATTATACAAGGTAAGGCGGAAATTTCCATGTGTCTGCCGTACCTTAAAGATAAGGCTGAAAACTTCTCGGATACCATTGTTAATAATTCGCCTAACGGACTGATTGTTCTTAATGAAAATCTCGAGGTTCAGCAAATCAATACAGCCGCCAGAAAACTGATGAACATTCGCTCGGCTAATGACATTCTTGGCGATCAGGTTATCCGTATTCTCGACCCTTCTGTGTTTATGAATGTGTTAAGAACCGGTCGCAATGTGCGTGATGAGCGTGTGTATCTTGCAGAATATAAGCGCTTCGTTGAGCAGTCGGTCGTATATGATAAGGATTCACATCTCCTTGTCGCGATTATGCGTGATATTACCGATGAACAGAACGAGCGTGAAAAGAAAGAAAATATAAGCCGTCAGACCATCGAGGTTGCCGATAAGGTTGTTGATAAGCAGATGCGTATTGTTCAGGAAATTGCATCACTTCTCGGCGAAACCGCAGCAGAAACTAAAATTGCACTCGCAAAATTAAAGGAGTCAATCCAAGATGAATGATTTATGTGCTGATATCGGATATAAAAGTATAAATCATTACGGCGAGCAGCTTTGCGGTGACCATGTGGATGTTGTTGAACCCGGCGATGATTCTACGGTTATTGTGTTGTCGGACGGTCTTGGCAGCGGTGTGAAAGCAAGTATTCTTTCAACCCTCACCTCTAAAATCATTTCAACCATGCTGGCAGAGGGTCTGTCACTGGAAGAATGCGTTGAAACCATCGCCGCGACACTTCCTGTTTGTTCGGTGCGCGGTGTAGCGTATTCCACCTTCACCATTATTCATTTGAAAAACAATCAGGTGGCCGAGCTTATTCAGTACGACAATCCGCACGCTATTGTTATCCGTAATGAAGCGGTTTGGGATTACCCTAAAACCGAAATGCATATCGGTGGCAAAAAAATTTATAAATCGGTTATCAAACTGCAGGAAAACGATATTTTTATCGCTATGAGTGACGGTTGTCCTCATGCCGGTATCGGTACGGCTTATAACTTCGGTTGGAAGTGCGAGGATATTGCTTCGTTTATGGAGTCTCTTTCTCACTGCGGTTACACTGCAAAAACGCTGTCCACAATGCTTGTAGATGAGTGTGATAAGTTGTACGGTCAGAAACCCGGCGATGATGCAACCGCTTGTGTAGTTCGCATCCGAAAAAGAGAGCCGATGAATATGCTTTTCGGTCCGCCATCAAACCGTGATGATGCCGACCGTATGATGTCGCTCTTCTTCTCCAAGGAGGGTAAGCACATCATCTGTGGCGGAACCACATCCTCTATTGCGGCAAAATTCCTTCGCAAGCCCGTTAAAGCAAGTCTTAATTTTGAGGCGAGCGACGTGCCTCCGATTGCAGAAATTGAAGGTGTGGATCTCGTTACCGAAGGTGTTATTACCGTAAATAAAGTGCTTGAATATGCTAAGGATTATCTCGGTGAAAACAAGCATTATGAGCATTGGAGCTTCAAGCGTGACGGTGCTTCTCTTATATGTCGCTTGTTGTTTGAGGAAGCAACAGACATTAATTTCTACGTAGGTAGAGCGGTAAACCCTGCTCACCAAAACCCCGATCTACCTATCAACTTTAATATTAAAATGAATTTGGTTGAGGAGCTTTCTAAGTGCCTCAAGAAAATGGGAAAGAAAATAAAAGTGAGTTATTTCTAAGGAGAAATGGTTATGGGAGTAAGAAAATTTGATACAAAAGTACAACATCTGAAATATAAGGTCTTGCGTGAGGTTGCACGGCAGGCTTGGAACGATACTCTCCTTCAGAATATTATTGAAATTCCTAAAATGATCGTGCCCGGCAAAACCTCCACCATGCGTTGCTGCGTTTACAAAGAACGTGCAATTTTAGGCGAGCGTGTAAAGATCGCTATGGGTGGCGATAAAGATAATCCCAATGTAATCGAGGTTATTGATATTGCTTGTGACGAATGTCCTGCAGCGGGTTATGAAGTGACCGACTCTTGCCGTGGTTGTATTGCACACCGTTGTGAAGATGTCTGCAAGAGAGGGGCAATTTCCTTTGACCATAACCACGTAGCACATATTGATAAATCCAAGTGTGTAGAATGCGGTCAGTGTGCAAAGGTTTGTCCTTATTCTGCCATCATTAACCGTAAGCGCCCTTGTCAGATTGCTTGCAAGGTGAAGGCGATTTCCATCAATGAGGATAATGCCGCCGCCATTGACAACAACAAATGCATTCAATGCGGTGCTTGCGTTTATCAATGTCCCTTTGGTGCGATTATGGATAAGTCCTATATACTGAATGTTATCGACCTTATTAAAAAGAGCGAAAGTAACACGAAATACAAGGTTTATGCCATTGTTGCCCCCTCTATTTCGAGCCAGTTTACCTATGCAAAATTAGGTCAGGTTATCACCGGTCTTAAAGAACTTGGCTTCTTTACCGTTATCGAAGCGGCACTCGGTGCTGATATGGTGGCACAGGCTGAATCCAAGGAACTGGCTGAAAAAGGCTTCTTGACCAGCTCTTGCTGTCCCGCCTTTGTGCAGTATATCAAGTCGGCGTTCCCGGATCTGTTGCCCCTGGTGTCCCACAACCTGTCGCCTATGGCGGCGCTGGGCCAGTACATCAAAAAGACCGACGAGAACGCCAAGGTGGTGTTTATCGGCCCCTGCACCGCTAAGAAGGCAGAGGCTCAGCTGGAAAGCGTGAAACCTCACGTGGACGCCGTGATGACCTTTGAGGAGTTGCAAGCGCTCTACGACAGCAAGGACGTGGACATCACCACCCTGGAAGAGGGTGTGCTGGACAACGCCTCTTACTTCGGTCGTATTTTTGCCCGCTCCGGCGGTCTGTCCGATGCCGTAGTCCAGGCTCTGAAAGAGCAGGAGATTGACTTTACCGTCAAATCGGCGGTATGTGACGGCATCGAGGAATGCCGTATGGCGCTGCTCAAGAAGAGCAAAAACGCGTTGGATGCCAACTTTATCGAAGGTATGGCTTGTGTCGGCGGTTGTATCGGCGGCGCTGGATGCCTCACCCATGGTGAGAAAAACAAAGCCGAAGTAGATAAGTATGGCAGAGAGGCTTTTGAAAAGACGATCGGAGATGCTGTTGCCATTTTAAAATAGTCGAGTTTGTTCACGCTTGGTCTTGACATCCGACCCTGCAAGCGGCGCCTTTGATGATAAATTGAAATAAACCATTGGAAAACAAATCAAGATAGGTTATAATATTTTTCAGCTTAAACGGCTGCTTTCTTCGTGATAGCAAACCATGATAGCAAAAGTTAGGATAACCTATGCGTTTAGTGTAATCTAACACATTTGCAATCAAACTGCGCCAAACCGCTTAAACGAATTTGTTTAAGATTCAAATTTGTCTTGCGAGTGGGAATAATAGCACAAGGTTTTTTGAGCGGCTTGAAATCGAAAGATTTCGAGCCGCTTTTATTTGATTGGCGCAGGTTTGCTGTCAGGAAGCATGTACAAAATCTTATTCTTAATTACGATTGAAAAAGTTGCGTACGCGTAGTATAATAAAGGGCAGATACAGGTGAAGCGAAGGTGAAAGAGCCTGCGGTCCTATCAACCTCGGCATTCCCACCGTCCGTGAAAGGGGTTATCGCATGAAGGATTTTTTTAGATATTTTTTTGGAGAGGGCACCAATCCGGAGTTTGCTAACTTCACATTGGCGCATTTCGCACCTATCATCCTTGCGGCAGGATTGATCGTGCTTATTTATCGTTTTCGCGATAGATTGCGGGAAAGTAAATGGGAGATGAGCATTCGCTACATCATGGCGTTTGTGATGATCATTTCCGAAATGTCCTACTATTGGAGGCTTGTGGGAATGCCCTCGCTCGAGCCTAACCCGATAGATCATCTGCCTATTGCTGTATGCGGTTGGGTGGTCATATTTGGCAGCTACATGGTGATAGGCAAATCGCAGACGCTGTTTGACATCTGTTACTTTTGGTTGCTTTCCGGCAGCATTTTTGCGCTTATCACCCCTACTGTCATCACATATACGGGATTTACGCGGTTCCGCTATTATCAGTTTTGGATAGAACATACCATAGGCTATATCGGTATTTTTTACATGATATTCGTTCACAAAATGCGTCCGACCATCAAATCGGCGGTCAAATCTTATGTAGCGCTGATAGCGCTGGCGGTGATTGCATACAGTACAAACCGAATGCTTGGCCCCGGTGCAAACTATTTGTTCATGGCAAGACCTGAGGATACCCCCTCGGTGCTGGATATCTTGCCGTCCAATTTTGTTATCCGGTTACTGATTATGGCGGCGGTCATAACCTTGCTTTTCGCGGTTTCGTATCTGCCATGGTATTTAAAGGACAAAAAAGCGAAGAAAGCGATAGCCGAAGCGAATTGAACTTCTGTTCGACAACACAATATAGCAAATTTTGCACACAAAAGGCTGTATCCTTGCAATGAGGATACAGCCTTTTTTGATTTTTGAAAGGATGCAAAAATTATGGAATTGAAACTGGAAGCAGACAAAAAACAGTTGGTAGCGTATCTGCGCGGCGAGATTGACCACCATGCCGCGGGACGGCTGCGAGAGGAGATTGACAACGCGGTAACGCGGGGGGATATACGGGAACTCATACTGGATTTCTCGGATATCCGATTTATGGACAGCTCGGGGATTGGGCTGATACTCGGTCGGTATAAAAACATGTGCACCCGCGGCGGCAGGTTGACGGTGCGCGGCGCATCCGCGCGGCAGATGCAGGTCATGCGGATGGCGGGGCTGCAGAAGTTGAATATTTTTGAGGAGGAAAACCATGAAAGCAATCAATGAAACACGCATTTCTTTTGTCAGCCGTTCGGCAAACGAGGGGTATGCCCGCGCCGCAGCGGCGGCATTTATCAGCCAACTTGATCCCGCGGTGGACGAGCTGGCTGACATCCGCACGGCGGTATCCGAGGCGGTGACTAACTGTATCGTGCACGCCTACCCCAATAGACTCGGCATGATTACCATGACCGTACGACTGTATGCGGACGGCAAGGTTATCATCCGCATTCGTGACCGTGGTTGCGGCATTCCGGACATAAAACAAGCGATGGAGCCGCTGTTTACCACCGGCGGCGAGGAACGTTCTGGATTGGGATTTTCGGTGATGCAAAGCTTTTCAGATAAGGTGCGGGTGCGCTCCACCCTCGGCAAAGGCACCACCGTGACGCTCGAGAAATACATAGCCTTGCGCGATCGAGAGGCACAGCCGTGACCAGAGAGGAGCAAATCTGCGGCAACATCGGTCTGGTGCACAGCTGCGCAAGACGGTTTCGGGACAGAGGGCTGGAATACGACGATCTGTTTCAGGCGGGATGCGTGGGACTTACCAAAGCGGTGGACGGTTTCGAGCCGGAGCGTGGGTTGCAGTTTTCCACCTATGCGGTGCCGGTGATACTGGGGGAGATCCGCCGTTTGTTCCGCGAGGGCGGCACCGTAAAGGTGAGCCGTTCACTGAAAGAATTGTCTTTAAAGGTCAGCCGTGAACGTGCTCGCATGGCCGTAGAGCTGGACAGAGAGCCTACCGTATTTGAATTGGCGAGCCGCTTGTCCCGCGCTCCCGAAGAGATCGCGGAAGCATTGCAGGCGGGACTGCCGCCCTTATCACTCACCGGCGAGCGGGACGATGACGAGGGGGAGAATATTGATGTGCCGGTCGCAGCGCCCGAAGAAAAAATCACCGACCGCCTCGCTCTCCGTCAGGTGCTCGAAACCCTGCCGCCGGAGGATAGGGAATTGATACTTTTGCGGTATATGGGCAACCGCACGCAGCAAGCCACCGCCGACCGTCTCGGTATGACACAGGTGCAGGTGTCCCGCCGCGAGCGGCGCATCCTCAATGAACTGCGCAAGCAGTTGACAGGATAATGATTTCAAGGTATCATAGCACCAATGCATAGGGAAAGCAAAGCCGACGGAGGTGGATGCTATGAACGCAAAAAACTGGCAATTGGGCCTTTCCAGCTGTTGCACGGGACGCGCGGACAGAGACCTTACCTTCAAGGATTTTATCGACAATTATACTGCCTGTGTGAACAAGCAAATTATCGCCCCGATCGGCACCCCCGACCTTGCTGTATGTGCTAAAAAGGCGTATTTTGACACCCCAAAAATCAGCGAATAAATATTTTTGTCCAACCCCTTGACAAACGCATTTTTAACATGGTATAATACCGCTCGTCGAGAAAACTCGGCGAGCAAAATATGCGGGTATGGCGGAATTGGCAGACGCGTTAGATTCAGGTTCTAATAGTCGCAAGGCTGTGGAGGTTCAAGTCCTCTTACCCGCACCAAAAAGAACAGACACCCAATAGGGTGTCTGTTCTTTTTCGTTTCTCTGCGAGTTTTTCGTTTCGCGAAGCGAATGCGCGCCCTCATTTTGGCGCGCAAGAAAAATCTCGACGGAGTTGCGCAGCAACTCCGGTTCAAGTCTATTGTTTTTTTACCAGAAAAAATTCGCACATTTCATATCTGCTCCCACTCTTTTAACGCTTGCGTATAACAAGCAAAAATGGCATCCAATCGGTCAGCTTGATACACACGGTGCACTTTTCGCGTTTCCCGTGGGTTGGCGCGAGACAAGTGGGCAAGGCGAACGGCTAAGGGGAAATGACAGATGACAGTATCCGCTTTGAGTGCATACCGTTCATTGTAACGGCGGGGCAGGAAACACCGCTTGCCCACGCAGCGATTGAGCACATCTTGATTGAGGAAGGGAAATTTGCGTGTGTTGCACATGGCGCGCGCTCGCGGCAAAAGGTCGCTTTCTTTCAACCGTGCCGTATCCAACAGCATAACCCCCGCGTGCATATAACGAGGGTGGATAACGAATTTGCCGTGCCGATTGCGCGTTGCAGCAAAACCGCAACCGCACATTTCCCATGACATGAGCGGTGTGAGGTCATCCAACACCAGCGTGTCGGTGTCGAGATAAATAAGCCGCGGCGGTAGTCCCTCCATCTGATCAATCAACAGCCGCAATAAGGCATACGGCGCAAAGGCGGCGTTGGGGTTATTAGCGAGATGGGCGCAGTACAGCGCCCGCAAATCGTGTACGGTGACCCGCGCGCCCGCGCGCAGGGAACACAGCTTTTGTTGTATATACATCGCGTGTTGTGGGGTGAGCGGCGTAAAGGCGGGATTTTTGTCGGTCATGTCCATGGTGAAAATGTGGATATCCAGCGGCATACTCGCTTGCATTGCCGCAGAAAGCGAGGACAACAGAATGCCTTGAAACATCGTACCGTTACCGCAGTAGAGTAGTGAGATCATGATAACTCCTTTCGTGCATAGTTTTCGGTGTGGGTTATTTGTATTTTGTGGTTTGTGATGAAGAAATATAAGTGCGATATGCACAAAGTAAAAAAGACCTTTGCCGCATTTTATGCGGCAAAGGTCTTTTCTGTATATCTAAAGGGAAAAGCTTTATTATCTTTCCGGATGTTTTAATCCCTTAGGCAAGCCGAGGATATAGTCGGCGGATACTTTGTAAAAGTCACAAAGAGCTATCAAATGGTCTATGGGGAGTTTTCGTCTTCCGGTTTCATATAAACTATATTGCTGCTTTGTAATGTGCAGAAAATTAGCGATAGTTTCTTGTTTATAGTCGTGATCTTCTCGTAATTCTCTCATGCCGGGAAGATTTCACGGTGTGTGAACTGTAGTTTATGGATTTTCTTTGAAAATCCATAAACTACACTTGACAAAACCCGTTTCCTATGCTATTGTATCCACAAGATAGAGGCGCACTGCACGAAAAGTACCGTATTCCGTTACCGTCTGCCAAGGCGGGGATACGCGAAAGGCGTGGGTGCCGAAGTCGGTCTGTGGCGAAAGACCGTGCTGGCAACAGGGACTAAGAGGTCTGTTGCTGTCGCAGAAATGCGGAGAGCTATCCACGAACGGTATACATATCGCGCAAATGCCGCGTGTACTCGTTTTTTGTGTAGCTGCTCTGTGGGCAGCTTTTTTTGTTGCCGTAAATACAAAAGGAGAGATAGATATGAAACCCATTTTTGAAGGTGCTGCAACCGCGATCATTACCCCCCTCACCGCAGACGGTGTGGATTATGCGCAGTTCGGGAAACTGCTCGACTGGCAGATCGAAAAGGGCGTTGCCGCATTGGTGGTGACCGGTACGACCGGTGAAAGCTCCACCCTTACCGACGAAGAACACAGAGAGGTCATTTCGTATGCGGTCAAGCACGTGGCGGGCAGAGTGCCGGTCATTGCGGGCACCGGCTCGAACGATACCGCCTACGCGGTGGATCTCACCCGCTTTGCGTGCGAAGCGGGCGCAGACGCTGTGCTGGTGGTTACCCCTTACTATAATAAAGCGACCCAAAAGGGTCTTATTCAGTATTACACCGCGGTGGCGGATGCTGCAACCAAACCGGTTATTTTGTACAACGTGCCCTCCCGCACCGGTTGTAATATTCTGCCTGCGACCTGCAAGGTGCTCAGCCAGCATCCGATGATTGCCGCTATCAAAGAGGCGAGCGGTGATTTGTCTCAGGTAGCGGAAACGGCGCGTTTGGTGGAAGGTAAAATGGATATCTATTCCGGCAACGATGACCAGATCCTGCCCATCATGGCGCTGGGCGGTAAAGGTGTTATCTCGGTGCTGTCTAATGTTTTGCCCGCCGAGACGCAAGAAATGTGCGACCGCTTCCTCAAAGGCGATGTTGCGGGTGCCAGAGAGATGCAGTTGGGCTATCTGCCGCTTATCCACGCACTGTTCAGCGAGGTTAACCCCATCCCCGTGAAGGCCGCTATGGCTGCAATGGGCTGGTGCGAGGATTATCTGCGCGGTCCGCTTACCCCGATGGAACAAGAGCACAAAGCGGTGCTGCTGGATGAGATGAGAAATGTGGGCATCGAGGTTTGATATGATTTGTGACAATTTGACGGTGAGCGAAGCGGGCGAACTGCTGTTTGCGGGTCGTTCCACCAAATCGCTCATGGAAAAATACGGCTCGCCCCTGTATGTGATGGATGAAAGCCGTATCCGCTATAACCTGCGGCAATATGTGGATGCCATGAAAGAGGCGTTCGGCGACAATGCGCGGGTGCTGTACGCGAGCAAAGCGTGCTCCTTTAAAGAGATGTACCGTCTGGCGAACGAGGAAAACGCAGGTGTGGACGTGGTGTCGGACGGCGAGATGTATACCGCCTATCAAGCGGGTTTTCCGATGCAAAACGTGTATTTCCACGGAAATAATAAAACCGACGCAGAGATCGCGCTCGCGATGCAGCTGGGCGTGGGGTATTTTGTGGTGGATCACGAGGAAGAACTGGACGCTGTGGAGGCGGAGGCCGCCCGCAGAGGTATCACCCAAAAAGTGCTGTTGCGCATCACCCCCGGCATCGATACACATACGTATGAGGCGATCGCGACAGGTCAGGTGGACTCCAAATTCGGCAGCGCTATCGAGACAGGGCAAGCCGCTGCTATTACAGAGTATGTATTAAAGCTGCCGCATATTTCCTTGGAAGGCTTTCATTGCCACGTCGGCTCGCAGGTGTTTGATTCGGACACCTTCTTCCGTTCTGCGGATATCATGTTACAGTTTATCGCCGATATGCGCACGCAGTTTAACTATACCGCGCGCGAGCTTGATCTCGGCGGCGGTTACGGCGTGCGGTATCTGGATAGCGACCCCACCATTGATATTGCGGATAATATCCGTCAGGTGGGCGAGCATGTGAGAGCGGCATGCGAGCGACTGTCCTTGCCTATGCCTGCTATCCGCATGGAGCCGGGTCGCAGCATTGTTGCCGATGCGGGCATCACCCTGTATACCATCGGCAGCATCAAACGCATCCCCGGCTACAAGAATTATGTGTCGGTGGACGGCGGCATGAGCGATAATCCGCGCTTTGCGCTGTACGGCGCACCGTACACGGTGGTGTGCCCCGAAAAGATGCAGGAGGAAAACACGCTTTTGTGCTCGGTGGTGGGCAAGTGCTGTGAAAGCGGCGACATTTTGCAAGAAAACGTGATGTTGCCGGCGTCGGTTAAGCGCGGTGATATGTTAGCGGTGCTGACCACCGGTGCTTACAACTATTCCATGGCATCCAATTATAATCGCGTACCGCGTCTGCCGGTCATCATGCTCACCGATACGGGTGACAAGGTGGTCGTGAAGCGTGAAACGCTGGATGATATTGTGAGAAACGATATATAAAACGTAGGGGAGGGGTTTCCCCTCCCGTTATGAAAAAAAGACGATGCAATTGCATCGTCTTTTTTTGTCAGATTTTATGCAAATACTGCAACACCGTTTCCAGTTCATCCGCTTTGACCTTTTCGATCGCCGCGTCGCATCGGAATACATGGAAATAGAAGTGGATAACAGCATACTATCGCCTGCGTTGTTTGTTGTTTGTATACGCCGCCTATCCTTCAGAAGCAAGGGATTTAAAAAATCTCCCACAGAAATTTCTGTGGGAGATATACACTTAATAGTTTTCTGCGTGCACTTCGAAATAACTCTGCGGATGTGCGCAGGTGGGGCAGATTTCGGGGGCTTTGGTGCCCACGACCAGGTGACCGCAGTTGCGGCATTCCCATACCTTCACTTCGGATTTTTCGAACACCGCGGCGGTCTCGACGTTCTTCAAAAGCGCGCGATAGCGTTCCTCATGGTGCTTCTCAATTTCGGCAACCAAACGGAATTTTGCGGCGAGTGCGGGGAAGCCTTCCTCCTCGGCGGTTTTCGCAAAACCGGCGTACATGTCGGTCCACTCGTAGTTTTCGCCCGCGGCGGCCTCAGCGAGGTTCTTTGCGGTGTCGCCGATACCTTCCAACTCTTTAAACCACATTTTCGCGTGCTCTTTCTCGTTGTCGGCGGTTTTGAGGAACAAAGCGGCAATCTGCTCAAAGCCCTGCTTTTTTGCCACCGACGCGAAATAGGTATATTTGTTTCTGGCCTGAGACTCGCCTGCAAAAGCGGCCTCTAAGTTTTTCTCGGTCTGTGTACCTGCGTATTTGCTCATAGAAAAAACCTCCTTTTGGTGATACATAAAGGATACCATTTTTGGAAATATCTGTCAAACGATTTATGTTTTTCATGGCTAATTTATGTCGAGAAAATCTTGTTGACAAGGTGAATGGAAATCTGTATAATATATAAGATTATAGGCGATTACATTAAAAAGGAGATATAGATATGATCAAAGAAGTGGTCATGAGTACCGAAGGTCTCAAAAAATTAGAGAAGGAACTCGAAGAACTCAAAACTGTGCGCCGTAAAGAGGTTGCGGAAAAGATCAAAACCGCGCTCGGCTACGGTGACCTTTCGGAAAACAGCGAATACGACGAAGCAAAAAACGAGCAGGCGATCGTAGAGGGTCGTATCGCGGAAATCGAGATGCAGCTCAAACACGTGCGCATCCTTGACGAAAGCGCGCTGAATAACGATAGCGTGGTTGTCGGCTCTAAGGTGAAGGTTGTCAACGCCAAGGGCGCTACCGTGGAATATAAGATCGTGGGCAGCACAGAGGCGGATCCGCTTGCCGGTTTCATCTCGGACGAGTCCCCCGTGGGCAAAGCGCTGCTCGGCCATGCCGCAGGCGATAAGGTGCAGGTTGTCCTGCCCACCGGCGCGGAAGTGACCTACGAACTGTTGGAAATTTCGAAATAAGAAGGTTTTAGACTATGAGCGAACAAAATCAGGTGAATGCAGTGCCCGAGGAGGAACTGTCCGAGGAGCAGCTGTCCGAACTGTTACAGATCAGAAGAGATAAGCTTACCGCGCTGCAAGAAGCGGGCAAGGACCCCTTTGAGATCACCAAATATGACGTGGATACCCACAATATCGAGATCCGCGACAACTTTGAAGCGATGGAAGGCAAAACCGTCAGCATCGCGGGCAGAATGATGTCCCGCCGCATCATGGGCAAGGCGAGCTTTATGGATCTGCGCGACAAGACTGATCGCATGCAGGTGTATGTCCGCCGCGACGACGTGGGTGAGGAAGATTACGCCGCGTTCAAGAAGTGGGATATCGGTGATATCCTCGGCATTGTGGGCGTTGTGTTCCGCACCCAGAAGGGCGAGATTTCGGTGCATGCCGAAAAGGTGACTTTGCTGTCCAAATCGCTGTTGCCGTTGCCCGAGAAGTTCCATGGCCTGACCGACCGCGAACTGCGCTATCGTCAGCGTTACGTGGATCTCATCATGAACCCCGACTCCCGCCGCAACTTTGAGGTGCGCAGTAAGTTTGTCAAATACCTGCGCAACTTCCTGGATAACCGCGGTTATATGGAAGTGGAGACCCCCGTGCTCAATACCATTCCCGGCGGCGCGGCGGCGAGACCCTTCATCACCCATCATAATACCCTCGATATGGATATGTACATGCGTATCGCCACCGAGCTGCACTTGAAACGTCTTATCGTCGGCGGTATGGAGCGTGTGTATGAGGTGGGTCGTATCTTCCGTAACGAAGGTATGGATACCAAACATAATCCCGAGTTCACCACTGTGGAACTGTATGAGGCTTACGCCGATTTCAACGACATGATGGACCTGTTTGAAGACCTGCTGTCCGGTGCGGCGAAGGATATTCTCGGCACCTACGACGTGACTTGGCAGGGCGAAGCGATCAGCCTCGCTCCCGGTTTCCGCCGTCTCACCATGGCGGACGCTGTTAAGGAATATGTCGGCGTGGACTTTATGGCGATCGACAATGATGCAGACGCTGTTGCCGCTGCCACCGCCGCAGGCGTGGATATGGACGGCATCGAGCCCACCTGGGGTCATGCGCTTTACGAGTGCTTTGACCAAAAGGTAGAGAGCAAGCTTGTCCAGCCCACCTTCATCACCATGCATCCGGTGGACGTGTCTCCGCTGGCGAAACGTTCCCCCGCGGATCACCGCTTGACCGAGCGTTTTGAGCTGTTTATCTGCCGTAGCGAGATGGGCAATGCGTTCTCCGAACTCAATGACCCCATCGACCAGAAGCAGCGCTTCCAGCGTCAGGTGGAGCTGCGCGAAAAGGGCGACGAGGAAGCAAATATGATGGACGACGATTTCATCACCGCCCTGGAATACGGCATGCCGCCTACGGGCGGTCTGGGTATCGGCATCGACCGCTGCGTGATGCTGCTGACCGGTGCTGACTCCATCCGCGACGTCATCCTGTTCCCCACGATGAAACCGTTAGACTAATAACAAGTTATAAGAACTTATAAGAAGATATAAGAATTTGCGGAAATCTTCTTACCACAGTTTACAACAAAACGGACTATGGAAATTCCATAGTCCGTTTTTTGCTATTCTTGACTATTTGTCGCCATAGTAGTACAATGAAATAGAGTATATCTATTTTTGGTTTGTATCACAACAAATCAGACTGTGAGGTGAAATATGCAAAAAGAGAATCTATCTTCCCTTGTGGCGAAAGCACAAGCGGGAGATAATCAGGCATTAAATGACCTCTTTACTGAAACTTACAACGATGTTTATTACTTCGCTTTAAAGACAATTAAGGATGAAACCTTGGCAGCGGATGTTACGCAGGAGACCTTTGTTACGGTATTTCAGAACATAAGCACACTCAATGACCCTGTTGCTTATCCTGCTTGGTCAAGACAAATTACATATAGGCATTGTTTGCAACACCTGAAAAAGCAAAATCGAGAAGCTACAGTAGACGAGAACGAAGACGGAACTACCATCTTTGATACCCTTGAAGAAGAGAGAACGGAGTTTATCCCAGAGGAAAATCTTGATAAAGATGATTTCAAGAAGGCGATTCTTGATATGGTCGATAGTCTTCCCGCAGAACAGCGAACTGCCGTTATCTTGTATTACTATGACGAACTTTCCGTCAAGGAAATTGCCGAGATTCAAGGTGTTACAGAAGGAACGGTTAAGAGCAGATTGAACTATGCGAGAAAAGCAATCAAAGCATCCGTTGAATCCTACGAGAAGAAACACAATGTCAAACTTCGTTGTGCTGGTGTTCTTCCACTTCTGTTGTGGTTGTTTGCCTCGGATTTTGGTGCAAAGGCCATGCCTGCTGCTACGGTACAGACTGTGGCGACGGGTGTTACCACAGCAACAGGAACGACCTTGTCTGTGTCTTCCTTGGTGAAGAATGGTGCAAAGGTTGTCTGGTCTTTATGGCAAAAGATAGTCGCAGGACTGGCAGCAACGGCGGTTGCCATTGGTGGAACGGTTGCGGTTGTGAATGTTGTTAATAAACCAGATGATTCTGATTTACAAAGCGAAGAAGCAGTTGTACAGGTTTGGCAGGGTCAAGGTGGTATCAATATCGGTCTGAATCTGTCGGATGAAAATGAGTTCATTCTGGAAGTCACCCATATGGATGAGGACAGTATTGAGGGAAGACTGGATGTAACTGCTGTTGATGGAACGAGTTATTCCCGTGACTTTACAGGAATAGGAAGACCTGCAGAAATGTTGCATACGGGTTCAATCTTCTATGATATAACACTGGATGAGGAAATAGCAGGATGGTCAGATGATTATGCTGGATATAAAGAATTCACCCTAAGATATCAACCCGAAGAAGACCAATTCTATTTCGATACAGGTCCATTTGAAGCAGTTTTAAAAAAGAAATAAAAAATTTTTCAAAAAAATAAAACCAAACGGTGCTCTCGTTTCTCCTATAAGTGTAAGGAGGAAAAATGTATGCGAGAACACAGCAATTTGTACCACATCTTTCGGTGGGATTTTGAACGAAATCCACTCCCACCGAAAAAGGTGGAACAAATACGAAAGATACTTATGGCACTGCTGATTTAAGCAATGTGCTGATATGAAAAAACTTATATTAAATATTTTGGAGGATGTTTGAAATGAAAAAATTTTTATGTATGGCATTATGCTTGATTATGGTATTTAGTTTGTGTGCTTGCGGTGGAAACGACACTCCCGCAGGTTCTAATGGTTCTGATAGTGGTACAACTACTGAGGCTGATACCAACAAAAACGAAACCCCTAAGTTCGTGAACGATGATGGCACTATTGTTCTTCCTGAATTCGTCGGTGGAAAAAGCGAAATCGAATCTTCCACAACTTTTGAAAATGAAATCGTAAAAGTATCTATTTATGCATTCAATGCTTATGAAGCAAACAGCAATACTGCTGGTGGAATGAATATTACCTTAAAGATTGAAAACAAATCTGGCAAGAGATTGTACTTTGAGGTTCAGTCGGTATGCATCAATGGTTTAGATATTGGCGGGTATAGTCACATTGAAATTGATGCGGGAGAGACAAATGAGAAAAACCTTCACTATCCCCTCAAAGAGTTGGCGGAAAGTGGTATTTCCAAAATTTATAACGGTACGATTTACTTCTGGGCTAAGGCAGAGGGCGACACCGAAAAGAATTATTATGAATCCATAACTTTCAAGACAACCGAAAAGGGTGAACAGGCGAACTACACCGAAGGTAAAACGATTTATGAAAAGGACGGTATTAAGGTTGTTTTACAGAATACTGGTTGGGTAAATGAGTATGAAAAAGAAGTTGGAAATATCAGACTTTATGTTGAGAACTCTTCTAACAAAAAGTGCCAGATTGAAATTACAGAAATGAATTTAATTGGCTATATTCCTGTTAATATGCCGTTAAAGTCAACTAATTTTTCTGTTATGGCACAAGAAAGTGGTTATTACACCCACTGGATTGGTGATTATCCTGATAATATCAAAACGGCACTTCCCATTGAAAAAGTTTCAATGTGTTTAGAGATAACTACTGCAGATACAGATTCGAGAGCCTGGCCTGGTAAAGCAGATGAGACCGTTACCGTTGAAATCACGGATTGGGATTGGAGTGCAATAAAAGGATAAGGTTTTTGTTGAGGAGTTAGGGTTATGGTACGAAAACAAGCGATTAAGCGACTAATATGGCAAGCAATTCTGTTTGTTGTCAGTTCTGCTATATTTAAAACAATATGGGCGGGTGTAATCATCATATACCTGCTAAGAGCGATAGGTTTGGGAACTGAAATACAGAGCGAAGAAACACCCTTTGATGGTGAACCCAAAGAAAGGGTTATGTCCCTCAAAGCATTTGCCTTTGAAAATATATTTGGGGCAATATTTATGATTATGCTCCCGCTGATTCCTTCTCTGATTATTGGTTGGATTTTTCCTGATTATGGATGGGCAAGCGGTGTAATTGCTTTTATTACCTTGTTACATTTGCTTGTGAAACCTATTGTTTATGATTTAATCAGAATTTTTACCAATAATGAGAAGCACATTGATATTACAAAAAAACTGGTTAAGATTGCAACCATAGTTGCTATTGGCCTGACGATTTTACTAGTTTTGTTGTATGTAATTTTCCCTTCACTTTCTCCTGATTATATCAAAAAGGAAAACTTTGACCACAAAGCACTCTGGAATCAATATGTAACAGAGCAAAACCTTGGTGAAGAATATAAGTCTTTTATCGGTGAGGAAATAGACCAATACGAAAAAACCAAAGGCAGTGTTCATAATAAGGTGCAAAGCAGTGCGAAAAACGGTCTGATTCAGGAAGGCACACTTGTTGTATATTACGAAAAGAATACGGACACAAAAGAGTGGTCTATTGTAAACTACACATTTGAAGAGGTAAATACCTACGAACTTGCAAAGGATACCACTTGGACTGGCAGTAATGGCGGTAACAACTATACCATTACTTTAAACAAGGGTTTCTTGTACAATACAACGGGTCACATTACCGTAAAAGATAATAGCGGAGCGGTTGTGTTGGATTCTGATGTAGTTTGCACCAGAAACGAGGACAAGGAAAACGAGTATAATCTCAAAACCAATGTTGACCTTGGCTGGTGGAACTATGATGTTCGTGTAGTCTTCAATGAAGAAGACGGTTCGTTCAGATTCGATAATGTTTACGAAGGAACAGTTCATCAACAAAATTAAGCAAAAAAGATATGCAGAAAAAACAGCTTTTTTAAATTTACCAGAATTTTACCAGAGTTTTGAGTGAAATTATAAAAAGTTATAAGAAGATATAAGAAAATCTTGATTTTTGGCGTTTTATAATGGCAAGTTATAAGCGGTTATAAGAACTCATAAAACATTATTACACTCATTTTGAGCGTCTCCCCACGATGAAACCCCTTTCAGAGTAAAACTATGCCGCAAACGTTTTTTTGACAGCGTTTGCGACTTTTTCTTAATCCGGTCATCGTCTAAAAATGCGGTTTACGACAAATTTACGACCACTGAACTCGTGAACAGCATTATATTGTTACGACAAACCACTGTTATAAATATAGTCTTGTGAAAGCATTAGCCGATTACGGTTAATGCTTTTTTGTATGGCACC
>JAZUAN010000059.1:0-75249 GCA_045638005.1 Acutalibacteraceae bacterium | reverse complement strand
CATCGCTCCGTGGGCGGCATGCGCGCTTCCATCTACAATGCCATGCCGGTTGAGGGCGTGGAAAAGCTGGTTGCTTTCATGGCTGAGTTTGAAAAAAACAATGCCTAATTTCTGCTAAGGGAGATACTAACTATGAATATTTGTACTCTGAATAAGATCGCCGCTTGCGGTACCGATCGTTTGGGCGGTAACTATACCGTGACCGACAGCATGGAAAATGCCGCCGGCGTCATGGTGCGTTCCGCTTCGATGCACGAAATGGAGATGCCCGAGACTCTGTACGCTATCGCGCGTGCAGGTGCCGGTGTCAACAACATTCCTGTGGACGCCTGTGCGGAAAAAGGTATCGTGGTGTTCAACACCCCCGGTGCCAATGCCAACGCCGTGAAAGAGTTGGTGCTCGCAGGTCTGTTCCTTGCTTCCCGTAAAGTGGTGCCCGCTATCGAATGGGCGGCTACCCTCAAAGGCGAAGGCGACGCTGTCGGCAAACTGGTGGAAAAAGGCAAATCCGCTTTCGCGGGTCCCGAAATCACCGGTAAGAAACTCGGCGTTATCGGTCTGGGTGCGATCGGTGTGTTGGTTGCCAACGCCGCCGAAGCTCTGGGCATGGAAGTGTATGGCTACGACCCCTATCTGTCGGTCAATGCCGCTTGGAATCTGTCCCGTTCGGTGCATCGCGCGGACGATCTGGACACCATCTACAAAGAGTGTGACTACATCACCGTACACGTGCCGTTGATGCCTGCTACCAAAGGCATGATCAATGCGGACGCGTTTGCGGAGATGAAGGACGGCGTTCGCGTGCTGAACTTCTCCCGCGATGCGCTGGTGGACAGCGCGGATATGCTGGCGGCGCTCGAGAGCGGCAAGGTTGCTTGCTACGTGGTCGATTTCCCGACCGAAGAGATGCTGGGCGTTGAAAACGTGGTTGCTATTCCGCATTTGGGTGCTTCCACTCCCGAGAGCGAAGACAACTGCGCTGTGATGGCGGCTGACGAACTGCGTGATTACCTCGAGAACGGTAACATCACCCACTCGGTCAACTATCCCGACATCAAAGCGCCTCGTACCACCGACAACCGCATCTGTGTGTTGCACAAAAACATCCCGAATATGCTGGCGCAGATCAGCGCTGTTGTGTCCAACGAGGGTATCAACATCTCTACCATGATCAACCAGTCAAAGAAAGATTATGCGTATACCATTCTGGATGTGGAGGGTGCGCCTTCTGCTGACGCGCTCGCACATATTGCGGCAATCGACGGTGTTATCCGCGTGCGTCATATCGGTTAATTTAAAAGAACAAAAGCCTCGCCATCGGCGGGGCTTTTTCAAACTAAAAGAGGAGGATGTTGTATGAAATGGCGTATGCTGGTAGCGTTCCTTTCCGCCATACTGTTTTTATGGGGCATTCTGCCCTTTTTGATAGCCCGCATACTCAATGTCGGTGTGATTGTGCCGGTCGCAATCGGTATAGGCGGCCTGCTTGCGGTGGCATTTCCTGTCAAAACCGAAAATGCAGTTTTACATATCCTACACGGTAGCCGCGGCGTGCGTATTACAGCAATAGCGGTCAGTAGTATCATGCTGCTATTGGTTTTGCTGTTTATCACCGTGTCGGTGATTATGGTGGCAAATGCGACGCGCACAGTACCGGATGAGAACGTGACGTTGGTGGTGCCCGGTGCAAAGATCAACGGTGAACGTCCTTCACTTATGCTATACGGCAGACTGGTAGCCGCCGCTGATTATCTCACAGAGCATCCCACCGTCAACTGTGTGGTTAGCGGAGGACAAGGGGATGATGAGCCGTGCGCCGAAGCGGCGGTCATGCGGGAGTATCTCATACAAATGGGCATACAACCCGCACGCATCTACGTAGAGGATCTGTCTACCAGCACCCTGGAGAATATGCAATACACCTATGAGATCATCAAGCAGAACAATCTGCCCACCCGCGTAGTGATCGCAACACAGGAATTCCATCAATTTCGCTGTGCGCAATATGCAAGGCAGGCAGCACTCGAACCTGTCGGCACCGCCACCTGCTCAACGCCGTGGTATTTGTTTCTTTGCTATTGGGTGAGAGAGTTTGCCGGCATCTGTCGCATGTGGCTGTTAGGATATTGATAAATAAAACAACGCTGCCGCGTGTTCCTCTTTTCGGAACGCGCGGCAGCTTTTTCTTGTTTTTGGGGTTGAAAGTGTGCCAAAAGCTTGATTTTCAGAGAATATTCAAAAAAAACCAAAAAAATAAAGCCAATCGTCCAAAAACGGTTGACAAATTGAAATCGGCGGTATATAATAGTAAACTGCTTAATCATGGGTTCATGTGCCCTTTCCTGCAAAAATAGTATAGCACATGATGTGAAAAAAAGCAAGAGGAATGCCACAAAAAGTGCATTTTACCGGATATTTCCTCTGTTGCCGTGATTGAAGTAAAATACTGTATTTTCCTGCGGAACGGGACTTCCGCGGATAAAACACAAAGGAGTGGTCAAGCCAATGGTGAATATCAAACCGGTCCAACTGGGAAACACGACCCGTATGAGTTTTGCCAAGATCAATGAAGTGCTGGATATGCCCAACTTGATCGAAGTGCAGAAAAATTCCTACAAGTGGTTCCTCGAAGAAGGACTCAAAGAGGTTTTCCGTGACATGTCTGCTATCGCGGACTACACCGACAACCTGGTACTGGAGTTCATCGACTACCGTCTGGACGACACACCGAAATATACGGTGGCGGAATGTAAGGAGCGCGACGTGACCTACGCTGCCGCGCTGCATGTCCGTGTGCGTCTGCTCAACAAAGAAACCGGCGAGGTGAAGGAGTCGGAAGTGTTCATGGGTGATTTCCCGCTCATGACCGAAAGCGGCACCTTTGTGATCAACGGTGCGGAGCGCGTTATCGTTTCGCAGCTGGTGCGTTCGCCCGGTGTATATTATGGTATGAGCTATGACACCACCGGTAAGAAACTGTTTACTTCCACCGTTATCCCCAACCGTGGTGCGTGGCTGGAGTATGAAACCGACTCTTCCGATGTGTTCTATGTGCGCATCGATAAAAACCGCAAACTGCCGGTGACCTGTCTTGCCCGTGCAATGGGTCTTTCCACCGATGCGCAGCTTATCGAGTTCTTCGGCGATGACGAGCGTCTGCACGCGACCATCGAGAAGGATCCCACCAAGAATACCGAGGAAGCTCTCCTCGAGATCTACCGCAAACTGCGTCCCGGCGAGCCGCTGACTGTTGAAAACTCTCAGCAGCATTTGGAGGGTTTGTTCTTTGATCCCCGCCGCTATGACCTGTCCCGCGTAGGTCGCTATAAATATAATAAGAAGTTAGGTCTTTCCAACCGTCTGTCCGGTCATACGCTGAGCCGTCCGATCGCTGATCCCGCGACCGGTGAACTGCTCGCTGAGGCCGGCGAGGTGATCGACCGCGCTCGTGCTATGGAGTTGGAGGATGCCGGTGTGTCCCAGGCATTCATCACTGTGGACGAGCATGGCGAGACCACCGAGGTGAAGATCATCACCAACGGTATGGTCGACATTAAAAAATATGTGGATTTCGACGTCGCCGAATACGGCATTCGCGAGCGCGTATGCTATCGCGTGCTGCGTGAGATCCTTGATACCTGCGGTGAGGATGCGGAAGCGCTTAAAGAAGCGATCCGTACCCGCGCGGATGAGTTGGTACCCAACCACATCACTGTGGATGATATCCTGGCTTCCATCAACTATCTGCATTGCCTGGGTCACGACATCGGCACCACCGATGATATTGACCACTTGGGCAACCGCCGCATCCGTTCGGTGGGTGAATTGTTGCAGAACCAGTTCCGCATCGGTTTCTCCCGTATGGAGCGCGTCATCCGTGAACGCATGACCCTGCAGGCGCAGGACATGGATGTGATCACGCCTCAGGCGCTCATCAATATCCGTCCTGTGGTGGCAGCAATCAAGGAATTCTTCGGTTCCTCTCCGCTGTCCCAGTTCATGGATCAGAACAATCCGCTCGCGGAATTCACCCACAAACGTCGTCTGTCTGCCCTCGGCCCCGGCGGTCTGTCCCGAGATCGCGCAGGTTTCGAAGTGCGTGACGTTCACTACAGCCACTACGGTCGTATGTGCCCCATTGAGACTCCCGAAGGTCCCAACATCGGTCTGATCTCCTACCTTGCAACCTTCGCCCGTATCAACGAATACGGTTTCGTGGAGGCGCCTTTCCGCAAGGTGGATAAAGCGACCGGCGCTGTTACCAACGAGGTTGTATACATGTCCGCGGACATGGAAGATGATTTCATCGTTGCGCAGGCGAATGAGCCGCTGGATGAAAACGGTTGTTTTGCCCGCCCGAAGGTCAACGCTCGTTTCCGTGACGAGTTCTTAGAGGTTGCCCCCGAAAAGATCGACTACATGGATGTTTCTCCGAAGATGGTCGTGTCTGTCGCTACCGCTATGATCCCGTTCCTCGAGAACGACGACGCCAACCGTGCATTGATGGGCTCCAACATGCAGCGTCAGGCTGTGCCGCTGCTGAAAACGGAAGCTCCCATCGTCGGTACCGGTATGGAATATAAAGCCGGTGTTGACTCCGGTGTCTGCGTGCTGTGTAAAGCCGCCGGTACCGTTACCGCTGTGTCTGCTGATACCGTTGTGGTGCGCCGCGACGATAACGGCGAGGAAGACACTTATAAAATGATCAAATTCTGCCGTTCCAACCAGGGTACCTGTCTCAATCAGCGTCCCGTGGTGGAGGTCGGTCAGCATATCGATGAGCATGCCGTGATTGCAGACGGTCCTGCGACTGCCGGCGGCGAGATCGCGCTCGGTAAGAACGCGCTCATCGGCTTCATGACCTGGGAAGGTTACAACTACGAGGACGCCGTTCTCATCAATGAGAAAATGGTGCGTGACGATGTGTTCACCTCCATTCATATTGAAGAATATGAGATCGAGTCCCGCGATACCAAACTCGGTCCGGAGGAAATCACCCGCGACATCCCGAATGTGAGCGAAGATGCACGCAAAGATCTTGACGAGCGTGGCATCATCCACATCGGCGCCGAGGTGCGTTCCGGCGATATTCTGGTTGGTAAGGTCACCCCGAAGGGCGAGACCGAGCTGACCGCCGAAGAAAGATTGCTCCGCGCCATCTTCGGCGAAAAAGCGCGTGAGGTGCGCGACACCTCCCTGCGTGTACCGCACGGCGAATACGGCATCATCGTAGATGTCAAGGTGTTTACCCGTGAAAACTGTGATGAACTCAGCCCCGGTGTCAACATGGTCGTGCGTTGCTACATTGCACAGAAGCGTAAGATCAGTGTCGGCGATAAAATGGCGGGTCGTCACGGTAACAAAGGTGTTGTTTCCCGCATCCTGCCCAGCGAAGACATGCCGTTCCTGCCGGATGGCACCCCGCTGGACATCGTGCTCAATCCCTTGGGCGTTCCGTCCCGTATGAACATCGGTCAGGTGCTGGAAGTGCATCTGGGTTACGCCGCTGCCGCTCTCGGCTTTAAGGTTATGACCCCCGTTTTTGACGGCGCACACGAATCCGACATCCGCGAACTGTTGGTACAGGCGGGTAAACGCGAGGACGGTAAGACCATCCTCTATGACGGCAGAACCGGTGAACAGTTCGATAACCCGGTTACCGTCGGTTATATGTACTATTTGAAACTGCATCATCTGGTTGATGATAAGATCCATGCTCGTTCCACCGGTCCTTACAGCCTGGTTACCCAGCAGCCCTTGGGCGGTAAAGCCCAGTTCGGCGGCCAGCGCTTCGGTGAAATGGAAGTGTGGGCGCTGGAAGCTTACGGCGCCGCTTACACCTTGCAGGAGATCCTCACCGTCAAATCTGACGATGTGGTGGGTCGTGTCAAGACCTATGAATCCATCGTGAAGGGCGAAAACGTGCCGCAGTCCGGTGTGCCGGAGTCCTTCAAGGTGCTCGTGAAAGAATTGCAGTCGCTCGGTCTCGATATTAAGGTTCTCAATAAGGACCACGAGGAGATCGATCTGAAACAAACCTTCAGCGATGACGACGATATGCCCATGATCATGTCGGATGACGAGGCGTTCTATACGGTCGCCAACGAAAACGAGATGGACGGCTATGACGTAGCGGATGCTGAAGACGTTGACAGTTTTGGTATGGACGACGAAGACGAAGAAGTCGAAGCGTTCGACGATGAAGACTAAGGGAGGAGAGATAGTTATGGCAGATTTTGAAGTTTTTGATTCCATTAAAATCGGTTTGGCTTCTCCCGATCAGATTCGCAGCTGGTCTTACGGTGAGGTAACAAAACCGGAAACCATCAACTACAGAACTTTGAAGCCGGAGCGCGAAGGTCTTTTCTGCGAAAAGATCTTTGGTCCCACGAAAGACTGGGAATGCCACTGCGGTCGCTATAAGCGCATCCGCTACAAGGGCAAGGTGTGCGAACGCTGTGGTGTGGAAGTGACCCGCGCCAAGGTTCGTCGTGAGCGCATGGGTCATATTGAACTCGCCGCTCCCGTGTCCCACATTTGGTATTTCAAGGGCATTCCGTCCCGCATGGGTCTCATTCTGGATATTTCTCCCCGTCTGTTGGAGCAGGTGTTGTACTTTGCTTCCTACGTCGTGGCAGATCCCGGTGATACGCCCTTGCAGAAAAAACAGATCCTGTCCGATAAAGATTATCGTGACATGAAAGAAAAATACGAGGACGATTTCGATGCAGGTATGGGTGCGGAATACATCCAAAAGCTGCTCGCTGAGATCGATCTCGAAGCACTGTCCGCCGAACTGAAAGCGGAACTGGAAGACGCTACCGGTCAGAAGCGTGCACGTTTGCTCAAGCGTCTTGAAGTGGTAGAATCTTTCCGTCTTTCCGGTAACCGTCCGGAATGGATGATCATGGATGTTATTCCGGTCATTCCGCCGGATATTCGCCCGATGGTGCAGCTGGACGGTGGTCGTTTTGCGACCTCCGACCTCAACGATCTGTATCGCCGCGTTATTAACCGCAACAACCGTTTGAAGAGACTCTTAGAACTCGGCGTGCCGGACATCATTGTGCGCAACGAGAAACGTATGTTGCAGGAAGCGGTCGATGCTTTGATCGACAATGGCCGCCGCGGAAGACCCGTGACCGGCCCCAACAACCGCCCGCTGAAGTCCTTGTCCGACATGCTCAAGGGTAAGCAGGGTCGTTTCCGTCAGAACCTGCTCGGTAAACGTGTTGACTATTCCGGTCGTTCGGTTATCGTTGTCGGTCCTGAACTTAAGATGTATCAGTGCGGTCTGCCCAAAGAAATGGCGATCGAACTGTTCAAACCTTTTGTTATGAAACGCTTGGTGGAAACCGGTGCTGCCGGCAACATCAAGACCGCCAGAAAGATGGTCGAGCGTCTGCGTCCCGAGGTTTGGGATGCGCTCGAAATCGTCATCAAAGACCATCCCGTGATGCTCAACCGTGCTCCCACATTGCACCGTCTGGGTATCCAGGCGTTTGAACCGGTGCTGGTGGAAGGCCGTGCTATCAAACTGCATCCGTTGGTCTGTACCGCGTTTAACGCCGACTTCGACGGCGACCAGATGGCTGTGCACGTACCGCTGTCTGCTGAAGCGCAGGCGGAAGCTCGTTTCTTGATGCTCGCCGCGGGCAACTTGCTCAAACCTTCTGACGGTAAACCGGTTGCGGTTCCGACCCAGGATATGATCCTCGGTTCCTACTACCTGACCATCGTGAAACCTGATGAGCCGGGCGAGGGCAAGGTATTCCGCAATGAAAATGAAGCACTCATGGCATACGATGCCAAAGTAGTCGGTCTGCATGCGCGCATCAAAGTGCGTCGCGAGATGGAAGTGGACGGTGAGACGGAGAGCCGCTTGGTGGAAACCACTGTTGGCCGCATCATCTTCAACGGTTCCATTCCGCAGGACCTCGGCTTCGTAGATCGTTCGGACGCGGACGCGAAATTCCTGTATGAAGTCGACTTTAAGGTTGGCAAGAAACAGCTTTCCAAGATCATTGAAAACTGCATTAAGGTGCATGGCGCTGCCCGCACCTCCGAGGTGCTGGATGCCATCAAAGCTCAGGGTTATAAATACTCCACCCGCGGTGCGCTGACCGTCGCTGTGTGCGACGCCGCTATCCCGCCGGAGAAACCCGCTTTGATCGCTGAGGCGGAAAGCTCGGTTGACCAGATCACCGAACTGTACAACGAAGGTCTCATGAGCAACGATGACCGCTATCGCCGTGTTATCCAGACCTGGAACGACACCACCGATAAGGTTACCAAAGCGCTGAATGCCAACATGGATGAATTTAACCCCATCTACATGATGTCCGATTCCGGCGCTCGTGGTTCTATCAACCAGATCCGTCAGCTCGCCGGTATGCGCGGTCTGATCGCCAATACCTCCGGTCGTACCATCGAGGTTCCGATTCGTGCCAGCTACCGTGAAGGTTTGAATATCTTGGAATACTTCATTTCTTCTCGTGGTGCTCGTAAGGGCTTGGCCGATACCGCTCTGCGTACTGCTGACTCGGGTTACCTGACCCGCCGTCTCGTGGACGTTTCGCAGGACGTGATCATCCGCGAGCAGGATTGCGGTACCTCCGACGGTATTATCGTGAAGGATATCAAAGACGGCAACGAAATGATCGAGCCGCTGACCGAACGTCTCGTGGGTCGCTTCCTCAGCGAAGACTTTGTGGATCCCAAGACCGGTGAAGTGGTTATCAGCCGTTATAAGATGATGACTGACGCGGACGCTCAACTGCTCACCAAGACCTACGGTGTGGAGCAGATCCGTATCCGCTCGGTGCTGACCTGTGCCGCCCGCAAGGGTGTCTGCGCACATTGCTACGGTGCAAACCTTGCGACCGTGGATCCGGTGTCTGTTGGCGAAGCGGTGGGTATCATCGCTGCACAGTCCATCGGTGAGCCCGGTACCCAGCTGACCATGCGTACCTTCCATACCGGCGGTATCGCATCTGCTGAGGATATCACCCAGGGTCTGCCCCGCGTTGAAGAGTTGTTCGAAGGCAGAAAGCCGAAGCATCTCGCTATCATCAGTGAGATCGACGGTGTGGTGCGTATGGGCGAGGAGAAGAAAAAACGCCTCGTGATCGTCACTGCTGAAGACGGTTCCGATGAACGTTCTTATGTGATCACCTACGGTTCCCGCGTGCGCGTGAACGAGGGCGACCATATCAAGAAGGGCGACCGTATCACCGAAGGTTCTGTCAATCCGCACGACATCCTGGCTGTTCAGGGTGAAGAAGCGGTACAGAACTACCTCATCATGGAAGTACAGCGCACCTACCGTATGCAGGGCGTTGACATCAATGATAAACACGTGGAAGTTATCGTCCGTCAGATGATGCGTAAGGTGCGTATCGACGATGCCGGCAGCACTGATCTGTTGGCGGGTGCAACTGTGGATCGTTCCGAATTGGCTGCTGAAAATGATAAAGTGCGCGCGCGCATTGCAGCCGGCGAAGCAGATCTCACCGAAGCGACCTGCACGCCGATCCTGCTCGGTATCACCAAAGCATCTTTGGCAACTGACAGCTTCCTGTCTGCAGCCTCCTTCCAGGAGACCACCCGCGTGCTGACCGATGCTGCCATCAAGGGTAAGATCGATCCGCTGCTCGGCCTCAAGGAAAATGTCATCATCGGTAAACTCATTCCGGCGGGTACCGGTATGCAGTTGTACAATGATGTGGAAGTCGGTCACAAGGTGGATCCGAGCAATCCGTTTGCCGCTGCTCTTGAACAGATGCA
Source organism: Acutalibacteraceae bacterium (assembly GCA_045638005.1). Lineage (GTDB taxonomy): Bacteria > Bacillota > Clostridia > Oscillospirales > Acutalibacteraceae > URNF01. The sequence continues at coordinate 65,463 of JAZUAN010000059.1, read as the reverse complement.
GGCGGAGGACGCTCCGGAGGAAACCGCAGAAAATTCTGAAGAAGAGGCTTGACAAACCTGCATTTTCCATGGTATATTAAATAACTGTGCGAGTATGTGTGCTGCGATTTTCTTGAAAAAGGAAGATCGCAGCCGCATTGCGCTGTTTAAAATTAGGTTTAAAGGGATATAATTCCTTTAAATATATATTCTAAACGAGGAGGTGTCAGGATTGCCCACTTTTAACCAGTTAGTCCGCAAGGGACGCGAGGAGCTCGAGAAGAAGGCGAAAGCGCCTGCTTTGCTGCGTGGTTGGAACTCCAAGAAACGTGTGCCGATCGAGCAACATTCTCCGCAGAAACGTGGTGTTTGCACCGCGGTGAAGACCTCTACCCCGAAGAAGCCGAACTCTGCTCTTCGTAAGGTCGCCCGTGTGCGTTTGTCCAACGGTGTCGAAGTTACTTCGTACATCCCCGGCGAAGGCCACAACCTGCAGGAACACAGCGTGGTGCTGATCCGTGGCGGTCGTGTTAAGGACCTGCCCGGTGTGCGTTACCACATTGTGCGCGGTACTTTGGATACTCAAGGCGTTGCTAAGAGAATGCAGGCCCGTTCCAAGTACGGTGCGAAACGGCCGAAAGCCGGTAAGTAATCGACATTTTCACGCGGCTACACTAGTAGCGGCAGTTTATATAAGATGGGCTTTTTTGTCCGTCTTTGCGACACTGCCCTTTAGTGGCCAACGGAAGTATGTCACTTTCGAGTACCTATGATATCATCATTATGAAGGAGGGAAGTAAAGTGCCCAGAAGAGGTTCTATCGCAAAGCGCGATGTTTTGCCCGACCCGCTTTACAATTCCAAGTTGGTGACCAGACTCATCAACAACATCATGCTGGACGGTAAGAAGGGTGTTGCCCAGAAGATCGTCTACGAAGCTTTCGATATCCTGCGTGAGAAAACCGAGAAGGAACCCCTCGAGGTTTTTGAACAGGCTATGGAAAACATTATGCCTTTGCTCGAAGTAAAGGCTCGCCGCGTCGGCGGTGCTACCTATCAGGTTCCGATGGAAGTTCGTCCGGAACGCCGTCAGACCCTGGGTCTTCGTTGGTTGACCACCTATTCTCGCACCCGTTCTGAGCGCACCATGAAAGAGCGTCTCGCTAACGAGATTCTCGATGCCATCAACGGCAACGGCGGTGCTGCGAAGAAACGCGAGGATACCCACAAGATGGCAGAAGCCAACAAGGCTTTCGCTCATTACAGATGGTAATCGCGTAGGAGGTAAAAACAGTTATGGCAAGACAAGTTTCTCTTGAAATGACCAGAAATATCGGCATCATGGCGCACATCGATGCCGGTAAGACCACCACTTCCGAGCGCATCCTGTACTACACCGGCGTTAACTACAAAATGGGTGAGACCCATGATGGTGGCGCTACCATGGACTGGATGGCGCAGGAGCAGGAGCGCGGTATCACCATCACCTCTGCTGCTACCACCTGCTACTGGGATAAGCAGGGTGCCGCGGACAAGCACCGCATCAACATCATCGACACCCCCGGCCACGTGGACTTCACCGTTGAGGTGCAGCGTTCTCTGCGCGTTCTCGACGGTTCTGTCACCGTTTTCTGTGCTAAGGGTGGCGTTGAGCCGCAGTCTGAGACTGTGTGGCGTCAGGCGGACGAATACAAAGTTCCGCGTATGGCGTATGTTAACAAGATGGACATCATGGGTGCGGACTTCTACAACGTCGTTCGCATGATGAAGGACCGTCTGAAATGTAATGCTGTGCCGATTCAGTTGCCCATCGGCTCCGAGAATCTGTTTAAAGGTATCATCGACCTGGTCGAAATGAAGGCGTATGTCTATTATGACGACCTGGGCAAGGATATCCGCGTGGAAGAAATTCCTGAGGATATGAAAGAGTTGGCACAGAAATATCACGACGAACTGATCGAGCATGTTGCTGAGCAGGACGATGCGCTGATGGAAAAATTCTTTGAGGGTGAAGAACTCACCATCGAAGAGATCAAAGCTTGCATCCGTAAGTCCACCATTGCCAACACCATGATCCCGGTTTGCTGCGGTACTTCTTATCGCAACAAGGGTGTGCAGAAGTTGCTGGACGCCATCGTCGAGTATATGCCCGCGCCCACCGACGTTCCCGCTATCAAGGGTATTAACCCCGATACCGAGGAAGAAGAAGTGCGTCATTCTACCGATGACGAGCCGTTTGCTGCGCTGGCATTTAAGATCGCTACTGACCCGTTTGTTGGTAAACTCTGTTTCTGCCGTGTGTACTCCGGTACTTGTAAAGCCGGTACCACCGTGTACAACGCCAGCAAAGACTCCAACGAGCGTCTCGGTCGTATTCTGCAGATGCACTCCAACAACCGTAAAGACATCGACGAGATCTACGCCGGTGACATCGTGGCTGTTGTGGGCGTGAAAAACACCACCACCGGCGACACGCTGTGCGACGAGAAGCATCCGGTTGTTCTGGAATCCATGAAATTCCCGGAGCCGGTTATCCGCGTTGCTATCGAGCCCAAGACCAAAGCCGGTCAGGAGAAGATGGGTATCGCTCTCGCCAAGTTGGCTGAAGAAGATCCCACCTTCCGCACCTACACCGACGAGGAAACCGGTCAGACCATCATCGCCGGTATGGGTGAGTTGCATCTGGAAATCATCGTTGACCGTCTGCTGCGCGAATTCCGCGTGGAAGCCAATGTCGGCGCTCCGCAGGTTGCGTATAAAGAGACTGTCCGCAAACTGGCGGATGTTGACTGCAAATATGCACGTCAGTCCGGTGGTAAAGGTCAGTACGGTCACGTTAAGATCAAATTGGAGCCCAACGAGCCCGGTAAGGGTTATGAGTTTGTTAACTCCATCGTCGGCGGCGCTATCCCGAAGGAATATATTCCTGCGGTTGACGCCGGTATCCAGGGCGCTATGCAGGCGGGTGTTCTCGCCGGCTACAACGTCGTGGACGTAAAGGTCACGCTGTATGATGGTTCTTATCATGAGGTCGACTCCTCTGAAATGGCATTTAAGATCGCCGGTTCTATGGCGTTCAAGGATGCAATGCGGAAAGCCGATCCGGTTCTGATGGAACCCATCATGAAGGTCGTTGTGACTGCGCCTGACGAGTATATGGGCTTTGTTATCGGCGATATCAGCTCTCGCCGCGGCCAGATGGAAGGTTCTGAGAACCTTAACGGCGCTGTGCAGATTCGTGCATACGTTCCGCTGTCCGAAATGTTCGGTTATGCTACCGATCTGCGTTCCGGCACACAGGGTCGTGGTCAGTACGTTATGGAACCCAGCAAGTATTCTGAAGTTCCCAAGAGCGTTGCTGATGAGATCATCGCAAAACGTTCCAAGAAGGACGATTAATCAAAAAATCACCTTTTTGGTCATCAATTTGCCTGTTTTTATAAATTTGCAGGAAAAAAAGCAGGTTTTCTAATGAAAACACTTGCATTTCCCGTGCAGACTTGGTAAAATGGGCATAGACATTCTGTCAATTAATGCTTTTGATAAAAGGGAGGAAATACCAATGGCAAAGGAAAAATTTGAAAGATCCAAACCGCACGTAAACATTGGCACCATCGGTCACGTTGACCATGGTAAGACCACTCTGACTGCTGCTATCACCAAGGTGCTCGCTCTGAACGGTCACGCTGACTTCACTGACTATGCGAACATCGATAAGGCGCCCGAAGAGCGCGCTCGTGGTATCACAATCAACACCTCTCACGTTGAGTATGAGACCGACAACCGTCACTATGCTCACGTTGACTGCCCCGGCCACGCTGACTATGTTAAAAACATGATCACCGGTGCTGCGCAGATGGACGGTGCTATCCTCGTTTGCTCCGCTGCTGACGGCCCGATGCCGCAGACTCGCGAGCACATCCTGCTGTCCCGCCAGGTCGGCGTTCCGAACATCGTTGTGTTCATGAACAAAGTTGACCAGGTTGACGACGAAGAGCTGCTCGAGCTCGTCGAGATGGAAATCCGTGACCTGCTCTCCGAGTATGAGTTCCCGGGCGACGATATCCCGATCGTGAAAGGTTCCGCTCTCGTTGCTCTCGAGTGCGCTTCCAACGACGTGAACGCTCCCGAGTATGCTCCCATCCTCGAGCTCATGGAAGCTGTGGATAGCTACATCCCCAGCCCCGAGCGCGACGATGCCAAACCCTTCCTGATGCCTGTTGAAGACGTCTTCACCATCACCGGCCGTGGTACTGTTGCTACCGGTCGTGTGGAGCGTGGCCGTCTGAACATGTCCGAGGAAATCGAAATCGTTGGTCTGAAAGAAGAGACCATGAAGACCGTTGTTACCGGTATCGAGATGTTCCGTAAGCTGCTCGACTACGCTGAGGCTGGCGATAACGTCGGCGTTCTGCTCCGCGGCGTGCAGCGTACCGAGATTGAGCGTGGTCAGGTTCTCTGCAAACCCGGCTCCATCAATCCTCATACCAAATTCCATGGCCAGGTTTACGTCCTGTCCAAGGACGAAGGCGGCCGTCATACTCCGTTCTTCAACAACTATCGTCCGCAGTTCTACTTCCGTACCACCGACGTGACCGGCGTCATCAACCTGCCCGAGGGCGTTGAGATGTGCATGCCTGGCGATAACGTCGAGATGGACGTCGAACTGATCACTCCTATCGCTATCGAGGAAGGCCTCCGCTTCGCTATCCCTGAAGGCGGCCGTACCGTCGGTTCCGGTGTTGTTTCCAAGATCAACGGCTAATTATAGCTGATCTTAGATCGGATCTAGTAATAAAAAACTCCCTATCGCTCACGCGATAGGGAGTTTTTTTGTTACTATAAATCCATACTTGTTTTCTGTTTTTCCTTCATTCTTTTCCAATTGATGAAACCGTAAAGGTCATTAAAGAGGAATACTGCAAAGCAGACCACCATGGCGAGATAAGAGGGGTTATCGAAAGACGCCAGCACCCACAGAACAATGAGCACTACATCATTGGCGGCATAGGAAAGCGCGTATGCGGGATGCCGTAAAACGGTGAGATAAGCGGCAAGAAAACTGGTGGCAATAGAAATGGTACTGAACACTATATTGGGTGTACGCAGTATATCCAGAATGAAATAGAAAGCAGTGGTGACAACGACGGTTACTATCAGCATGATCATGCATTGTTTGCGGGTTATATTTGCGATCTTTACTTCGCCGCGCTTGTGCGGGTGTTTCAGCCAACTATATACCGCCGCGAGTGAGATAGGTGCTGACATGCCAAGATAGGTGATGATCTCACCGTAATAGCGAAAGGTGTAAGAGACAATACCGTACAAAACAGCAAACAGCACCATCAATATGGGACCGAACACATCCCCGCGTGCGGCAAATATCAGCGAAGTGACGCCAATGAGGGAGGCAATAAGCGAAAGGGTGGAGTTCGCACCACCAAACAACCCTGCTATCAGCACAATGGTCATGGAACAGATCCACAATCCCCGCTCGAATTTTGTGAGCCCCTTAAACGGATTTCTGAGTTTCATAAAACCTCCCGAAAAATTCACTACATAAACAAAAAACATCCCTTACACGCATCTTCTAAGACCTAACGATGCATGTACGGATGTTACCCGGTGGCAATCAACTATATGAATTTTATTTAGTATACTATGTATGTATAATGCTGTCAATATTCTCTTGACATTTATATTAAAATTAGAGATAATGATATGGTAATCTTTTTTGAAAGGCGGTGTGACCATGCAAGCAGCACTCAAAGAACAAATGTTGACGGTGTTACGCGGCGCGCTCAATGAGCAGTCGGTGAAATTGGATACACCGCTGGATTTGCCTGCTCTTACAGCCGAGGCAGGGCGCCATGGTATCGAAAACATGTTGTTTTACGGTGCGCGCGCTGCCGGCAAGGATAAAAACGATCCCGAAATGCGCACGCTGCTGCGCACGGTGGGGCAAAGAATTTTCATAACCGAAAATCAGATCGCAGAAGCGGAGGCTGTTTGTGCCGCTTTTGAGAATGCCGGTATTGACTATCTGCCGCTCAAAGGCATGACCTTGCGGGATTTATATCCCAGCGCAGACATGCGCACCATGGGGGATGTGGATATTCTCATCCGTGTGGAGCAATACCCGCTCATAGAGAAGACACTCCAAGAACAAGGGTTTACCTTCGAATTGGAAAGCGCTCATGAATACAACTGGAAAAAGCCGGGTATTTTGTATCTTGAACTGCACAAGGCGTTGTTTGCAAGCTATGAAACCGACTTTTTCCCTATCTTTGGAGACGGTTGGGATAAGGCGCAACGTGTAGGCGATACCCATCGGCACGTCCTATCCTTTGAAGATCAGTTTTTATACGTCTTTGTACACTTTGCGAAGCATTATCGCGGCGGCGGGGTTGGTTTGCGCCATCTTACAGACATTGCGATGTATCTGCGCAGCGGGAAGCTCCATGACATAGCGTATATTGAACAGCAGCTCAAAGCATTGCACATGCTGGAATTTTATCACAACATTCTGGATGTGATCGCAGCTTGGCTTGAAAATGGTGAGATGACCGAAAAGGTTGCGTTTATTTTACAGCAGGTATGGAGCAGTGGCGTGTACGGTACTCCTGAGGCACATCGTACTGCCAATGCGGAACGCGCGGCAAGCGGTTCTGCCAAAACAGCTAAACTGAACTATGCTTGGAGACTCATCTTCCCATGTTATAGGGATATGGCGCTCAAATACCCCTTCCTCAAAAAAGCCCCTGTGCTCACGCCGCTTATGTGGCCCGTGCGTTGGGTGACGGCGGGGATTTTGCGTCCGCGACACGTAGCGCATCGGTACCGCAATATGCAAGCGGTGTCGGTGGAGGACATTGCCAACCGACAGGACGCGCTCCGCTTTGTGGGTTTGAAAGCAACAGCAGACAGAAAATAAAAAAGACGATTTCGGATAGTCCGAAATCGTCTTTTTGCTTATAAATAGTGTTTAAAAATGTATTCTGCCACGTGTTCGGTATTACTGCAAATAACCTTATCAGCGGCCTCTTTGAGTGTATCACAGGCGTTTTGAGTGGCAAGACCGAGACCTGCGGCTTTCACCATAGACATATCATTGCCGCTGTCACCCACTGCAATGGTGGCATCAAACGGTACTTGCCGCATTTCCGCCAACTTTTGGAGTGCAAATCCTTTGCCTGCATTTACCGAGAAGATCTCAAAACAATGCGGCCAAGACCAAGCAACCGAAACTCCGTCCAGCGCATCGACACGCTCTTTACATTCCGCCAATTTATCGTCGTCAGGGAAAAACACGGCGTAACATTCAACGTTATCCAGTGTGTACGCAAAATCGATAAAATCCTCTTTGAAATCTGCGTATCGCTCAAGCACATCATGGTGTGCGCTACATATCTGATACCGTGTGTAGTCAGCATCCGTATGCATGGCAGCATCCGCATACGACCTGCCGCCTTGTCGTACGGTGATATGACAATCGTATTCACAGAGCATATCCAAAACGGCATTAGAAGCCGCGCGGGGCATACATAAATACGTGTGGGTATCGGTCTGCTTATCCCAGATAGCCGCACCGTTTGAATAGATGTAATAGCGAATTTTGGGGTGGTTGATCACCGCTTCGGGCATTTCACACAGCGTTCTGCCCGAAGCAGGGGCAAACTGTACGCCTTTCTCGGCCATCGCGGTAATGGCGGCATCGTTTTCTGCACTCAGCGACATATCATGGAGCAACAAGGTGCCATCAAGGTCGCTGGCGACGATGGAAAAATCGGGCATTGGTATCAATCCTTTGACTTATAATACAGCATGCAATGGCAGTATCCTTCGAACTCGGGGTCGGCGATCTGCTCTCGGAATTCTTTGCAGATGCATTTGAATTCGTCGGTTTTGGGCAGACGGCAAGGGCAGTAGCCGTCTTTGGCTTTGAGCCCTGCTTTGATACGTGCGACAATTTCTTTATCTTCGTTGAGTCGAACCGCCATATGGATTACTCCTTTACGTTTTCTTCTGCCACACGGATGAAATGCATCGCGTAGGAAGCAAATCCGTGGATACAGCTCGCCTGTGTACTGATGTGCTCCCACAGGGTGCCGGTACGTTCTGCCATGTAGTAGAAATACCCTTTGATCTCAGCCAGCATTTGCGCATACAACCCATTCTCTTCCAGCAACATCAAGCGCAGATAGTTGCCGATAAACGCATTGGCAGGATAGATCTCGGGATATTTGCCCGTTTTCTCACGATCGGGACCGAAATCCTCCACCATCGTTTTCCACAGTTCGGGATAGGTTTCGGGAGTGGCAACACCGGTAAAGAATGCATAATACTGGCATGCCTCGGTGCGTTCACCCGTCGATACGGGGGTATCGCCTTCATACACCTCGTTATCCACGAAGAAGGTACCGTCAAACGAGCGGGTGCGGATGGTTTCTTTGAGCGCGGCGGCCTTTTTGGCGAGCGCCTCATCCTCAAAGATATTCGCCGCCGCGTCCAGCATACGGGCGTACATCATGTTGGTGGGGAAGTTGATGTCCTGCACCAATTCGTTTGCCATCGACCATTCCACAAAAATCCAGCCGGGCAGTTTTTCGAGCAAACCGTCCGCATTTTCGTATTGTTTGCACCAATCGATGAGATCATACACGCGTTTGCGGAATGCGAGAATAAAGTCGCGGTCGCCGACGCGATGCAAGCGGTCTTCCAGTTCGACCACCAGCCACATCGCCCAGTTAGGGATGAAAGAGCCGTTGTAATGGTCGGAAGGATAGCACATCGGCACCATGCCGTGCGGCATATCTCTGAATTTCTCGGGCAACAGATAGTTCTCTAAATAGTTATACTCAATAATGTTTTCGCCCGTGAATTCTCTCTCCGCGCGCGGTGAAGAAACTATCGCACAGCCAACCTGCACGTTCGCGGGTGGGACAATCCATAAATAGGTCGGAACTGTTCTGGATAAAACTTTCCTTTGCCGCTTCGAACACCGCCGCTACTTGGGGATCGTTACCCTCGTATTTCGCGGTGATGGGTTGCGGACAAACCAGTGCAGTGATGCGCAAATTGTCAATCGCAAACGCACCGTTAGTAACAACCAATTTGGCATATTTCAGATCAAGCGGCAGTTCATCTACACGATAAAACCCTTCCGCGCAACGCGCAGGGCCGTAGTAGGTGAATACGTCATTGACAAACAGACGGTAAAAACCTGCGCAAGCGATACGCAGTGTGTAAGCGCCACCTATCAGAGTGGTGTGCAGACCGAGGGTAACAAGGCGCTCTTACTGCATGCCGTCTGCCCAAACGGGTAACGCTTTTTTGAAGGGTGCATACATAGTGACCCTCCTTATAAGGAAATAATTTCAAGATGTTCGAGTAGAATTTTGGTGCCCAGCAAAATGAGAATGACACCACCCGCAATAGAGGCACCTTTGCGCCAACGGGTACCGAAGAAATTACCGATTTTTACACCGATAGCGGAAAGGGTAAAGGTGATAACACCAATCGCGAGCACGGTAAACAGGACCTTGCCTAAGGTCGGAATGACGATCAAGGTTGCACCCGCTGCCAATGCGTCAATGGAAGTGGCAACCGCCATGGTGAACATGACGCGGGGTGCAAGGGAAGCATCCGCGCACTCCTCACAGTCGAACGCCTCTTTAATCATACCGATGCCGATGAAGGCGAGTAGGATAAACGCGATCCAATGGTCAAAGGCGTTGATGTATTTTTCAAACATTTTGACCAAAAAATATCCAATACAGGGCATTAACGCCTGAAATCCACCGAACCAACCACCGACGGTACATGCATTTTTAAGGGTAGCCTTTTGCATGGCAAGACCTTTACAAATGGCGACGGCAAATGCATCCATGGAAAGTCCGATTGCAAGCAGTAATAATTCAATGATGGACATGCATACACGACCTTTATTACAGAATAGTATTATAGTAGCATAAAACGTCTGAAATTCCAAGAGCATTTGTTACTAAACAGTAAAGTTTTAGGCTAAAATCTTGACTTTTGTTTTGCGGATGCTACTATGGAATGGCAGGGAGGCAAAAACATGAAAGAAAAGAAAGAAAAGCGTATGATATGGCGTGATCTAAAATCCGAGATCAAAGCGCATAAAGTAACCTTTGCGGTATACGTTATCCTGCGCGCGATCGTGATCGTTGCCATGGTGCTGTCGCTTATTCGTGGGGATTATGAAAATCTCTTTGTCTGCACGCTGTCACTCGTTTTGTTTTTGGTACCGGCATTTTTGGAGAAAAATCTCGGGATATCGCTGCCTTCTGCGCTTGAAGTGATTATTTTGCTGTTCATTTTCGCGGCGGAGATATTGGGTGAGATGAACAGCTTTTACATCAAATATCCGTTTTGGGATACCATGTTGCATACCATAAACGGCTTTTTGTTTGCTGCGGTGGGGTTCGCGTTGGTGGATATTTTAAACCGCAACGAGCGTGTAAAATTCACCCTGTCCCCGCTGTTTCTGGCGATCGTTGCGTTCTGCTTTTCCATGACCATCGGTGTTTTCTGGGAGTTTTTCGAGTGGGGCGTGGATATGCTTTTGCACACCGATATGCAAAAGGATACGGTGATACATTCCATCACCACCGTTATGTTGGATGCCACCAAAAGTAACATCCCCATCACGGTGGACGGTATCGGTGAAGTGGTTATAAACGGAAGGTTGCTGGAACTTGGCGGCTATCTGGATATCGGTCTTCATGATACTATGAAGGACATGTTTGTAAACTTCATCGGCGCCGCCATATTCAGCGTAATCGGCTTTTTCTATGTAAAAAACCGCGGCAAGGGCAAATTCGCCGCACAGTTCATTCCGCAACTAAAAAAAGAGCAGTAATGAAAAGCACCTACGCTTTAAGCGCAGGTGCTTTTATTTATAAAGCGGCAATGGCGGTAAGTAAAGCGTCCACCTCAGCACGAGTGGTACTCCAGCTTGTGCAGAAACGCACGCAGGTGTGAGTATCATCCACTTTGCCGTTATCCTCAAATGTGAAATTCTCAGCGAGTATTGCCAGCTGTGTGTGCTCCAACATAAAAAACTGTTGGTTGGTGGGGCTGTCGATATATAGCGGAATGCCCTTTGCCATAAAGGCTGCTTTGATCTCTTTGGCGTATGCTATCGCATTTTTGCCGATTTCAAAGTACAGTCCATCCTTAAAGAGGGTATAAAATTGCAAACCGAGCAGCCAACCTTTTGCAAGCAACGCGCCGTTTTGCTTCATATACGCGCGGAAATGCTCTTTGAGAGCGGGGCGGGTGAGCACCAGCGCTTCGCCGAACAGCGCGCCGCATTTTGTGCCGCCGATGTAAAACGCGTCACAAAGTTCTGCGAGGTCAGCAAGCGTAACATCTCCCGCGGCGAGCGCGTATGCCATGCGCGCACCGTCTACAAACAGATATAACCCATACGCTCTGCACACGGCGCTGATGGATTTCAATTCTTCTAAGGTATACAAAGTGCCCCATTCTGTGGGCTGAGAAAGGTATACCATTTTCGGTTGTACAATGTGCTCTTTAAGGTCGCTTTCTTTATATGCGACAGCCTCACTTTCGATCTGCGCCGCGGTGATTTTACCGTTCTCATGAGGTAACGCGGTGATTTTGTGACCGGTATTTTCTACAGCGCCTGTCTCATGTACAGCAATATGTCCGCTGTCCGCAGAGATGACACTTTGATAGGGGCGCAGCGCCGCCGCGATCGCGGTGTAATTCACCTGTGTACCGCCAATCAGAAAATGAACATCCGCATTTGCGCCGTTTAGATGTTTTTTGATTTCATCGGCAGCCGCTTTGCATAACGGATCCAGACCGTAACCGGTAAAACTCTCACCGTTGTGCAGACTCAGCGCCTCTAAGATTGCGGGATGTGCACCGCGGTTGTAGTCATTGTTAAAACGTATCAATGCAAATTCTCTCCTTAATCCCAATGGAATTACGTATAGTATATCCATTATAACGGTGCATACTAATGCTGTCAAGAGATGTGCAAATCATAAAAACGGTTGACAGGATAGCGGATGTGTGGTATGGTTAGAATGTTCACAAAGTAAACTTTTAAGCGGAGGGAATACAATGGAACAAGCGGCTTTGCGGGAGCAGATATTGCGTGCTTGGGTAGGACTTACCGGTGTGATTAAGAATAACCGTATGACCTCGGGACTTACCTATAACGAAGCGATCGTTTTGATGTATGCGTATGAGCAATTCCAAAAGGATGGCGTGGGGGAGATTGCGGTCAAAGAGATCATCCAAAAAACGCACATGCTCAAATCCCTTGTCAACCGTACGGTGGATGCGTTGGAGCAGCAAGGCTATCTCCAAAAGACAAAGGGGGATACCGATGGACGCACGGTGTTTGTGCGGATTGCGGCCGAAAAATTGCCCGAGTTTATGGAGGTGCATAACCATTCGCTCGCAATCGTAGATCGCGCTGTCCGACTGATTGGTGAAGAGGATGCAAAAGCGTTTGTGCGCATTTATGAAAAATTGGCAGCAGCGGAAGATGCGCTGTTTTGAGAGGAGACCACTATGGCTATTCGCATTATTACAGATTCCGGTAGTGATATCATTGAAAAGATAGAGGGACTTACCGTACTGCCGTTGACTATCACTTTTGGGGAGCAAAGCTTTCGGGATGCTGTGGATCTGTCCCATCGGGAATTTTATGAAAAACTGACCGTGGAAAAAGAACTGCCCATCACAAGTCAGGCGACACCTTACGATTTTGGAGAAGCTTTTAAGGCGGCTGTTGAAGCAGGGGAGACGGTGATTGCCATTACCCTATCCTCCAAACTTTCTGGCACCTACCAGAGTGCTATGGCGGCAGCCGCTGAATATCCCGATCAGGTGTTCGTGGTGGACAGCCTTAATGTTGCAATCGGTGAGCGGGCGCTGGTAGCCTGCGCGTTGCAGATGGTAGAAGCGGGGCTCCCTGCTTTACAGATCGTGGAAAAATTAAATGAGATAAAGACGCGTATCCATGTGGTCGCGTTATTAGATACGCTTGAATATCTCAAAAAAGGCGGTCGCATCTCTGCGACGGTGGCGTTTGCGGGCGGATTGCTGTCCATTAAGCCGGTCGTGGCGGTGGTGGACGGCGAGATCGTGATGCTGGGTAAAGCGCGCGGCTCGCGTGCGGGCAACAACCTGCTCATTGAGGAGATTGAAAAAGCGGGCGGCTTTGATTTTGATATGCCGTATTTTCTCGGATATACCGGCAATGACGACACGTTACTCCGACAGTATATAGAAGACAGCAGGCCCATTTGGGAAGGCAAGACAGATGCCTTACCGGTGCGAACGGTTGGCGGTACCATCGGCACTCATGCAGGACCCGGCGCCATCGCGGTAGCGTTTTTCGAGCCACAGAAATAAACAAAAAGCGACAATCACATTTGTGTGATTGTCGCTTTTTTATTATAGGCTTATTTGTTATAATGTTTCTCCAGCATATTGCGCAACACCTTGATCGCAAATGCGGCAGTTTCTACCACCAATTCGGGACCAAACCAAAGGGTGGAGACGGCATGCATAATACAAATGGGAGCGCCCAGCGTTTTGGCGACCAGACAGTCGATGCGCGCATTTTTGATCTCCGCTTCGTTCCAATCGGGATCGGGTTTGAGACTGGCGATGCGACCGTGAGTCTGTCCGATGATCAGTCCGAGTTCGTCCGCACGTTTTTTGATAGCGGTGAAGTATTCGACGATCTCTTCATCGCTCTTGCTGAAAATGGATTTGGAATCGCGATAGTCAAACTGCTTGCCGCAGGTGCTAAAGTCGATAGCATCCGCGCCGATTTCGGCAGCAATCTCGATAGCGCGCATATTGCCGAACATTTCCTGCAGACGACCGATTGCAATACTGATTTTCTTTTCTGACATACATATCTCTCCCTTTTTTTACTATGACTTTTTCCGCTTATTTTCATACATTCTATGTTTTGTGTCAAGCCTTCTTTTGCAATTTTCGGTAAAATATCAAGGTGTATTTTGGTTGTTGCAATTCTAAAAAAGATGTGTTATAATGTGACAAAAAAAGGAGTGGTACACATGTCTTGTGATTTTGACAGAAGCCTTATCAAAGTGACTGAATACGAGGTTTTGGGAAAGCTGCCCAATCCTTTTATCTGCAAAGATGGTACAATTGCAAACACCCCTGAGAAGTGGGCAGATCGCCGTGCGGAAATGTACAAGGATGTTATTGAACTGCAATACGGCACACAACCGCCCGCCCCTGAATTTTTAGAGGTGGAAATCCTCTATCGCGGTGGTAGGGGCAGAAGCAGTTCTTATCGCATTCACACCGGCACAAGAGAAAATCCGGTGACTTTTTGTATGCGTGTGTTCATTCCGGATTGCAATGGTCCGTGGCCGGTGGTCGTAGACGGAGACGGTTGCTTTGATGGTTGGTGTGATAAGGCATTTATTGAAAACTTCACAAGCAAAGGTATTGCTTTTTGTGTATTTAACCGCACCGAGATCGTGCATGATGTGCAGGGCGAGGAACGCGTGAAAGCGGGACCGCTATACCAAACCTACCCGGACAAGACTTTCGGTGCAATCGGTGCATGGGCGTGGGGTTTCTCCCGTTGCGTGGATGCACTCGAAAAAATAGGCACCTTTGATTTTTCTACCCTCGTATTTACCGGACATTCTCGCGGCGCCAAAACGGCTATGCTGGCGGGTGTGTTGGATGAGCGTGCGACCATTGTCGCGCCCAATGAGTCCAACGCCGCCTCTTGCAGTTGCTATCGCATTCATATGTCGGCGGTGCAGGAGAATGGCCAGGTTCATCGCAACGAAACGCTTGCCGACGTTAGCAAGAATTTCCCGTTCTGGTTTGGACCGGAGCTCAAGGACTATGCAAATCGCGAAGCAGAGTTGCCGTTTGACTGTCATTTTCTTAAAGCAATGGTGGCGCCTCGTGTGCTGATGATCGCAGAAGCAGCGAGCGATATCTGGACCAATCCTATTGGCTCTTGGCAAACCACCATGGCAGCAAAAGAAGTATACAAAATGCTGGGTGTTGAGGATAACCTTTATTGGTACTACCGCCGCGGTTATCACAAGCATGATGTGAGTGATGCACGCCGTTTGGCGAGCCTTATCTGCCACGTGCGTAACGGCGAGCCGCTGGAGGATACCTTCTTTGAAACCCCGTTTGAACAACCCGAATTGATCTTTGATTGGAAAAATCCCAATGCATAAAAAAACAAGAGAGATGCTCTGCATCTCTCTTGTTTTTTTAGTTGTTTTTTAACATCCTCAGCGCATTACAAATGGCGACCACCGACACACCGACGTCGGCAATGACCGCTGCCCACATGCCGACAAGACCAAAAGCGCTCAAAATCAGCGCCGCGATCTTCACAGACAATGCGAACACCACGTTCTGTCGCACAATACGGCGGGTCTTTTTGGCAATTTGGATAGCGGTGATAAGCTTTGTCGGCTCATCGGTCATCAGTACTACGTCGGCGGCTTCAATGGCGGCATCGCTGCCGCTGCCGCCCATGGCAATACCGATATCCGCACGCGCCAAAACCGGTGCGTCGTTGATGCCATCACCTACAAATAACAGCTTCTCCTTATGGGATTTCTCAGCAAGCAGTTTCTCTACCTTTTCCACCTTATCGCCCGGTAACAGTTCGGCATACACCGTGTCAATACCGAGCGCGTTTGCCACCGCTTCACCGGTCTTGCGGTTATCGCCGGTGAGCATCACTGTGCGAATATGAGCCGATTTTAAGGCTTTTACGGCGTTTTGGGCATCCGCTTTAACCATGTCGGCAATGCGGATATATCCCGCGTATGCACCATTTATTGCTACAAAAACCGCCGTCCCGATAATCTTTATGACGGGGACGTCAATATTTGCTGCTTGCAGCAGCCGCGCGCTGCCCACAAGCACCGTTTTTTCGCCTACGGTGGCGGCAATACCATGTCCGGCTGTCTCGGTAACATCTAGCACGATATCCGTTTGGATGGGTTGTCCGTAGGCTTCCAAAAGGGATACGGCAATGGGGTGGGAGGAAAAGCCTTCTGCATGCGCGGCATAGTATAGCAACTCTTCTTTGGAGATGCCGATAGGGGAGATCTCCTGCACCATGAAGGTGCCTTGTGTCAGGGTACCTGTTTTATCGAATACCGCAATTTTAGCAGAGGCGAGCGCTTCAATATAGTTGCCGCCCTTAAAGAGGATACCCGCTTTGGATGCGCCGCCGATGCCGCCGAAAAAGGTGAGCGGTACTGAGATGACCAACGCGCAGGGGCAGGATACCATTAAAAATGTCAGCGCGCGATAGATCCAACTGGAAAAACTTTGTCCTGAAATAAGCAGCGGCGGCAGGATAGCCAACACCACAGCCGCGATCACCACGATAGGGGTATACACAGCGGCAAATTTGGAAATGAAGTTTTCCGCTTTTGCTTTGCGGATAGCGGCATTTTCCACCAGCTGTAGGATCTTGCTGACGGTGGATTCCCCAAAAATTTTACCGACTTCTATGGTCAACACACCCGATAGGTTGATGCAACCGCTGAGCACCGTATCTCCCGCATGCACCGTACGCGGCATCGCTTCGCCGGTGAGTGCCGCAGTATCCAACTGTGCACTGCCGTCAATGATTGTGCCATCCAGCGCTATCTTCTCACCCGGGGTTACGCGAATACGATCACCTATTTTGATTTCCTCGGGGGATACCTTGACAGCGTTGCCGTTTTCCTGCAATAGCATCGCGTAATCGGGTCGGATATCCATCAAAGACGCAATAGACTTGCGTGAGCGGCGTACCGCATAGTTTTGGAACATTTCGCCCACCTGATAAAACAGCATAACGGCGACCGCTTCGGTATATTCACCCAACGCGAAAGCACCCACGGTGGCAAGTGCCATCAAGAAGTTTTCATCAAACACCTCACCGTGAAAAATGCCTTCAACCGCCTCTTTGAGCACCTTTGCACCTACTACAAGGTATGCGGTAATAAATAAGAACAACCGCAAATAGAGAAATTCGGGTGGAAAACACAGCGCGCCTATCAATATAATAACGCAAACAACGATAGGACCAAGTTCTTTTTTCATATCATTACCTCACAGGCGGGTGACTTTTGCGTCTCTTTCAAATTTGGTGACCGCCTTTTCCACCGCCTGCATGACAGCCGCTTGGTTTTCTTCAGCACACTCCAAAAACAGCTTTTCCATCATAAAATTGATGACAGCATTTTCCACGCCGTCCAGTTTTTGTAGCTTTCTTTCCAGTTTTGCTGCGCAGTTGGGGCAGTCAATACCGGTGATCTTACAAATGATATCCATATTCAAAACTCCTTTTACTGATGCTGTGTGTGTTCAATGCCTGCTTTTATCATCTGTTTTACGTGGTCGTCATCAAGCGAATAGTACACGGATTTGCCGTCCTTTCGACATTTAACCAGACGTGCATTCCGCAAAGTGCCCAGCTGATGGGATACCGCGGATTTAGTCATGCCAAGGATATTTGCAATATCACACACGCAAAGCTCACCTTGGTCCAATGCCCAGATAATGCGCATGCGTGTAGGATCACCCAGCACCTTAAAAAAGGTGGTTACCTGCGCATACACCTCATCGATCAGCATCTTTTCGCGCACCGCTTTTACCGTGTCGTGATGTACCACATTGCAATCACAGGAAAATGTATTTTTTGCCATTTTTACCTCCAAAACAATTGAACAGATATTCAACTGTTTATAGTATAGTTGAATACCTGTTCAATTGTCAAGTGGATTATAAAAAAAGAGGGAATGATTTTTACAAATCATTCCCTCTTACATCATTCTTATTCGTCGTCGGGGCGATCCCAGTTGTGCCAGACGTTTTGTACGTCGTCGTTATCCTCCAACATATCCAGCAGCTTTTCCATCTTTTCGGCAGCAGCGGGATCATCAATGGTGGAAAGCATATCCGGCACCATTTCCACCTCGGCGGAAACGAAGGTGTAGCCTTTTGCTTCGAGGTCGTCGCGCACAGCGGAGAAATCCTCCGGCTCGGTGACGATCTCATAGATGTCGCCGTCAGTGTTGAAGTCGGAAGCACCCGCTTCCAGCGCTTGTTCCATCACGGTGTCTTCATCCAAGCCTTCCGCTTCAATGGCCAAAACGCCTTTTTTATTGAACATAAACGAGACGCAACCGGTCTGGCCCAGGTTGCCGCCGCATTTATCAAAATAGTGCCGCATTTCGCCGGCGGTGCGGTTGCGGTTGTCGGTGAGAGTCTCTACAATGACCGCGATACCGCAAGGACCATATCCCTCGTACTGCAGCGCCTCATACGAATCTGCGTTGCTGTCGCCTGCCGCTTTTTTGATGATGCGGTCGATGTTATCGTTGGGCACGTTATTGGCTTTCGCTTTTGCGATTGCGTCCTTAAGCTTTGAGTTGGAGGAGGGATCAGCACTGCCGCCCTCTTTGATGGCTACCGCGATCTCACGACCCATTCTGGTGAAGATTTTAGCTTTTTGACCGTCGGTTTTTTCTTTTTTACGTTTAATGTTGTTCCACTTAGAATGTCCGGACATGATGAAAACTCCTTTTTGCGTACTGACAATTATTCTATCACAGTTTCAACCTGCGTGCAAGTATTGTTTTTGCTTGCAATTACTTCCCATGCAATTGCGGCGATCAGCAGTAAGGTGGCGATCACAAAGGCGACGGTTACCGAAAGGAAAATGCTGTTTCCCATATTATTGAAAACGGCAAGCACATACCGTCTGAGCAGACCGTCCGACAGACTGAGACGGTCAAGCAACGGGTAGCTGCGTACAAATATTGAAAGCAGGAAAAATACCGATGTGGTGATAAAGGCGCAACCTGCAACCGTGCGCAGCGCGCGCGGTTTATTGTACCATCCGCACAGAAAGATACCGACTAAAAGCACCAGCGTCCCCAAAAGCAAAGGTAGGGTTAAGTGGCGCACGGTATTCACAGCGGCGTATACGGTATTTAAATCAAAGCCCGCATTCTCTAAAATTTCGGTGACAGAAGCGTACAGCGTTTGCGGGAAGAAGGATAACGTATTGTTGACTTCGGCAGTTAGATCGGCGTAGATAGCCTTGCGATCCTCTTGCATCTGTACGGTATCGTTTTTATACTGCTCGGCTGTGATGACGGTGCAAACTAAATTATACAGTTCATCCGAAGTGAAATGAATCTCAGCGGTATCCTCCTTGCCCAAAAGCAAGGTCTCACTTACAGAGGTTGTATACTGCTTTAACAAAATGCGCACCTGCTCGTCCGGAATGACGGCAAGGATATCCTTTGTTTCAATGCCGATCACACCTTGCAGATTGCTGATATTTTCCTCGACCTTTGCAGGAGCAATGGCATAAAAACCTTGTTTTTGCAGCTGCTTTTCCACCGCGTTTACATCAAACATACGGCAGACTGAAATACTGAAAATCGTGGCGATCAGCGCGGGGACAAACAAGCAACACAGCAGCACTTTACATATCGTAAG
Source organism: Acutalibacteraceae bacterium (assembly GCA_045638005.1). GTDB lineage: Bacteria > Bacillota > Clostridia > Oscillospirales > Acutalibacteraceae > URNF01. Next base: position 45,943 of record JAZUAN010000059.1, on the reverse strand, counting down.
AAGGGCGCGCCGTTTTTTCATCTGAAATCCACCCCCGACACTTTACTGCAGCGCACGCCCACCCGCTGACTGCGGTAGCCGACGCCGCGGGGATAGCAGGTGTATAAAAGCAACTCCTCCTGCTCTGCGGGATCCAGTACCACATGCTTGTCATCTACGGTAAACAAAAAGATCTCGTCCACCTTGTAGACATATTCGCCGTATACCGTATGCACACGCACCGTGTATCCGACCTGCATATCTTCCAGACAATAAAACGCTTTGGTTACGTGAGCGGACATCACGATTTTTTTACCCTCACCGCAGAAATACGAGCCGAAATATTTGCCGACACCCTTTTTCAAGATAGCGGGGTTGTCGCCGACAAACACCTCTGCGCCGTTGATACTGGCTTCGGGCATTTCATCCACCGAGAGGGTCGCCCATTTATCACCCCATTTGAGCATCGGAAACTCGTCTATGGAAACTGTGTCGCCCTCTAAGGTGATATGTTCGATCTCTTTTTCGGGTTGATCGGTCAGTTCCGGTGCGTTAAACAAGGTGGTGAGCACAGAATTCTCAATCGCTTGTTTGAGCATGGAAGCACCGCTGAATGCGAGGCACCCTACCGCAAAAAATGTCAAAAGATAAGGCAGGGCAAGCAGAAGGATCTGCTTGCCCGTTTTTTTCATATCTTTTGAAATGTGTAACCTTTTCATACGGCTTTGCTGCGTTTTTTGGCAACGATAGCAGCACCGGCGAGCAGCAGGCAACCGCAAGCCGCGATGGCGATATACAGAGCGTTCTGGTCGCCGCCGGTTTTTGCAATGATGTCGCCGTCAAAGCAGTACACCATGCCGTTTGCATCATATACTTCAAGCACGAAGTCACGGACATGCTTGGGGTCGTCGCTGGGAACGAAAGTATAGGTATATCCCAACACATCGCAGGCTTCATCAACCAGTGCAAGAACCGCTTTGATCTCCGCGGCGGTATATTTGTGGGCAGAGGGGGCGTTGCTGGAGAATTTCATAGCCGCAAAACGTTTGGCAATGTCGTGCAGCGCATCCAACTGTTCGTCGGTCGCATCCATGCTGCGCGCAAGCTGTGTGATGTCGCCGGAAATGTGTTTGTAAACAGGAGACTCGCTGAGGGTTTTGATAATATCCTCTTCGGTGGCAGCACTCACGCTAAAAGTACCCGCAAAAACACCCAAGAGCAATAGAAAGGTTAACGCTACTGAAATAAATCTTTTCATAACCTATTCATCCTTTGTAAAAACATTCTACTATATATTACCACGATTCAAAATAAAAAGTCAACACATTTTATGTAAAACATAAAATGTGTTGACAAGAGTTTAGCGTAATACGGTTTTTCCGTTCAGATAATTTTCATACTGTTCAATTACAAAGTTGACTTTGCTGGCCTTTACCTGGTATTTTTCACCGTTGCTGAGTACCGCAGCATACAGATTGCTGGATACCTCGTAGAACTTCACGGTGAGCGTGGGCTCGTTTTTTTCGCGGTGATAGATACCGATTTCCAACTTGAGCGGTAAGCCGTCCACCTCTTTTGTGAGGGCGCTGTGCCGCTTGATGTCCATGAAATTATTGACCAGATAACGGAAATCCATGGTGTCGTAGGTCTTGTCACCTACGGTGACGACCAGATTCTTCGCAGTATCCGTAATGTTGTCGAAATGCTCTAACTCAAAAACGGTTTCTTTTTCGGGCGACTTCACCTTGAACATACCCATCTGCGTGATATCCTCCAAGAACAGCAGCGTATCGGCAAAATCGTCGTACTGCATGGTCGCAAAAGGAATATCTGCAACCGGCACCAGATAGATGATCGGTTTATCGTCTATCATTGCGTAATAATAGTCACTGTTCGCCTTGCTCAAACGCAAGGTGTGCTCTATGAGATCGTCATGAGTAGTGACCGAAACGGTGTTGCCGGAGCCATCATCACCGGAAATGGAGGTGCGCTTAGCGAGCGTGAAGGTCAGGATGGAATAGGGATTATCAAGACCGTACTCTTTGAGTTTCTCTGCGGTAGGATGTGTCGCTATTACGGAAGAAGCGGTGAGCGTGGTGAAGGCGTCGAGATCGGTGTCATAAGCGGAATTGGAACCTTTGAGATATGGCTCGGTAATAATATAACTGTAATAAATAAAGGTCTCGTCATCCTCGGAGGTCACCAAGCGGAAGGAGAAATCCTTGCCGTTTTGCGCCGTGCCGCCCAAGGTCATTTTGCGTAAAACAACATCAGTTTCCGCTTCTTCGCTACTCTCAATAACCGGTTCGGAGAATACGGTGGTGCTGATATAATCGAGTGAATCCATCGAAAGGATCGCAAAGTCGTTGATATCTAAGATATACAACTCCATGCTGTCCTGCTCGCGAATGTAATAACCGGCTTGATCGGGAGACATATTACCGATCTCCAACACCTTTTTGGAGCCATCGTTGTAGGTGATGGTAGCGGTCAGCTGCGGCTTATCCAAGCCGAAATCCGCCAGCGTGGAGACCGTGCCGATGGATTCTAAGGCGGTCATTTTGGTCAGCAATGTTTGCAGATCCTTAATATTGATAGCGTGTGCCGTGAGATCCTCATAGCCTTTGGCATACAACTTGCCGTCCTTGCTGACGATTTCTACCGTGTCATCCTTGCTCTTGAAAACGGCAGAAGCGATGGCGTTGCTGCCGTCTGCATTGGTTTTGTCAAACAATACCACCGAAGTGTCTGTCGCGGTGTCTTCGGGGGTTTCTTCCACCTCTTTTGGGAAAACGAATACCAGCAGCACGATGACAGCGGCAAGCAGCACGAACACGGAAATCAAAGAAATCAGCAAGATGCGTTTTTTCTTTTTTTTGTCACCCTCCAGATCCTCTTTGGTGCGTATTTCGGGATTAGCGAAAGCAGCAAAGGGGTCTGCCGGAACGGAGATTTCCTCCGTCTTAGCGATGGTATTTTCTTCGAGGTTCAGTTCGTCTTTTGACATCTCGGTGCTCATAAATGCCTCCTTTTTAGGAACACGACCAAGCCGACAATCAGCAGGATGAGCGGCAGCAGAACAGTAAAGATGCCCAGTCCCACAAAGATCTGCGTGGTAGTGGAGAAGCTGATAGTTTCTTCTGACAAAGATTTAGAGGAGATATTAACAGAGGTGGTATTGCCGGTGATCTTCGCCATGCTGTCCAAAAGAAGCGCTTCGTTGTCCGAGGTGCTCATGGAGGTGAAGACCTGGTGCGGTATATACGAGCTGCCGCACACGGCTACCTTGGTGGTGGTAGCTACCTGCAACGCGTTCTGATAATCTTCTTTTACGGCAACTGCCATACCGATGATGGTGCCGTCGTAGTCAGTACCCTCTGGAATTTGGGTAGACTCTGCGTCGACATTGTTAACCGGAATGATCTGTGCCTCCTCAGAGAAGGTTACCAAATTAACGCTGTATTGTACGCTTTTCTCAGTCTGTTCTTCCCAATGGGGGATGATTTGGCGGGTAAAGCCTGCCAGCACGTCGCCGCCACCACAGGAGGCTGTGTAATCGCCGGTAACAATGGTGGAGTAGGCGTAGTAGGGGTTGTATGCATACATCTTGTTAAGATCGTTTTCATACACGAGATTATCGGTAACCTCCAAGCCGTATTCCACGTTGAGGAACTCATACAAATTCTTGCAATCCGCATACGCATCGGTGAACACCATTAAGTTGCGGCCTTCTTTACCGTCATTATGCAACCAAGTGCGCAGCTTTTCGATGGTTTCTGCAGAATAATCCTTGGTGGGAGCGGGAATGACCAGGCATACGGTGTTGGCATTGATTTCGGAGGATCTGGTCAGATTGACCTCCTCAACGTTATAGCCGTTGAGCTTATACAGATCCTGCAATCCAAGTAAGGTGTTGGTGTCCTCTTCGTAGCCGGTCGCGAAGGTGATGACCTGCGCCTTTGTGCTCTGCACAGCTTTGAGGTTGGTAGCAAGCGCCTGCTCAACGGTAGATTCAATGTTCAGCACACCGGAGGAATAATATTCGCTGGCATCGTAGGTGAAAAGGCTTTCGTTCATATTGATGACCTTGCTTTGTGCATCGCTGATGAAAAGAATGTCATATTCTGCAATCGCTTCATCTTTTTTGTAATTGCTGTATTGGGTCACCGCGGTGGGGTTGCGGTTCATATCAATGTAGGTGGTGGTAACCTTGCCGTCGGTCAGCGTGTTGTAGTGCTTGGTAGCATTATAAAACTCGGACAGCACGGTAGCGATCTGCGTCATGCCGCCGGAAAAAGCGACGGAGTCTTCAGATTGTACGTTGGAGAAGGTTTCCTCAGATGCAAACACCACGATCTCCACCGGACGGGAGAGCGACTCGGCGATGGAAATGCTTTCATCGCTGAGGGTGAACACTTTATCTCTGGAAAGATCCAGCGTCAGCGAAAAACGATCTCCCAGGATGGAAAACACAATATTGAACATGAGGGTGAGGATAACCACACCTATGGTCAGCAGCTTTGCGGTGCGACCGTAACGCAGACGGCGGAGGACATCCGCAGAGCGCGCCGGTTTTTCCTTCTTTTCGGTTGTTTGGGTATCTGTAAGTTCAACCGCAGCCTGTTCTTCGACGGCTTGCGTGATTTCTTCTGCCTGCGTTTCCGCGGGCTGTATGTTCTCTTTATTCATAGCGATATGGCGCCTCCTTTCAGTTCCATCTCTTCCGGTCGAGCATGCGGATGGTCAGGAAAATGAACAATGCCTGCATGCTGAGGAAGAAGATAAGGTCGTCATAGTTGATAAGGCCGGACGTAAAGTTGTAGTAACGCGCGTTGATGGACACGAAAGAAATAATAGTGTTGATCCAGGTAACACCGGAGAAGATAGAGTTGAAGTTGTCCATCAAAATCAGCATAAAGGAGATACCGAAGGTGCTCAGCGCCGCAATGAACTGGCTTTCGGTAAGCGCAGACACCAGCATGCCGATCGCAATGATCATACCGCCAAGCAGCAGCATACCGAGATAGTTACCGATAATAACCATCCATTGAGGGGTGGCTTTGAATGCGATGATAATCGCAAACACCAGTGTGATAGAAAGACCCAGCGCAAACAGCACGAGTGCGGCAAAGAATTTGCCCAGCACAATGCCGGAAAGGGAGGCGGGAGCGGTGAGCAACGCCTGATCGGTCTTTTGGCGTTTTTCCTCACTGAATAAACGCATGGTCAGCACCGGCAACACTAACAGCAAATTGATCGTGTACAGACTTTGGTACACATAGCTGAGCGAAATGATGCCGTAGGACAAATTGTACATAAAAAAGGAGAAGCCGGCGAACAAGAACATGATCGCTAAAACAACATAGCCGATAGGGGACGTAAAATAGGAACGGAATTCCTTTTTGAATATTGCGCTCATTTACGGCTGCCTCCTTTCTTGTTTGCAAAGTTTTCACTGGTAAGGGACATAAAGATATCCTCAAGGGATTTCTCCATGGAATGAGAGGACAGCAGCGCGAAGTTGCGATCTGCCAGTCTCTCGAACAAGGTGTAGCGGATATCCGCGCCTTCCTTGATTTCAATAGCGAAATCGGTGGTACCTGCCTCGCGGGAGGTGAGCGCACTTACGGATTTCACGCCTTCGATACCATGGATGAGCTTTTCTACCTCGAAAGCAGGACCTGCGACACGCACCATCAAGCGACGGTCGGAGGAATGGGTGCGGGTGAGATTTTCAGCGGTATCGTCCGCGACGATCTTGCCGCCGCTGATAATGACCAAACGATCACAGATCGCCTGCACCTCCGGCAGAATGTGGGAGGACAGGATGATGGTGTGACGCTTGCCCAGCGCTTTGATCAGCGAACGGATCTCGATGATCTGGGACGGGTCAAGACCCACAGTGGGCTCGTCCAGCACCAGCACCGGCGGGTTGCCGATGAGGGCTTGTGCCATGCCGACACGCTGTTTATAACCCTTGGAAAGGTTTTTAATCAATCTGCCGAAAACATCCTCGATCTTCATGATTTTGCAGATCTCCGCAATGTGCTCCGCACGAGGAAGCTTACATTTTTTGAGATCGTACATAAAGTCCAGATATTCGCGCACGGTCATGTCCATGTACAGCGGGGGCAGCTCCGGCAGGTAGCCGATATTGGCTTTTGCCGCGTTGGGGTCCTCCAGAATATCATAGCCGCCGATCTTTACCGAACCATCGGTGGAAGAAAGATATCCCGTAAGGATGTTCATAGTGGTGGATTTGCCGGCACCATTGGGGCCGAGAAATCCGAGGATCTCGCCTTCATTGACTTTAAAGCTGATATGGTCCACCGCACAGTGAGAGCCATAATGCTTAGTCAGGTTTTGCACCTCGATCATTTGCAATGTTTCCTCCTATTCAAACGTGAATTATGTATTTAAGTTCATCTAAGTCAGTATAAAAGAATTTTGTGTACATCCGGTGTATTTCAGTTTACAGAATTTTATTCATAGTCAGTCCGGTGATCAGTTTCGGGTAGAAATATGTCGATTTTTGCGGCATCTTTTCTCCGGCAGCTGCTACGTCGCGGATTTCGGATACGCGGGTGGGGTTGAGCAGGAAACAGCAGTTAGCTTTACCGTCATCCACCGCACCTACCGCTTCATCCGTATCGCGGGTGTAGGTGAGATTTATTTGATTTGCCATATTTTCCTTATCAATACCGAGCAGACGCTCTAAAATCAGCGCATGCAGTACGGTCACATCCAACTGACGGGAGGTGGCGGAAAGGTCGGGCAGCAGCGTATCCATCACAGCGGTATCTTTGAGGGTCAACAGCACCGCGCGAGTCTTATCGTAAAACCCGAACGCTTTTTTCTCCGCCTTGTAAGCGGCGTCGAGACCTGCCTGCAATGCGCAAAGCGGCATTTCCTGTGCATCAAAGTATTCGGCACAAGCGGTCAGCAGCTTTTCGGAGGAGAAGTTTTGGAGGTCGCGCACAATGCGGTGGGTGGGGAATACCACCAAGCCGGGGTGGCTCATCTCCACCAGCATCATCATACAGTAATCCGCATCCTCCTGCCACTTTCCGTTCGTTTTCAGCTCGTTGCGATAGTTGAGCGCGGTTTCATAGCGGTGATGTCCATCGGCGATATACAATTTTAAATCAGCAAACGCCGCGGTGATGGCGGCAGTCTTGCTTTCATCTGTTAACACCCATAAGCGATGGGTGAGTCCCGCCTCATCGGTCAGGGAGTGCACCAAAGCAGCATCCTTTGCGAGTTGCATAACGTCGTGGATGGGAGATGCAGGGTCATCGTCGCGATATAGCGAATAGATGTTGCTGAAATTGCAGCCGGTGGCATGCATCAATTGCAAGCGATCCGCTTTCGCTTTGGAAAGGGTAAATTCATGCGGCAGCACGATCCCTTTTTCGAATTCTTCTAAGTGCACCCTGCCTACAAGACCGGTGATATGCTTTTCACCATCTACATCAAAGGTGATGTCGTAGATATAAAAAGCGGGTGCATCGTCCTGCTGTAACACACCGTCTTCGAGCCAATGGTGCAGAATATCTCCGGCAACTTTATAAGGCTCCTTGCCATCACGCGGCAATTCCAAACGGATGATATTATTGGGGTTTTGCTGTAAAAATGCTTGGCGCTGTTCCTCCGAGATGATATCGTACGGCGGACAGGTCAGCTGTGCGATGCTGCCCGCTTTCTCGGTGAAACGTAACGCGCGGTAGGGTACTACTTGTGCCATGTGATTTATCCTTTCTTATTCTTCGGTATCAACGCCTTCAGCGTTGTCATCAATCTCTTCATCGTTACCGTCGATGTCTTCCATGTCAGACGGGGCGGTAGGATCTTCCTGTTCCATGTTGCTCACGCGCAGGGTGACGGTGTCGCCTACGCCCAATGCGGTTTCAGGAAGCGGATCGGTGCCTTCTACTATACCTTTATCGTATTCGGAAACATTGACGAGTAGCACATCTACTTTAAAGCCAAGCGCTTCCAAATACTTAGTGGCGTATTCCTGCGGCCAGCCGGCGACATCCGGTACTGTCAAGTCTTCAGAACCCATGCTGATAACCACCGTGATAGTGGCGCCTGCCTTCGCGCTGGTACCTTCTTTGGGTTCCTGCGACAGAATGGTGCCCTTCACGTTCTCGTTGTCGTATTTCATGTACGAGACCTGCAATTGAAAATCTCCGGTCATGGTATTGTTTTTCTCGGAGAAATAGTTTTTGCCCACCATATTCGGAACGGAATACACGCTTTCGGGATCCACGTAGGTGGTGGTTTTTTTGGTGGGCTTGGTGGTGGTTCCCTGAGAAGTGGGTGTTGTTTCCTTGGTATCGTTACCCAACTGCGGTGCATATTCGGGGAACAGTACGCACAGTAAAATACCGGCGGCAATTGCCAAGATGACAAATACCGAAATGCCGATATACAGCGGATAGTGGTTTTTCTTTTCCTTGGGCTTTTCTTCGACCTGCTCTTGGGCAGCATCCTCCAAAAGGGCATTCATAGCCGGCTCGGAGGAAAGCGCGTTGCGCAGGGCGTCTACTGTTTGGAGACGCTTTGCAGGATCGGTCTGCAAAGCATTGAACAAGGCAAGACTTACGCCCTCCGGCAGTTCATCCGCAACCTCTGCGGGCAGGAACAGATCCTGCGAACCGTGTGCGCGGCGAGGTGCCTCCGGCGGCACGTTTCCGGTCAGGACGGTAAAGATAGTGGCGGCAAGACCGTACACATCTGCGGGTGCGCTGCATTCCTTGTTCGCAGTATACTGCTCGGGTGCGGCAAAGCCGGGCGAAAAGCGCGGCTTAATAGGAGTGCCGGCGCGGCGCGCCTGCAGAATAGCAAAGCTGCGCAGACGCAGTTTGCCGTCCTCGCCTACTAAAATGGTTTCGGGACTGATAGCGAGATGATATACCCCTGCGCGATGTAATGCGGAGATAGAGGTCATCAACTGCATAAACAGCGGGCGCACCTCTGTCCACGGCATACGACCGCCGCGGGCTTTGAGTTCGCGGGAAAGCGAATATCCCTCGCAATAATCGTATACGGCATACACCGTATCGTTGTCGGCGAAAATATCATACAGCGGCAACAAGGAGGGCAGATCTTTCAGTTTTGCCAGTGCGCGCGCATTGGCATAAAAGCTTTCGCGGCAGGCTTCAAAATCTTCTTCTTTACCGGCAACCGGCACAACAGCGTTTTCCTCTGTGCGCTCACAGAAATCAGCGGGGAAGAATTCGCGGATAAACACCGCGCTTTTGAGCATCTTATCATAGCCCATATAAATGCAGGCATCACCATAAGAGCCGAGTGCGCGCCCTACGATATAGTGGTCTTGCAGCACCGTCTCGGCAGACAGATAGCCGGCAGGGTTTTGTTTCCCGACCGTATATTTACAATGCGGGCAAGTAGTATCCGTCTCGGACAGCGGACGCATACAGCTCATACAAAGTTTTTGATTATCCATAATACGTTCTCCTTTATGCCTGCGCCATATCGCGTGCGCGTTTTTGTTGTCTGATATCTTTGCCCACGAATAAAAGCGGCTCGTATGCACCGGTGATGCGTGAGGTGATCTGGTCACCGTATCGCTGTAATAAGCCTTCTTGCGTCAAATTGGTGCTGATGATGGTGGGCAGCCCATCCAACATGCGGGTGTTGATGATATTGTATAACGTAGCGTTTGTAAAGGTAGTATCAAATTCCGTGCCCAGATCATCCAATACCAGCAGATCACAGCTGAGTGCAAGTCCTTCGGTGTCGCCGGCTTGTTTGCCAAAATGCTCGCGCTCCAACGCGGTGAACAGTTTTCCCGCGGGTTGATACAGCACCGAAAAACCGTTTTTGGCAGCGCCTGCGGCGATGGCGAGCGAGACGTGGGTCTTGCCGGTGCCGGTGGGACCGCGCAGCAGCAAGGACGGTAAAGCACAGTCAAAGTTTTCGGCATATTCGCGGCAATAATCAAATATCCGCCGCATACGCTCTCTGGCAGAAATACCGCGCCCTTCGGCGGGCGTATTGTCGTAAAACGAGAGATCCAGATCCTCAAAGCGGGTGGGAGAGGTCATCAGCCCCTTGCACACCTGTTTTGCAGATAAATCTCGCAACAGATTTAACAAGCAACCGCACATCTTACCGCCCGCATAACCGGTATCGCTGCAAGTAGGGCAGGTATACTGCGGATCAAAGTTGACAGCGGTGCAGCCGTCCTTTTTGAGAATGTCCGCCATCTCTTTTTGCAGAGAAAGATTTTCATCCTTGATAGCGGCAACGGCGGTGTCGATATCCCCGCCAGAAAGGATGGCGCGGGAGAGTTTAGCACCGGTATCCGCCAAAGCGTTTTCAATCACACCCAATCGGGGATACCGATCGGTCATTTCACGGCGAAAAGCAGCAGAAGAAGCCACCGCACGGGTGCGTCGATTTTCCAGTTCCTGCATAGCATCTGCATATACCTCGCGGCTGTATCCCACAGCGGATCACTCCTTTCGTTTTTTGGCAGGCATGGAAGGCACGTAGTCTTCCAGCATTTTTTCGTATTCCGGCAGATCAAGAGAGGTCTGCTCCTGTTGGCCCCGGCGACGCGCGGCGGGTGTTTGTGCTGTCAAGGTCGCGGCGGCAGCGGTGAGATCACGAACACCTTCCTCATACCACCGTGCCAAAATGCTGTTGGCATACGGGATGAGCGGCTTGGTGGTTTTCGTCGCCTGCTCGATCGCGAGATGTATCATATCCTCCGGCAAGTGCCACACATATAACCATGTATGCGCCATGCCGCGCTGACGGTAGTCGAGCGCACGCGCCTTGCCGGTCATTTTTTGTACTCGCACGGCGGCATCGTCCATCTCTTCCAACAGCCGCAGATTCTCCTCGGCGGCCGCAATGGTTAAAATACCGCTGTCCTGCCAGCCTAACACCACCTTTTCCACGTACCGCATGTTGGCACTGCCGCGGCTGACTGCGTAGCCGATTGCCATCAGGATAACGCCGGCGGGCATACCCGCAGTATCGTAAAGATATAATAGCGTTTCCATATCGCCGTGGGAGATGGGTTTCCCCAAGCGCACGGACGCATCCTGCAAAAGCTGTGAAAAGGCGCGATCACTTTTCTGCCTTTCGATGACCTCTTTCATCTGCGGCTTGACGGGGAGCGGACGGACGGCGGGAGCAACGGCGGGGGGTTCCTCCACCGGCGTGGCGGGTGTGCGCGTTTCGGTTACCGTTGGCACAGCATCCGACAGCAGTACACCTTTATTTACCCAAAACAGTGCCGCTTCCTCGATCACTTCTTCGGACTTGTGTAATGCGGTCGCGCAAGCGGAGATATCACACGCGTTTGCCGCAAACCACAGCAGTACTTTTAATTGAAGATGGCTTGCCATGGCAAGCTGCTCGTTGATAACAGATCTCGATAAAATACACATATCCTGCGGTAAAACCGCTTTCCATTGCAGTGCCATACGCCACCTCCTTAGATAAATACATAATACATCTACATTATATCACTTTATCATATCATCTTTTGCGGTATATTGCAAGAAAAAAATACGGGTTTCTCCATGAAAAAGTAGTGGCATTTTCTGCTGTAAAATGGTAAAATAAAACATAGTTAAAAAGGGGTCGCTTCAAATCACCCATAAGGCGACTTTTCAGCTATAAAGGAGGTGTGAAAATGGCCTGCGGTATTTACATACACATACCTTTTTGTGTATCCAAATGTCCCTACTGTGACTTTTACTCTCTTGCCGATACGGACGACCGTTTGAAGGATGCCTACACCGCCGCACTCATCCGTGAAATGCAGAAAAAAGCGGGGATGCACGCGGATACAGTGTATTTCGGCGGCGGCACGCCGGCATTGCTCGGCGGCAAACGCATCGCACGGCTGACAGAAACGGCGCGAGCGTGTTTTAGCCTGCCGCAAGATGCGGAAATCACTCTTGAAGCCAATCCCGCAGACGATTTAAAGGACACCTTTTATGCCTTCTGTGCGGCGGGCGGCAACCGCCTTTCGCTGGGTATGCAATCCTCTTCACCGTCAGTGCTGCAAATGCTCGGCAGACGGCACATCCCCGCTGATGTTGCCCGCGCGGTTGCGGATGCGAAAGCGGCGGGTATTGCGAACATTTCCTTGGATATGATGCTTGCTGTGCCGGGGCAGACCGCGGAACATATAAAAGAGGATGCGGCTTTATGTGCATCACTCGGCGCTTCACACGTGTCGGCTTACCTTTTAAAATTAGAGCCACACACACCGTATTTTGAAAAGCAGGATACATTATCGCTGCCGGATGAGGATGCGGCGGCTGAATTGTATCTGACGGCGGTGGATGCATTGGAGACAGAAGGGTACCGTCAATATGAGATCTCTAATTTCGCACACGCGGGCAAAGAAAGCAGGCACAACCTCAAATATTGGAACGGCGAACCGTATCTCGGCTTCGGTCCCGCCGCCCATTCGTTTTTTGACGGAAAGCGACTGTATTATCCGCGGGATATTCATGCTTTTATTGAGGGTAATACCCCTTTGACAGAAAGGGATGAGGCTATCCCCGCGGGCGGGGAAACGGAATATGCGATGTTGCGGCTGCGGTTGACCGAGGGTTTGCGGGAAACGGCGTTTACAGCGCGTTTTCAAAAGCCGATACCGCTTGCGTGGCGAGAAGCGGCAGAAAAACTGCCGCGACAGCTGGTTTTAGTATCGGATGACGGCATTGCATTCACAAAAGAGGGCTTTTTGGTGTCCAATGTGTTAATTTCCCGTATATTGAATTTATGATTTGTTCATACAAAGAGCGGCGTTTACCTGTATACTGAACAGTAGAAAAGGAGGTCTTTATATGGCAGCGCTCAAAATTATGGTAGCGGATGACGACAGCAACATTTGTGAACTGTTGCGTCTGTATTTGGAAAAAGAAGGCTATGATGCCATTATCGCGGAAAACGGCGCAAAGGCGGTCAAGTTATTTGACAGCGAGCAGCCGGATCTGATCTTGTTGGACGTGATGATGCCGGAACTGGACGGCTGGCAGGTATGCCGTGAACTGCGTAAAAAATCGGATGTGCCGATTATTATGCTCACCGCGAAGGGTGAGGTGTTCGATAAGGTGCTCGGCTTGGAACTCGGAGCTGACGATTATGTGGTCAAGCCGTTTGAAACCAAGGAAGTAATGGCACGCATCAAAGCGGTGCTGCGTCGCAGCGGTGCGGAGGGGCATAAAAAGTTGCGGGAGATCCGTTTCGATAAACTTTCCATCAATATGGAGACCTTTGAGATGCGGGTGGACGGCAAAGCGGTGGATACCCCGCCAAAGGAAATGGAACTGATCTATCATTTGGCAAGCAATCCAAATCGTGTGTACACCCGTGACCAGTTGTTGGATGAGGTGTGGGGCTTTGAATATTACGGCGATAGCCGCACGGTGGACGTACATATCAAGCGTCTGCGCGAAAAGCTGGACGGCATCTCAGAGCAATGGACGCTCAAAACGGTTTGGGGTGTCGGCTATAAATTTGAGGTCAAAGACGATTTCAAAGGGGAATAATACGATATGTTCAAGAGTATTTTCTCAAAATATTTCACGGTCATTTCCTGCATCATCGTGGTTAGCTTCATTGCCATGCAGGGTGCGCAGTTGTTTTTGACCGCGCGGTATTGGCTGGATGAAAAGCATACGCTTTTGGAAGAACATGCTATCTCGATTTCGGAGTACACCGCTAACAGCGTGTCACCTGCACAAAATGCAGAGGGTAAAACGATATATCATATAGAAAGAAGCAATTTGTCTCCGTATATCAAACTGCTGTCGCTCGCCTTGAATTGTACCGTGGTCATCACGGATGCGGATTCAACGGTGCTGCTGATGTGTGATGAGGCGGGGGATGAGGTAACTATTGACCGCACGGTATCGCTTGACAGCATTATCGTGGATAAAGGCGCTGATTATTATGGTGTCAGCACCTTGAACGGTTTGTACACCGAGCAACAATATACCGCAGGTGTTCCTATCGAGCGGGGGAAAACCTTGCTCGGATACGTATTTGTTTCCACCCCTGCGGGCGGTTTGTGGCAGTATGTGCGCAGTAATTTGCAGATATCCCTTATTGCGGCATTGGGCGTTTTGACACTTACCTTTGTGGCGCTGTACGTGATGACAGAGCGGTTGGTGCGTCCTCTGCGTGCCATGGCAAAAGCCACCCGCCGCTTTGCGGAAGGAGATTTCAGCTGTCGGTTACCGGTTTCCGGCAAGGACGAGACCGCCGAGCTCGCGCAAGCGCTCAATTCTATGGCGTTGTCCTTGTCCTCGGTAGAAAATATGCGCCGCAGCTTTGTGGCGAATGTTTCGCATGAGCTGCGTACCCCCATGACCACCATTGCTGGTTTTATTGACGGTGTTTTGGACGGTACCATTCCGGAGAGCAAGCGGGAATACTATTTAAAGATCGTCAGCGACGAAATCAAGCGGCTCTCCCGCTTGGTAAAATCCATGCTGGCGCTGTCCCGCATTGACAGCGGGCAGTTAAATCTCAATGCGGTTGATTTTGATCTGACCGCATTAACCGGTCAGACATTGCTCACCTTTGAAAAACGCATTGAGGAAAAACAACTGCGCATCGAAGGGCTGGAGGATGCGGAGAGCATAACGGTACACGGCGATTTTGATCTCATTGGGCAGGTAATATACAATCTGCTGGATAATGCGGTGAAATTTTCCAATGTGGGCGGAGAGATTTGCATCACCTTGAAAAAGCAAGACGGCCGCAACGTTTGCAGTATCCGCAATACGGGCGCGGGTATTCCCGCCGAGGAAATGCCGCGCATTTTCGAACGGTTTTACAAGAGTGACCGCTCCCGCGGCTTGGATAAAACCGGTGTCGGCTTGGGTCTGTACATTGTGCAGACAGTGCTTTCGCTGCACAAGGGCGAAGTAATGGTGCGCTCGGAAGAAGGGCAGTACACGGAGTTTCTTTTTTGGTTGCCCTAATTTTTCAAAACTTATCAAACAATGTTCAACAAAAAAACACAATTCGGTTGTATGCTGTAATTGAATAAAACCACGCGAAAGGTCGTGTTTACATGTCTGAATGGTTCAATCCCAATCAAAACCCACAAACCTCTGCGGAAAATCCGCAGCCTGAAACAGCAGCGAGCGGGGATACCCCGCCCGTAGCGCCCGTAGCAGAGCCTGCGCCGGTGCAGCAGACTCCGGTTGTGCCGGAGACTCCGATCGCACCGCAAGCGCCTGCGCAGCCGCAAGTTACCGATTGGCGCGCCAATCCGTATACAACCGCGCAGCCTGTGCAGGAAACACCTGCGCAACCGGAGCCCACGCCGGTACAACCGCCCGTTGAACCCGCGCAGCCGCCCGCATACGAAGCGGGCTGGTATCGTAGCGGGCCGATGCATGCCGACAATACCGCCCCGCAGGAGGATACGGCAAACGGCGGTGCAACTCCGCCGCCCCCTCCGTCCTATTACTCTCAACCCACCCCGCCGCAGCCGCCTAAAAGAAAACGGCACAACGGACCTGTGGTGGCACTTGCGGTGATCGGCAGTATTGCTGCGGTTGCGATGATCATTCTGATCATTTCTGCAGTGATAGGTACGGTCAATACCGATACTCCGCCGCTGAGCAATACTGAAGAAGAAGAGATCATCAATAACGATGCGCCTACCGTCAACATTACCGATTGGGCGGATGATGACGGCGGTCTTTCTGCTACTGAGATCATTGACGCTAACATGGATAGCACAGTGGTTATCAACGTGTATCAGATGCAGGTGCCCAACAGCCTTAATCAATACGGCTTTGGCAGCGAGACGCTCACGCAGGTGGGCGAGGCTACCGGTATCGTGATGACAAAAGACGGCTACATCATCACCAACTGGCATGTGGTCATCAATGAAGAGACCGGCGAAGCGTATGATCAAATAGAAGTGGTTACCAACGACGGCACCAAACACGAAAATGCAAAGGTAATCGGCGCGGATCAGTCCACCGACCTTGCGGTTATTAAGATCAAAGCAGACGACCTTTCGGTCGCGGAATTCGGCGATTCCTC
Source organism: Acutalibacteraceae bacterium (assembly GCA_045638005.1). GTDB lineage: Bacteria > Bacillota > Clostridia > Oscillospirales > Acutalibacteraceae > URNF01. The sequence goes on along the minus strand of JAZUAN010000059.1, from coordinate 29,896 downwards.
CAAGCTGGTGATGGGCGCCCGCGTGGTGACGCTGGGCAATGCCGGTGGTCTCCACTGGTCTGCAAGTCAGGGCATTATTTCGGGACTTGCCCGCGATGTATATGAGGATACCGGATATTCCATCAAATGCTTACAAACTGACGCTGCCATCAATCCCGGCAACTCCGGCGGTCCGTTGCTCAATAATAACGGTCAGGTGGTCGGCATCAATTCTGCAAAGATCGCAGCTAACGGCTATGAGGGTCTTGGCTTCTCTATTCCGATCAACGAAGCGAAAGCCATCATCGACGATCTCATCAAATACGGATATGTCCGCGGTCGTGTGGAATTGGGCATCACCGGCTATTCTATTGCGAGCAACGGCTACTACGGCTTTGTGATCCGTTCCATCGAAGAAGGCTCCATGCTGGAAGACACCCGCGCACGTATCGGCGACCTGATCACCGCTATTGATGGTGTCAAGATTGATGGTTATGGTGCGCTGCGCAGTGAGCTCGCCAAGCACTCTGCGGGTGATACAGTCACCTTGTCTCTCCTACGCCTTGATAGCCGCACCGGTGAAGAAACCAAGTTTGAAGTGACCTGCAAATTGAAAGAAAGCAAGCCGAAAAGTAAATAAGCAGTAATTAAAAAGCGGTCGTTCCGATTGGAACGACCGCTTCTCTGTTTACTTGTTGATATCCTCAATGTTATACGGTGTGGTCTGGTACACAAAGTAGTTGAGCCAGTTGGTAAAGAGGAGGTTTGCACCCGACCGCCAGGTGACGACGGGGGCTTTGGTATCATCGTCGTCGGGGAAATAGTTTTTCGGGATGTCGATGGGCAGTCCTGCATTTTTGTCGCGGAGATACTCCCTTTGCAGGGTGTCTGCGTCGTATTCGAGGTGACCCGTGACGAAAAACTGTCTCGCATTTTTAGAGGCAACCGCAAGCACGCCCACTTCCTTTGAGGAGGCGAGGATCTTCAGCTCATCTTTTGTGAGAATATCCTCGCGCGCGATGGTGGTGTGGCGGGAATGTGGTGCCATAAACACATCGTCAAAGCCGCGGAACAGCATGGAGGTCTTATGCTCCACCTCATGCGGGAACACGCCGAACGCTTTTGCGGGCAACTGCTGTTTGCCGATACCGTAGTGGTAGTAAAGACCCGCCTGCGCGCCCCAGCAGATGTGCATGGTGCTGTGTACGTGCGTTTTGCTCCACTCCATGATCTCGCATAGCTCGTCCCAATAGTCCACCTCTTCAAACGGCAGATGCTCCACCGGTGCGCCGGTGATGATCATACCGTCGTAGTTGTGATTTTTCACCTCGTCAAACGATTTGTAAAACGAGATTAAGTGGTCGATAGGGGTGTTTTTGGACTCATGCGTTTTGGTGTGCAACAGTTCCAGTTCCACCTGCAACGGCGAGTTGCCGAGCAGACGGGAAAACTGGGTCTCGGTCACGATTTTAGTGGGCATGAGATTTAAAAGCAGGATTTTTAAAGGACGGATATCCTGTGTGATCGCCCGCTTTTCGGTCATGGCGAAAATATTTTCATGCAGCAGCGTTTCTACTGCGGGTAATGCATCGGGGATTTTAATGGGCATTTTGTTGCCCTCCTTTAGAAATCAGATACAAGCCAGCGCCTGTTGGATGTCGGCGATGATATCCTCTGCCGCTTCAATACCGCAGGACAGACGGATGAGGTCGGGGGTGATGCCCGCCGCCGCGAGTTCCGCGTCGTTCATCTGTCTGTGGGTGGCATTAGCAGGATGCAGGCAGCAGGTTTTTGCGTCGGCAACGTGGGTTGCGATGGACGCGAGTTTGAGATTTTTCATCATTGCTTCCGCTGCTTTTCTGCCGCCCTTTACGCCGAAGCTGACAACACCGCAGCAGCCGTCCGGCAGATATTTTTTAGCGAGCTCATAGTTTTTGTCGCCGGGAAGTCCACTGTAACGCACCCAGGCGATCTTTTCATGGCTTTGGAGGAACTCGGCGACCGCCTGACCGTTGTCGCTATGACGGCGCATACGGAGAGACAGACTTTCGATGCCGAGGTTGATATAATAAGCGCTCTGCGGAGATTGGGTAGCGCCCAGATCACGCATCAGCTGTGCGGTAGCTTTGGTGATATACGCACCTTCAAGACCGAAACGCTCGGTATAGGTGACGCCGTGATAGCTGTCATCGGGGGTGCAAAGACCGGGGAATTTATCCGCGTGTGCGGTCCAGTCGAATTTGCCCGAATCCACGATGCAGCCGCCGACCGAGGAACCGTGACCGTCGAGATATTTGGTGGTGGAATGGGTCACGATATCTGCGCCGTGTTCAAACGGACGGCACAAAACCGGGGTGGCAAAAGTGTTGTCCACGATGAGCGGCACGCCGTGCTTGTGTGCCGCGGTGGCAAATTTTTCGAAATCCAGCACGTCGAGAGCAGGGTTGGCGATGGTCTCGCCGAACACCGCTTTGGTGTTGGGGCGGAATGCCGCCTCCAGTTCTTCGGGGGTGCAATCGGGTGCCACGAAGGTGAAATCAATGCCCATGCGCTTCATGGTGACGGCGAACAGATTGTAAGTGCCGCCGTAGATAGCGGAAGAGGAAATGACGTGGTCACCGCAACCCGCAATGTTAAACACCGCAAAGAAGGACGCCGCTTGACCGGAAGAGGTCAGCATGGCAGCGGTGCCGCCTTCCAAGGCGCAGATTTTCGCTGCGACGTTGTCGCAGGTGGGATTTTGCAGGCGGGAATAGAAATAACCGCTCGCTTCCAGATCGAATAGTTTGCCCATGTCCTCACTGGTATCATATTTGAAGGTGGTGCTTTGCACGATCGGCATCTGACGCGCCTCGCCGTTGCCGGGGAAATAACCGCTGTGGATGCATTTGGTATCTTGTTTCATTAGAATCACTACCGTTTCTAAAAAGTTTGTATCTATTATACTAATAAGAGCGGCATCTGTCAATGGAAATAAAAAGCGGATGGCGCGTTGTAAAAACACGCCATCCGTACATTTCATTCGTTAAATGTTGCAATAAATTTTTTTGTCCTCTTTTACCGATTGGAAGGACGCTTCGATGACCTGCATCACGTGGCGCAACTGCGCGTGGGTAACGAGCTGTTCCGCTTCGCCGTTAATTACTTTACATACGTTGCGATAGAAATCGTGCACATCTGATGCGGGTTGCGGCACTTCGTAGGTTTCGATGGTATGCTCGTTGCGGGGTTGCCATGGCAGGACAATACGCTGATCTCTAAGTCATATTTTTTGAGCAGTGCTTTGAATTCTTCGATTTTGTTGTCGTCGTTCAGGTAGACTTCGGGTTTCAGATGGTTATCGTTGGTGTAACCGCCGGTACCCAGCTCTACGGTTTGTACACCCAAAGAATGCAGATATTAAACGTATCCTCCGCGGACAACGCCTGCAACGGGACGGTTAAAACGCCGAGTTTCATAACACATTTCTGCTTTTTTATAAAAAGTTGTTTCTTCACCTTGGGTTTTAACACATTGTTGCTCAAAATGCTACCTTCACTATAGATATTACCGCACAAATTTTATACTATTTTTTTGTGTAAAAGTATTGTTTTTTTGTTCTTTCAAAAAAATATGCCGCCGAATAACATACGGCGGCATACTGAAACCAGATATTATTCTTTGACAACTTTTTGTGCGAAGGTGTTGTCGACTACCTCATCAAAGGGGGCGGTTGTTTCCAACTCTCCTGCTTCACTCATGACCTGCTGTAGCAGATCAAATGAGGTTTCGTCCATGATGGGGGTGTCGCACCATGCATCAATGTCGATATACGACTGTGCAGACGCGGCAAGCAGTTCCGTAGAGGTGTCGGGGAAGAATTCTGCGACTGCTTCGGCGATTTCAGCGGCAGAGTGGGACAATACCCATTGCTGTCCTTTGTATATGGCGCGTGTGAATGCGGCGATCAGTTTGCTGTTTTTTTCAATATAGCTCTTTTTGGCAAAATAGGCTGTATAGGGAATTTCGCCCGCACCGTCACCCACAGCGGCAACGATATACCCTTTGCCTTCCGCTTCCAGCATGGAGGCGGTGGGCTCAAAACAGGTGAAATATTCGCCGGTGCCGGCGGTAAATGCGGCGGTCATCAGTGCATACTGCACACTGGTATCGAGGTTGACGTCCTTTGCGGGGTCAAGACCGTTTTTACGAATGACGTATTCAAGGGTCATATACGGCACGCCGCCCTTTCTGCCGGGCAGTACGTGTGCGCCTTTGAGATCGGTCCATTTAAAGTTGTCGTTTTTCTCTCTCGCTACTAAGAATGAGCCGTCCCGCTGTGTGACCTGCGCAAACACCTGTGTGTAGTCCTCTTTGCCCTCGTTGTAGACGTATACAGCCGCCTCGGGACCGGCAAAGCCTATATCAATATTATCCGACAAAACAGCGGACATAACCGCATCAGCGCCTTGCCCATTGGACAACTCTATCTCAATGCCCTCTTCTTCGAAGAAGCCAAGCGACATAGCGGCATATTGCGGTGCGTAGAAAATAGAGTGGGTGACCTCACACACCCGCACCTTTTGCATTCCCGCCTCACGGCTGCTGCAAGCGGCAGCGGGCAGCAGTAACAGACAAACCACCGTCAAAACGGATAGTATGCGAAACAGTAATTTCATGTAAAAAGCCTCCTATAAATTTATGAATGAGCGATCCGGCGTGTCACAATTTTTTGTAAGAGGCAGACGGCTTCGTACATGAGCGCCGCCACCGCCGACAAAATGATGACACTTGCCATCACCAGATCCAATTTGAAAACCTGACCGCCGTATACGATCAGATACCCCAGTCCCGCCTTGGAGACGAGGAATTCTCCCGCAATAACACCTACTAAGGATAAGCCGATATTGATTTTGAGGGAGTTAAAAAGGGTGGAAATGTTATACGGGAATACCACCTTTGTGAAAATCTGCCACCGTTTTGCACCGAAGGTGGCTGTCATGTGAATAAGCTCGGGGTCGGTGTGGTGGAAGCCGTTCAGCATTTCCAGCACCGTCACGATGAGCGAGATGGCAAGTGCCATCACGATAATCGCTTTGGTTCCCGCGCCTGCAATGATGATGATAACCGGTCCCAAAGCGATTTTGGGCAAGGAATTCAGCACCACGAGATACGGCTCGCTCACCTTGGCGATAAAGGGGCTCCACCATAAAATGACGGCAAGCAGGGTGCCGGAAACGGCGCCGAGCAAAAAGCCGGTCAGCGTTTCAAATACGGTGACGCCGATATGGGTAAGCAGCCCATTTTGGGACATGTTGGCATAGGTTGCAAGGATGCGGGAGGGTTGGCTGAATACAAAGCTGTCGATAATGCCGACCCGCGCTGCAAGTTCCCATGCGGCTACGAGCAGAATAAGAATGCCGATCTGGCAAAAGAGAATGTGCCGACGGCGATTTTGAACGGATTTCAGATATTTCCGCCGTGCGGGGGAGAGCGAAGTGTTTGTTTCATGCATGATGCTCCAACTCTTTCCAGATGTGATCGAAATAGGTGGAAAACTGCGGTGTGTTGCGGCAGGAAAGCGGGGTGCGCTCCGGAATGTCAAAGCGGATGGTGAGCAGTTCTTTGATGGTCGCCGGACGAGGGGTGAGCATTACCACAACGTCGCTCATACCGATACATTCGGGGATATCGTGCGTCACCATCAGAGTCGTAATGTTTTCCTGCTTTAAGATGCGGTATACATCCTCTGTTACCTCTAAACGGGTTTGGTAATCGAGCGCCGAAAACGCTTCGTCCAAAAGCAGAATATCCGGACAGACTGCAAGCGTGCGGATGAGGGCTGCTCGCTGCCGCATGCCACCCGAGATCTGAGAGGGATATTTATCTTTGAATTCGTACAATCCATAGGTTTTCAGTAGCGTATCCGCGTGCGCGACGGTATCCGCTGTCAGCTTTTTGCGGATCTCCAACCCAAACAGTACGTTTTGGCGGATGGTGCGCCATTCCAGTAAATTGTCCTTTTGCAGCATGTATCCGATGCGTGGGGAGATCCCCTTGACCTCCTCGCCGCCTATCAGCACCCTGCCGCCGGAGGGGGTAAGCAGTCCTGCGATAATGGATAAAAGGGTGGATTTGCCGCAGCCGCTGGGCCCTACAAGGCTGTAAAAAGCACCTTGCTCCATAGAAAAGTTGATGTCTTTAAGAGCGGTGACTTCGCCGTTCTTGGCCTGATAGGTATGCTCAATATTTTCGATGCGCAATGTTTCCATATGACCGCTCCTTTCATGAGTGAACTCACTACTATAAATATGCAGGGCGAGGGTGTTCGGTCATAAAAAAATCCCTCTCCCGTGTGGGAGAGGGATCGGGTATGCAGATCAAGTAATCGGAATGATGGGGCCCCAGCCTTCGTTGCTGTCATAGATGATATCCTTGCCGCTGGTACTAAAGGGTTCGGCAACACAAATGCCTGCGATTTCCATTAGGGGGCTTTCGTATGTTTTTTTCATGTAGTACGCCTCCACTTTTTATTTATCATCTTTTACTATACGCTATCTGCGTAAAAATTGCAAGCGTTTTATGATTTTACATGCGGCCGCCCTAAAATCACACTTTTTTGCGTGACGAGCGGATGATAAGCAATGCGGCTGTCACTGCTGCACCGCATACGGTGACGATGCCTACCGCACTCCAATTTACGTTCGCCAGACCGGCAATGATAAAGTCGCCGCTTTCTCCGTCTTGCAGATGAGCAAACACCTCCCGCACGTCATAAATGAGGGTTGCGATCGTTACAAGACCGGCCGCACCCGCAAGCCAATCGAATGTACCGCTCTTTGCAGCTACTCTGCCAACCGTCCCGCCTTGGAAATCCAGCATGCTTGCCACCAATGAAACACCGAGTAGTATAACAATGGTTTCCGGCAGCATATAGGTCGCGTTGTAGGCGAGCGAATAGAGAATAGCGGCTTGGTCGGGAATAGAGAAGCCTGCCCAGACGGTAAAGCCGGCGATAACGTGCAATATATACCGCGTGCAATATGCGAGCAGCGTGCCGATAAGCATAGCGGTGGTCTGTTTTTTGCAGATATTGCGGAAGATACCGCCAAGTCCCAGAGGGGCAAACGCCAGTATATAGTCTAGAAGGATAACGGCAACGATTGAAAGAGCAGAAGAGAAATACAACACGTTTTTCATGCCCAGCAACATCTGCAAAAGGCCGTATACGACACCGGTGAACAATCCCCATTTTGGACCGTGTCGGTAGGCGATGATGAGCAGCGGCAGACCGCTGCAAACGGTGATACTGCCGCCGTACGGCAGTTCTAAAATGGGCAGCACGCTCAGCACGGTGGCGAGGGCCAGCATGACAGCGCTTTCGGTGAGACGGACGGTTTTGTTTTTCATGGCAATTCTCCTTTTTGCGCACAAAAAAACCTCCCGCCGGATGACGAAAGGTGATAAGTTGGCACAAAATACAGTTTGCACCTTAAAAACGATCCCTCCGCCGGTATTATCCGGATCAGGTTTAGGGTTTCGGATATCTGTATCCGCTCTCAGCCGACGCACAGCCAGCTCCCCTTGCTTTTTTTATGCAATTTTGCTGTCATCAGCGTACACCCATATTTAAAAAAAGTCAAGCACATTTTTTGTGGTTTACAAACATATACTGCAACAAAGGGGAGATGTATATGTACTGTATTATCCGTCGCAGCTATGTGTTGACGGCATTGGCGGCTTGTGCAGCGATTTTGTTGTGCACTATCAGCGCTACCCGCATGCATACAGGGGTTTCACTTGCGGCAGCATCGGTAAACACCAATTGGGGTCTGCGTTTTGGCGAGGACGGCACCACGCCGGTCGGGAATGCGTCTGCCGATTTTTTAAAGCAATATAACGCGATGTATACAGGAGATACCACAAAAAAGGTGATCTACCTCACCTTTGACGCGGGGTATGATAACGGCTACACCGCCGCTATTCTGGATACCCTTAAAAAGCATCAGGTGCCTGCAACTTTTTTCGTTGTGGGGAATTTTTTGGAAACACAACCCGAACTTGTAAAACGCATGGTAGCAGAAGGGCATATCGTCGGTAATCACACGTACAGCCATCCGGATATGTCTGCGATCAGCGCCGCTGAAGGTTTTGAAAAGGAACTGTCAAAGTTGGAAGCAAAATATGCGGAGATCACCGGACAAGAAATGCAAAAATTGTATCGACCACCGCAGGGAAAATACAGCGAGCAAAACCTCAAAATGGCGCACGAGCGAGGGTATAAAACGTTCTTTTGGAGCCTTGCCTACGTGGATTGGTACGTAGATGATCAGCCTACAAAGGAGCAGGCTTTTGCAAAGCTGTTGCCGCGTATTCACCCGGGTGCTATCGTGCTGCTGCACAGCACCTCCCGCACCAATTGTGAGATTTTAGATGAACTGCTCACAAAATGGAAAGAAATGGGATATACTTTTAGCAGCCTTTCGGCGTTATAAATGCATAAGCGGTACTTTTCTCGGGCAATCTATGGGGGACAGAATTCGTACCGATGACAGGTGCGGATCCTGTCATCGGTAGGGCGAAAACCCTGCCTGCCGACACGCGATCGATGGATGGTTGTCGGCTTTCTCAGTTCCGAGAAAGGAGGCTGCTTACCGTGGAATGTTCCAAGGAGAATAAGTGCATTGAATGTCATGTGACCCAGTGCGCAAACCACAGCACTTGTGGTGAATACTGTGCGCTGGACCGCATTACCGTGGGTACTCATGAGGGTAATCCCACCATGGATCAGTGTACCGACTGCATGTCTTTCCAAAAGAAGTAACAGTGTCCTTCCTTCACCGAGCTTATTCGGCACACCGGAAAACCGGCATGGTAGATTTTAGGGTTAGGTGATGGACAAAAAGACCGCCTTTTGGCGGTCTTTTTGTGTATAAAGGAGTTGCACTTTCATAATTATTGTGTTATATTTATTTACGACTGTCTGTATAAGGGGGGATATTCGTGAAGGTGATGATCACCGTGATCGGCACACAGCATGTGGACGGACAATGTGATACGGTAGAACTGACCACCGCCGCTTTGATGCGAACGGAGGATGACGGCTTTTCACTTTGTTACCAGGAAACCGCCGCCACCGGCATGGAGGGTACCGTGACTACCTTGCGGATACAGCCCGAAAAGGTAACGCTTGAACGACGAGGCACCAGTGTGGGTCTGCTCGTTTTGGAGTACAAAAAACGCCATGTGTGCAGTTATGCTACCCCGGTGGGGAGCCTGATGCTTGGTGTGTTTTGCGATAAGATGCAACAAGATCTCGCACTCGGCAGCGGTACACTGGATCTGTCCTACACCCTTGATGTCGGCGGCAGTATGATGTCGCGACAGGACTTACATATCACAGTAAATTCTTGAAAATTTCCCGAAAGGATGTCCTATATATGTCTCAAATCGTAAATTTGGCTGAAACCACTTTAAAAGAACGCATTGCTGCCGCGGTACAAGCGGCAATCGCGGCGGGAGAGCTGCCCGAAGCGGAGCTGCCTGCGTATACCGTGGAAATCCCCGGTGACCGTGCGCATGGTGATTTGGCGGTGAATGTGGCGATGGTATCCGCCCGCGCGTTCCGCAAAGCGCCGCGTCAGATTGCGGATGCGCTTATCAGTCATCTCGACCTTGACGGCACCTATTTTGAAAAGGTAGAGGTCGCAGGTCCCGGCTTTATCAATTTGTTTTTATCCCCCGCTTATTATGCGGATATCGTGCAGGACGTGTGCGATAAAAAAGATACCTACGGTCGTTCGAATTTTGGCGAGGGTAAAAAGGTGATGGTGGAATTTGTTTCTGCCAACCCCACCGGTCCCATGCACATGGGTAATGCCCGCGGCGGTGCGCTGGGCGATTGCCTTGCTGCTGTTTTGGATGCGGCAGGTTTTGATGTATGGCGTGAGTTTTACATCAACGACGCCGGCAATCAGATCGAAAAATTCGCAACTTCTCTTGAAGTGCGGTATTTGCAACTGTTCAAAGGCGAAGAGGCTGTGCCGATGCCTGAGGATGCCTACCAGGGCGACGATATTCGCGAGCACGCGAAGAACTTTGCCAATGAAAATGGTGACAAATTCGTGGAGACGGACAGCGCTGTCCGCCGCGAGGCTTTGGTGGATTTCGCGTTGCCCAAAAATATTGATAAAATGCATGAGGATATGAACACCTATCGTATCGTGTATGATGAGTGGTTCCGCGAATCCCGCCTGCACGAAAGCGGCGAGGTGCGCGAGGTGATCGATATCCTCAAGAAAAACGGGCTGACCTATGAAAAGGATGGCGCTTTGTGGTATAAAAATGCGGAAATTCTTACCGAAAAATTCCGTGCCGCAGGCAAAACCGACGAGGAAATCGAAAAACTCGAGCTCAAAGACGACGTGCTCATCCGCGCCAACGGCAATCCCACCTACTTTGCTGCGGATATTGCGTACCATCGCAATAAGTTCCTGCGTGGCTTTGATACCTGCATTGACGTGTGGGGTGCGGACCATCACGGTCACGTTGCCCGCATGAAGGGTGCTATGGATGCCATCGGTCTTGATGGCGACAAGCTCAAAGTGGTGCTCATCCAGCTTGTGCGTCTGATGCGTGACGGTGAGGTGGTGCGTATGTCCAAGCGCACCGGCAAAGCCATTCAGCTGGTAGACCTTTTAGACGAGATTCCCGCTGATGCAGCGCGTTTCTTCTTTATTCTGCGCGAGGCGGGTACCCGTATGGATTTTGATCTGGATCTTGCGATCGAGCAATCCTCCTCCAATCCCGTTTACTATGTGCAGTATGCGCATGCGCGTATCTGTTCCATCTTCCGTAAAATGCAGGAGGAGGGAGTAGAGGTTACACCTGCTGCCGCTGCTCTCAATATGTTGTCCACCTCTGAGGAGCGCGAACTCATCCGCTATATTTCCGGTTTCAGCAAGGAGATCGTGGAAGCGGCGAAGGAATATGAGCCGGCGCGTATCACCCGCTATTGCATGGAGCTTGCGACCCTGTTCCACAAATTCTACAATGCATGCCGCGTAAAGGGCGAGGATGCAGGTATGATGCAGGCACGTTTGATGCTGTGCGATGCGACTCGTATCACCCTGCGTAACGCTTTGACGCTTCTGAAAATCGAAGCGCCGGAGGTTATGTAATGTTTGAATATTATATGCCCTTTTCTCGTCTGACACCGGAACGGCGGGAGTTGCTGCGTGACGACAGCAATTTCATCGGCGGTATACTGATTTTGGTCATGACCTTTTTAACCTTCGTGTATTCGCTGATTGCAAGTTTTTTGTTTCCGTACGAGGCGCTGTTGCTACCGGATCTCGGGTTGGGTGACATTGGGTATTTGTTGTTTTATGGATGCATATATATGTTTTCTATGGGCACGCCGGTGTTGTTTTGCAGTCTTTTGTTTGACCGCTCTCCCCGCGCGCTTATGACCGCGCGACCGGTGCGTTTTACCACCGGCGCGGCTGCTGTTTTAGTGGGTATGGGCGGTTGCGTTATTGCGAACATGGTTGCGTCTGTTCTATCCGTCTGGTTGCAAAACTACGGTATCGAATCGCCTGAGGTGCCGACCTTTTTGGACGGCACACCGCACAATTTCCTACTCAATCTGTTCGTCTGGGCGGTGTTGCCTGCTTTGTTGGAAGAGTTGATCTTCCGCGTATGCATTCTCGGTTCTTTGCGCAAATACGGCGACTGGTTTGCGATCATTTTATCCGCTGTTTTGTTCGGTGCGATCCACGGAGGCATCGCGCAAAGTGTGTTTGCATTGCTGGTGGGTCTTGTTTTCGGGTATATCACCGTGTCTACCGGCAATGTTTGGTTGGCGATCATTATCCATTTTTGCAACAACGGATTGTCGCTGCTTTTGGAGTATGTCACATTGTCTATGGAGGATATGACTGCGGGCGCGCTATACACATTATTGCTGCTTACTATCGGTCTTATCGGTGCGGTGGTTTTGATCGGATGCGCGATTTTACGTTCGCCCCTGTTGCGAAAGCCGTCGCCCGCAAAGGGATCAACAGGGGAGATGTTGTCTGTTTTTGTAAAATCTCCGTTGGTTATCATAGCGGTTATTCTGATTGTTTTACGGATGATCGAGAGTTCTTTGATATAGATGTCTCGGAGGTGTATGTATGCACGAAACATATATGCAGTTGGCGATTTCACTTGCCGCCGAGGCTGCCGCTGAACAAGAGGTGCCGGTCGGTGCTGTTATCGTGAAGAACGGCGAGGTTGTCGGCACCGGCAGAAACCGCCGTGAAAAGGATAAAAATGCGCTTGCTCACGCGGAAATTGAGGCTATTGACAATGCCTGCAAAACGCTTGGCGGTTGGAGATTGTCCGGCTGTGATCTGTACGTGACATTGGAACCCTGTCCGATGTGTGCAGGTGCCATTATCAATGCGCGTATCGAGCATGTATATGTCGGTACCGCAGACCCGAAGGCGGGATCTTGCGGCTCGGTTGTTGATTTGTTTTCTTTGCCGTATAATCACAAACCGGCATGCACCTGCGGCATCTGCAAGGAGGCTTGTGCCGCGCAATTAAAGGATTTTTTTCGCGCCTTACGCAAAAGATAGAATTATATACAGTTTCACTAAAAAACACTTGCTTTTCGAGAAATAGCGTGCTTCACTTTTTTGTGAAAGTTTGTGCTTTTTTCTATACAGCTTTAATTGCTTGTTTAAAGAGATGTTTTGCGAGATGAAAAAAGAGTATGTTTCCCCTGTGGTAACATCCTTGCGTTATATGTTCCAAGAGGAAGTTGCGACAACAGAGCTGGATTTCGACGATCCGCTGATCAATGCCTCTTCTTTGATCCCGCCCACCTGAGCAATATGAAAATCCCAACAAATTGGGATTTTTTATTATTATCGAAATTTTAAAGCCGGATGGTAATTCTACCATCCGGCTTTTCCTTTGTTATGCGATTTTTAGAAAGCGATCTTTTCGGCGAGATAGGCTTTGAGTTCGGCAATCGGTACACGAACCTGTTCCATAGAATCGCGTTCGCGAACGGTCACGCAGTTATCGGCGGGTGTGTTTTCATCGCCGACCGTTTCAAAGTCAACGGTGATACAGAACGGTGTACCGACCTCGTCCTCGCGGCGGTAACGCTTGCCGATAGAGCCGGCGTCGTCATAATCCACCATGAAGTCTTTTGCGAGTTCCGCATAGATTTCCTGTGCCTTGGGGGCGAGTTTTTTGGACAACGGCAGCACGGCGGCTTTGAAGGGCGCCAATGCGGGATGTAAGCGCATCACCACGCGGGTGTCGTTCTTCTCAGCATCTACAATCTCTTCGTCATACGCGTCGCACAGCACGGCAAGCACGCTGCGTTCCACACCGAGGCTGGGCTCGATGACGTATGGGATGTAATGTTCGTTGGTTTCCTGATCGAAATAGGTGAGATCTTTGCCGGAGGTGTTCTGATGCTGGGTCAGGTCGTAATCGGTACGGTCAGCAACGCCCCACAGCTCGCCCCAGCCGAACGGGAACAAGAATTCAAAGTCGGTGGTCGCTTTGGAGTAGAAGCACAACTCCTCCGGATCGTGGTCGCGCAGACGGAGATTCTCGTCTTTGAGACCGATGGCGAGTAGCCACTGATGGCAGAATTCACGCCAGTAGCTGAACCATTCAAGGTCGGTGCCGGGCTTGCAGAAGAATTCAAGTTCCATCTGCTCAAATTCACGCACGCGGAAAATGAAGTTACCGGGGGTGATCCCATTGCGGAAGGATTTACCGATCTGACCGATACCAAAGGGCAGCTTTTTGCGGGTGGTGCGCTGCACATTCGCAAAGTTGGTGAAGATACCCTGTGCGGTTTCGGGGCGGAGGTACACGGTGTTTTTGGCATCCTCGGTCACGCCCTGGAAGGTTTTGAACATCAGGTTGAACTGACGGATATCGGTGAAATTATGCTTGCCGCAGGTGGGGCAGGGGATGTTGTGCTCTTCCACAAATTCCTTCATTTCAGCCTGCGAAAACGCGTCAATAGGCTTGGGCAGTTCAAAGCCGGTTTCCTGGCACCAGTCTTCAATGAGTTTATCAGCGCGGAAACGCTCTTTACACTCTTTACAATCCATCAGCGGATCGGAGAAGCCTGCCAGGTGACCGGATGCAACCCAGGTCTGCGGATTCATGAGAATGGCTGCGTCTAACCCTACGTTGTAAGGGTTCTCCTGCACAAATTTTTTCCACCATGCTTTTTTGACATTGTTTTTCAGCTCCACACCGAGCGGACCGTAGTCCCAGGTGTTGGCAAGACCGCCGTAGATCTCCGATCCTGCGAAGATAAAGCCGCGGTTTTTGCACAGAGCAACGATTTTTTCCATAGTTTTTGCTGTGTTTTCCATGTAACAGTTCCCCTTTTGTAAGGAAGTATTTTCAATATCTTTATTACTTTAATATAAATTGATCGGAATGTCAACCGTCATCTGACGGATTTTTTTGACAAAGGGGACGATGAAAGCAAAAGAAATATCGAAATTTGTTGAAAATAGCAAAAAAATATACACATGATAGGATATTTTGTAAAACCTGAATAACTTTTTTAAAAAAATAGTTGACAAAAAAATAAAAGTGTAGTAGAATGCGTAGAGAGTGCGAAAGTGCCCGAGGTGATACATGTGCAAAAGGCTGCGTTTCCGCCTGCCGAAGATAGAAGCGATGCTGCGTTAGCGGCAATGGCTGCGGAAGGCAGCGGTGAGGCATTTGATTTGTTGGCGCAGCGAATGGCACCGATGATGAACGGTCTTGCGATGCGGTATCGGGCTGTTCCCGGTCTGGATGAGCAGGATTTGTTGCAAGAAGGGTTGCTTGGCTTGCTTGCTGCGGTACATGCATATCAGGCGGATGTCGGTGCTTTCTTCTCTTTCGCCGCTACCTGTATCCGTAATCGGATTTTGTCGGTGGTGCGGCGGCATCTTCCCGCCGGTGATTTTGAGATACCGGAAACGGACGAAGCACTTTTTGCGATCCCTGATGTGGGACAAGCTGATCCTGCATCGTTGCTGATTGAGCGCGAGGAGGCACAGCGGCTGTATCATCAGTTGCGAAAACGGCTGACGTCGCTCGAGTATCGGGTGCTCACCGCGCATCTTGCGGGAAACAGCTACAAGACGATTGCAAAGGTGCTCGCGATTACCGAAAAAGCCGTGGACAATGCTCTGCAAAGGGTGCGGCAAAAGCTGTCAAAGGACGGCTTTCATTGATTTACTTTGGCAATGACGGCAAATGGCCGTTTGCGATATGCTCGGACATCTTAATCAGAACGTTAGTAAAAATGGTCGGTTGATTCGTCGCAGGGCAAATAATAACAAGCGAGGTTAGATCCAATGTACGAAGACAAGACTCTGGTCTGCAAAGAATGCGGAAACGAATTCGTGTTCACCGCTGGTGAGCAGGAGTTTTATGCTGAGAAAGGTTTCACCAATGAGCCCCAGCGCTGCAAAGCTTGCCGCGACGCGCGCAAGAATGCCGGCAGACCCGCCCGCGAAATGTTCACCGCAATTTGCGCGAACTGCGGCCAGGAAGCGAAAGTTCCCTTCCAGCCCCGTGAGGACCGTCCCGTGTATTGCAGCGAGTGTTTCGCTCAGATGCGCGGCGAACAGTAATTCTGTCGTAAAGAGATCGCTTGTCGAAAGATGAGCGATTTTTTTATTGTCTAGCAACAAGGTTCCAAGGTGCTCACCCGCAATTTTAATTACGCCCACGGGTCGGGTTCAGAAGGGAACCAGCACAATGCAAAAAAGATGCGTTTCATTGAAACGCATCTTTTTTATCAAAGTACACCTTAAAATTTGCGGCCTCGGAAGGAATATCACGCGTAAATTTGCCAGTGTGCTTTTGCTCGTCGGTCAACATTTCGAATTTTGACATAGCCGCCACGCCATCGCCGCTTTGCGCTGAAAAACAGTCCACTGGACTGTTTTTTTGACCGCGCAAACCCTCTTGAACCCCATTGATAATGCTGCGCATTATCAGAAAGCCGCGCGCTCCAACTGTGAAACTGTAACGTTTCTTTCTCTTTTGACAGAGAAAGGTCGCTTGATTTTTGGTTTAGTTGACTGCTTGAAACAATGTCGAGCGGTCTTATTCAGTATAGATCAGTGTTATTATAAAGTCAAGTAGTGTTATTTAGTGTAAACAATTGTAAATAACTGTAAAATGATATAAAAACCCGCTCGTTTCTCTGATATGAGTAGCGAGCGGGCCAGTCCATAAAAGAAAAGGTGTGAGATTGCTCTCACACCTTTTTCCCTTGCTCTCGCGCTATGTCATCAATTAACTGGCTTAAAGGTCTAACATAATCCCTCATGCCCACGTGTTGTGAAGCGGTTCGATATCTTTCACTTGTATCCGATAAATAGAAAATCTGTCGCTGCTGTCCCAACATCGTGAGTTTATCATCGCTCAAATCTCTGTCATAGGTAATTAAATGCCAAATCTCCTTGATTTTGTATCTCGACAGAGCATTTGAATCGGCAGATGATACTTGCTTCCACCGTTCTCTCAACGTCCTTTTACAACTGATGCCAATGCTCCACCCGTCTGTGCATTTGAACCATTTATCAACTTCAATATCCGTTTGGAAATGGTCAGGTTTTGGATGAGAGTCAAACTTGTAATAGTTGAACAAAAATGTTGCGACATCTTCAAGACTGTTTCCCGCTCGGCTCTTTCTTTTCTGCCCCGCTCGTCTTTCAAACTCTTGAACAAAAGCAGTCAGGATAGCGTTATCTTCCACCTCGGAACGTTGGATAGATAAAGCGTTCAAATTATGACGCAGTTTTGTAAACTCGTGTATAACTTCCGTTCTTTCAGCATCAAGGCAACCGCGAACACCAAGAGTGTCCCAAACGCTGATCGCCTTACCAACTTGCGTTTTTCCGAGGGTGTCAAGGATGCTTTGTGCGGTCTCTCTACAAAAAACTCCATCATCACTTGGAACACGACGAAGAGCCGCGTTAGTTGGTAAAATAATATATCTAACGGTTATTACAAAAGCAACGATATCTTCAAGACTTTTAATTTCGTTGTCTAATGCCAAAGCCAAGTCCTCGGTAGCAAGTGCTGCTTTTGTTCCTGTTCGCGCAGAATTTCGGATTTCTTTCAGCAACATATCATGGCAAACGGCAAATTTTTCATCATTCGACAACTCGTTGCAAGCGAGTATAGATTCGAGTTTACCGACAAGCGCCTCTATAAAATCTTCCTTCTTGCCAACAGCAGCATATTGATCTGTGTTCAAAAGCATGCGAGCGAACCAATACGCATTTCGCCAAGGGCTATTATGAACAACATCATCGACAATCTGTAAATCGTTATTCATTCCAATTGCCCCCTTCCAATCTCGTCTTGGCTAATTCGCAATACCTTTCACTGTTATCTATCAATATATAGTCGCGATTATTATTCATAGCAGCGACGCCCGTCGTGCCTGAACCAGCAAAGGGGTCCAGTATCAATTTGGCATTTGTTGACGACACGATTCTATCGATTAGTTCTGTTGGAAAAGGCGCAGGATGTGGGTTGTTCATTTCTTGTGTAATCTCCCACACGTCGCCATATTTATTGGCTCCTTGAGCCAACTTGAAATCAGGTTTTGCGATCACATAAATGACCTCGTAGGTTGGCAGAAAATATCCTGCATTAAAATTGATTCCGCCTTTTCTTTTCCAAATAATAATTTGTCTAACAGGGAAACCTTTTACAATTTCAGAACGATCCTGTAATAAACCTCGTTGAACTCTCCACTTATGATTATAGAAAATAGCGCCATTCTCAGGAATAAGGCGGAGCATCTGCCGCAAACAGTTTCTTTGCCATTTGCAATATTCGTCATACGGCATATCGTCGGTGTGTTCTTGATATCCATTGATCAATGAAGCGTTTTGCCATTTTCCACCCCTACCGTCTTTCATGCCGTTTCCAGAGGAGTTTTTCAAATTATAAGGCGGTGATGTGATGATAAGGTCAACCGAACCTGTTGGCAATCTCCGCATAACATCAAGAGAGTCGCCTAAAATTATAGAATTTTTGTATTTGTCAACTGGTTCTTTCTTTCGCATTTCTTCGCTCTTGAAAATGATAGGCATGCTTTATACCTCACAATAACAACATTCGACTCATTATAGCACAGTAAATAACAAGAAGCAATCTTTTTTGAAAAGATGTTATCGTTTGCTATTATTCATATCTCCCTTGAATATCCAAAAGGAACTTTTGAAAATCTTGCACAACGTCGAGCGGGCCGACGATGGTTGCACGTTTGCGAAAACCGCAAACCTACGTAGAAAATTGATCGCTGACGATTGGTCCGAGTGACAGGAGTCGCCGTCTGCTGCGGCTTCGCCTTGCATACTATCCGCTTCGGCGACCATTGTTATACAATGGTGCCCGCCTCGCGCTCTTCGCTAAAAACAGTCCACCGGACTGTTTTCTTAACGCTCAGACCTTCATAAGGTTCGACTCCTGTTCAAAAAGAAAAGTCCGTACCAACCCAATGGTTGATACGGACTTTTGGTCCGAGTGACAGGATGTCGAACGATTTTGCGCAAAATGATACAAAGGAGCAAGTGTGTGCAGGCAAAATCGCTGTCACCCTAAAGGGTGACGAGGTTCGACTCATCTACTAAAAACAAAGAAAAACAGAGCACAGCATTTGCTGTGCTCTGTTTTTCTTGGTCCGAGTGACAGGAGTCGAACCTGCGGCCTCTTGAACCCCATTCAAGCGCGCTACCAATCTGCGCTACACCCGGATATTATTTTTCATGCGTGAATGAGTATAGCACATCCTTTTTATAAAATCAAGTAAAATTTTTCTTTTTTCGAAAAAATATCCGATTTTGGGTAAAGAAGATATCATTTAGAGGTTAAAACCCTTTGAAAGAACCGCAAATTGTGCGTTGACTTATGAAAAACGGTGTGTTATAATAATAAAAACTTGAATTTCGGAGGTTTACAGATATGAAACACATCCAGACTTTGGAAACCAAAAATCTTTGCGATAGCGCGAAAAAAGGCGGTTGCGGCGAGTGCCAGACCTCCTGCCAGTCTGCTTGCAAAACCAGCTGCGGCATTGCTAACCAGCAGTGCGAAGCCAACAAGTAATTTTGCTTGTACTAAAATGCCGCCCTCGGGCGGCATTTTTTCTCATATTTTTATGAATTAGGGGATACACATGATACATTGTTATAAACTCGGCGGTCTCAACATCGTGCTGGATATCTGTTCCGGCGGCGTACACGTGGTGGACGAGGTCGCGTTTGATATGATCGAGCGGTTTGAGAATACCGATCGTGCGGAACTTGTTGCATTTATTTTGGAAAAATACGCAGACCGCGAGGACGTGACCGCTCCCGAGGTAGAAGAGTGTTACGACCAAATCATCGCTCTTCGTGATGCGGGCAAACTGTTCACCGAGGACACCTTTGCGCCGATGGCGGATACCTTGAAACGCAAAACGGCAGGCGTTGTGAAAGCGCTTTGCCTGCACGTGGCGCACACCTGTAACCTGAACTGTGCGTACTGCTTTGCGAGCCAGGGCAAATACCAGGGTGACCGCGCGCTGATGAGCTTTGAGGTCGGAAAACGAGCGCTCGATTTCTTGATTGAAAATTCGGGTACGCGCACCAATCTCGAGGTGGACTTTTTCGGTGGTGAACCGCTGATGAATTTCGATGTGGTGAAACAGCTGGTTGCCTATGCGCGCGAGCGCGAAAAGGAGACGGGCAAAAACTTCCGTTTCACCCTCACCACCAACGGTGTGCTCATTGATGATGATGTCATTGACTTTTCCAACAAAGAAATGAGCAACGTGGTGCTGAGCCTCGATGGCAGAAAAGAAATCCACGACCGTTTCCGTGTGGACTACGCAGGTAACGGCAGTTATGATAAAATCGTGCCGAAATTCCAGAAACTGGTGGAAGCGCGCGGCGGTAAAAACTACTATATGCGCGGCACCTTCACCCACGCAAACCCCGATTTCCTCAAGGATATCGAGCAGATGCTGGACCTCGGTTTCACTGAGTTGAGTATGGAGCCTGTGGTATGTGCGGAGGACGATCCCTCTGCGCTCACCAAAGAGGATATGCCCATTGTGATGGAGCAGTATGAAAAACTGGCAGAGCTGATGCTTCGCCGTCATCGCGAGGGACGCCCCTTTACTTTCTATCATTATATGATCGATCTCAAAGGTGGTCCGTGCATCTACAAACGCGTGTCCGGCTGTGGCTCCGGCACCGAATACATGGCGGTTACCCCGTGGGGTGATCTGTATCCTTGCCATCAGTTCGTGGGTGAGGAACGTTTCAAACTGGGCAATGTGTTTGATGGCGTGGACAATACCGATGTGCAGGACGAATTCTTTGCCTGCAACGTGTATGCACGTCCCGAATGTAAGGATTGTTGGGCAAAACTGTATTGCTCGGGCGGTTGTGCCGCGAATGCCTACCACGCGACCGGCTCGGTCACGGGTGTGTATCAATACGGCTGTGATTTATTCCGCAAACGTATGGAATGCGCCATTATGTTGGAAGCCGCCAAGCAACTCGGAGAGTAACGTATGAACACACCTATCTGTGATTTTGTCAAGGCGTATGCCGACAAAGATACCGTGCGGTTACATATGCCCGGACACAAAGGACGGGACGTATTGTTGGGCGTTGAGCATCTGGATATTACCGAAATCGACGGCGCTGACGTGTTATACCATGAAAGCGGTATCATTGCGGAAAGTGAACGCAATGCGGCAGAACTGTTCGGTACAGCAAAAACGGTGTATTCCGTGGAAGGCTCCACCCTTTGTATCCGTGCGATGGTGCATTTGGCATCTTTGCATGCGAAAGCGCAAGGAAAACAGCCGCGCTTTGCCGCAGGCCGCAACGCACACAAAGCGTTTATGACCGCGCTGGCATTGCTGGATGTGGACGCCTCTTGGATATACGGAGAAGGGGATACCCTGCTCAGTTGCCATATCACACCGCAGGTGCTGGAGGCGCACATTCGCGATTACCAACCAACTGCCGTCTACATCACCTCGCCCGATTATTTGGGCAACACGGTGGATGTTGCCGCTTTGTCGGCAGTTTGCCGCCGATATGGCGTATTGTTGCTGGTGGATAACGCGCACGGCGCGTATCTGCGCTTTTTGCCGCAGGACCGCCACCCCATCACGCTTGGAGCGGATATGTGCTGTGATTCGGCGCATAAAACATTGCCTGTACTGACAGGCGGCGCGTACCTGCATATTTCCAAAACGGCTAACACTTTGCTTGCAGACTTTGCAGCGGACGCGATGGCGCTGTTTGCGTCAACCAGTCCCTCTTATTTGATTTTACAGTCGTTGGATGCGGCAAATGTATATCTTGCAAACGATTACCCCACACTTCTCGAACAGTTTTTGCCGGAGGTCGAGTGTGCCAAAAATACCTTACGCGAAAAAGGGTATACTATCATCGGAGACGAACCGCTCAAAATCACCTTACTGACTAAACCGTATGGGTATATGGGTAATGCATTGGCAGAAAGGTTGCTGGCGGATGATATTGTGTGCGAATTTGCGGACGCTGATCATCTCACCTGCATGTTCACCCCCGAAACAGGCGCGGACGGTCTCGCACGCTTTTTGGAGACGTTGTCAGCGTTGCCGCGCCGTCCTGAAATTGCCGAACAACCGCCGCGGTTGCAGGCGGCGACCAAACGAATGATGCCGCGAGAAGCATTGTTGTCTCCTGCTCAGAGCGTGTCCATTGACGACGCGTGTGGCAAGGTGCTTGCCAGTGCGGCTGTTTCCTGTCCGCCGGCTGTGCCGATTTTGGTGTGCGGCGAAGAAATTGATGCATCTGCAATTGCTATGTTCCGTTATTACGGAATAGATACATGTAAAGTTGTGAAGGAGTGATCCCGTGTCTGTTACAGTTATCACAAAAGAAAACTTTGAACAGGAAGTTCTCCAATCTGCAAAACCCGTTTTGCTCGATTTTTGGGCGAGTTGGTGCGGTCCTTGCATGATGGTTTCTCCCATTGTGGATGAGATTGCGGAAGAACATCCCGAATACGCTGTTTGCAAAGTAAACGTAGACGAAGAAGGCGAGCTTGCCGCCATGTTCAACATTATGAGCATTCCTACACTGATGGTATTTAAAGGCGGTCAGCTTGCCGATCAATGCGTCGGTGTGCGCCCCAAGGAAGCAATACTGGAAATGCTGAAATAAGGCATCCGGATACTGCTGTAATATGAAAAAGCACAGACAGCTTTGCTGCCTGTGCTTTTTTACGTTAACGTGAAAATTTTCGTGCCTTTTGCAGAATAAAGATAAGGGGACACACCAGCACACTGCTAAACAAGTTGCCGATGCCGTGCGCTATATCCCACGGCAATCCCGCAATGATCCAAGCAACCATGCCGTCAAAATCCAAGCCAAACAGCAGCGCCTGCGAAGGTGCATACAATATGCCGTATAAAAAGCCGTGCGCAGCGCAAACGGCGGTATATACGAACGGGCGTACCTGTGACGGCATATTGCGGGGCAGCAGCATGGTCATGCCCCACACCGCTGTCCAAATGTACAGATACGGTATCCACCATGTTGCAAATCCATTGAAGATGCCTGTCAATATGACAAAAACATATAGCGGATACAGCGCTTTGGCGCGGTATACGACCGTTATGGCGACGATGAAAGTTGCGAGTAAATGCACATTCGGCAAAAACTCCATTAAAACCTTGGATGCATACATCATCGCGCTCAACATACCGAAAATGGCAATATCTGCCACCGAAAGAAATTTGCCTGCAGAAGTGCTTTTTGGTGTGTGGTCGAGGCTTTCTTTTAATTTATTCCACTTTGAAGGCATAGCTTGCACCTGCGGTGATATCGGTAGTATCTACGCCGGACGAAGCATATTTTCCGTCCATGTAAAACGCCCAATATTTGCCGTCTTTGTCATAGTCGACGGTGATACCGTTGACCGTTTTGACGAAAAGACCGTATTCGCCTTGGTCACCTGTGATAAGTCCGTGCTCCAAAAGCGCGTCGCCGACCGTCTTTTTATCGGTGTTGATCTCAAAGACGGTTTCCTTTCCGTCGACGTCTACCACGGTAAAGGTGAATTGCACCGCACCCTTGCCGAGCACGGTTTTACCGGTAGCGACTTCGCTCTCGGTATTACCGAGACTTTGGGTTTCCTGACCACTGCAACCGATACAAGTGAGTGCCATAGCCGCAATCAGCACGATGCACAGGATGCGTGACAACAGTTTTTTTGCTTGTGTCATTTTCATGTTGCATTCTCCTAAAAATATATTTCCGCAACGGAATTTCCCGGCCGGCCTTGCGGCGTTTATTGCGGTTGTGTTTGGAAAATATTTCGACTTGGTGCAGCGATTTTTCGCCTTCTCAGGAAAGTTCCCAATGGCTTGTCCCCGATTGCGGCATCGGGTAGAAAAAACGCATGTTTCGCACCTCACGGCGACAGGCTCGTACAGGATTTTCACCTGTTTCCTTTCCAAACGACAACAGTATATCACTTTTTTGGGGATTGTACAACAAATACTAAAAATATGTTTACCTTACAATTATGACGAAAAAGAGGGATGCTTACAATGAATAAAAGAACATGGAATTGTAAAAACAAAAAGCGTTCAGAAATCAACGACTTCCAAACGCTTTTTTGTCAGTTTTTTATCGTCCTGCTTTGAGTTTCGCAAAAGTTTTGACGCTCAAGCGGCGGATGTGGGAGATAAACACACCCTCTAAATAGGCGAGAGTGGTGTTTTTCCACTTGATAGGCAGCAGCATCACCTTCATATAGCCGGAACGCGCTTGCATGAGCGGCAGCTGTTCCCGCACGGTATCGCTCGAAATGATGTGGCGGATCTCTGCGATTTTTTCTTTGCGTGATAGGGTGCAGGCAGGATTGGTAACGTTTTCGATGCAGCCGATCACCCGTTCGATATATCTGCGCGCAACAAATTCGCGGCTGTTTTGATCATTTACATTCCAATACTGATATAAATCTATCATCCAGCGATGCTCTTCTTCCCGCTTTTCGTACATGTCCGTACGGTATTTTGCGGTTTCGCTCTCTGCGCGAGCGCGCATGAAGTGGTAGTATCTTTTCTCAGAGACAGTTACCCGCTCAATATCGCGGATCACCGCCAGATTAAAGGGGAAATCATCCCAAAAGGTGTCAGAAAAGCGCAGATTGTTTTCGCGGATATAGTTGGCACTATATAGTTTGTTCCACGGCGTATACAACAGATTTTTATCAAATAAGCGGTAAGCATTTTCGCGGAATGCACGCTTAGTTTCAAACACCTGCGAGGGGACTGCCTGCTCTTGTGATACATATTCCGTATCCGAATAGTAGGTGTCGATGTAATAGCCGGTGACCACAAGCTGTGCATCTGTTTGCTCGGCGAGGTTCACCATGTCTTCCAGCATGGTCGGCTCTGCCCAATCGTCGGAATCCATGAAATAATAGTATTCACCCGTAGCGATCTCAAGGGCGGCATTGCGCGCGGAAGGTGCGCCGCCGTTTTCCTTATGTATCACGGTCAGGCGCTGATCTTTCGCGGCATATTCATCGCAAATACGCCCACTTTTATCCTTGGTGCCGTCATCCACGATGAGAAATTCGAAGTCGGCAAATGTTTGATTTTGGATGCTTTCGATCGCCTTGCCGACAAATTTTTCCACACCGTATACCGGCATGATAACGGATACTTTTGGCATTTTACTCTCCTTTGAAGATCTTATCGGTCATTTGCAGGGCTGCCATAATGGCCTTGTCCATATCATAGTATTTGTATTCCGCCAATCTACCGCCGAAAATGACGTTGCTTTCTTTTTGAGCAAGCGCGGCATAGCGGGCATACAGCGCGCTGTTGGCAGCATCGTTAACGGGATAGTACGGCTCATCGCCCTGCTTCCAAGGAGCGGGATATTCGCGGGTGATAACCGTTTTGGGCTGCTCGCCGTACTCAAAATGTTTATGCTCGATGATACGGGTATATGCAGGCTCCTTGTCGGTGTAGTTAACCACGGCGACACCTTGGTAATTTTCGATATCCAGCACCTGTGTTTCAAACCGCAGGCTTCGGTATTCCAACTGTCCGTAGCAGTAATTGAAATAAGCGTCGATGGTGCCGGTATACACAACGGTGTCCGCAAGGGCGGAAAGTTCTTCTCTGTTTTCCAGAAAATCGGTGCAAAGCCGCACGTCTGCGCCTTCCAGTAGGCGGTCTGTGAGCGCATTATATCCGCCGATAGGGATGCCCTGATAGCAATCGTTGAAATAGTTGTTGTCGTAAACAAACCGCACCGGCAGGCGTTTGATGATAAAAGCGGGCAGTTCCTTGCAATCTCGTCCCCATTGCTTTTCGGTGTATCCTTTAATCAGCTTTTCATAGATATCCCGTCCGACAAGACTAATTGCCTGCTGCTCTAAATTTTGCGGCTCGCCACTAATTTCAGCGCGTTGTGCATCGATCTTCGCCTGCGCTTCGGCGGGGGTAGTCACACCCCACATCTGATGGAAGGTGTTCATGTTAAAGGGCATGTTATAGATTTCCCCGCGGAAGTTTGCGAGCGGTGAATTGGTATAGCGGTTACATTCGCAAAGACCGTTCACGAAATCCCATACGCGCTTTTCATTGGTATGAAAAATATGAGCTCCATAGCTGTGGACGGTGATATCCTCTATCACATCGCAGTGCACATTGCCGCCGGTATGTGGGCGCTTTTCTACCACCAGACAGCTTTTGCCGTGCTGCATGGCGATATGCGCAAAGGTTGCGCCGTATAAACCGCTGCCCACGATCAAATAATCATAGTGCTTCATAGCCCACATCCTTTCCGGTACGCTTAGGATATATCACTCTATCCTAGATTACCCATAATCGGTCTTAGTATACTATATCACCCATATTTTGTCAAACAACTGTATAAAAAAACGGGAGACTGTATAGTTGAAATGTCAAGTGGTATTCATTCAAAAAGGAGATCAATAGAAAAGAAGCAACCGAAAGTTATACTTTCGGTTGCTTCTTTTCGGCTTTTTTTATGGTTTTGGTCTTAGGCAAGCGGCAATATAATTCTGTATTTTCGTGGATAATATTTGCGAGCCAGTCATTGATACAGCCGCCGTCAATGCGCCATTGCCAGTTGCCGCCGAGGGTAGAGGGGGTGTTGATACGCGCTTCGCTGCCAAGCCCTAAAATATCCGGCATCATCAGAATACAGATATCCGCGACCGACATCATAGCGGTGCGCATCATCGCCCAGTTGAAGCCCTCACCGTCGTCAACGTGCATGTATCGCCGCGCCATTTTGACGTCGGCTTTATCCGCGGTTTTGGTCCAACCGAGGATGGTGTCGTTATCATGAGTGCCGGTGTATACCACGCAGCGGTTGGTGAAGTTATGAGGGAGGTAATTGCTTTCCTCACGGCTGTCAAATGCAAATTGCAGCACCTTCATGCCGGGGAAACCGCTGTCGACCAATAAGCTGAGCACTGCGGGGGTGAGAAAGCCAAGATCCTCGGCAATAATCGGCAGTTCCCCGCCGCAAGCGGCTTTAAGCGCTTTGAACAGATCAATACCGGGACCTTTCAGCCATTTTCCTTTTTTAGCGGTTTTCTCGCCGTAGGGAATGGCAAAGAAGGATGCAAAGCCGCGGAAATGGTCAATGCGCACGAGGTCATAGGTCTCAAGCGCGTGGGAAATTCGTGTTTTCCACCACTTGTAGCCGTCGGCTTTCATGTGTGCCCAATCATATAGCGGGTTGCCCCACAGCTGTCCGTCTTTTGAAAACGCATCCGGCGGAACACCGGCAACCTGCGTGGGATATTTGGACTCATCCAACAAAAACTGATCGGGTGCTGCCCACACATCCGCGCTGTCATACGCGACGTAAATAGGCAGGTCGCCGATGATAGAGACACCGTTTGCGTTCGCGTATTTTTTCAATGCGTGCCATTGGGTGTAGAAAAGATATTGTGTGAATTTATAAAACTGCATGGTGTCTGCATGCAGTGTGCGCATCATAGCAAGCGTATCCGCGTCGCGGGTGCGCAGTTTTTCATCCCATGTTTCCCATGCGCGGTCTTCGTGCGCATTTTTTAGCGCCATGAACAACGCGTATTCTTCCAGCCAAAATGCGTTTTTATCACAAAATGCCGCAAAAGCCGCCGTGGGCTTGAACTGCGCAAAGGCGAGCCGCAGCAGCGGGAGACGGTTTTTATACAGCTTACCGTAGTCAACGGTGGTGGGGTCATCTCCGAAATCGAAGCTGTCCGCTTGCTGCTGCGTGAGCAGATTTTGCTCAATCAGCAGTTCGATATCGATGAAATACGGGTTGCCTGCATAAGCGGAAAAGGATTGATAGGGGGAATCACCGTAGTTGGTGGGGTTTAAAGGCAGGATCTGCCAATAGGTCTGCCCCGCTTTTTTGAGGAAATCCACAAAGCGGAAGGCTTCCTTGCCGAAAGTACCGATTCCGTAGCGGGAAGAAAGCGAAAATACGGGCATCAAAATTCCACAAGTTCTCATACAAGTTTTTCCTTTGCAAAATGATACATAATGCTAGTATAACGAACAACGGACGGAATTATCCGTCCGTTCTCGGTGCATAACACTTATATAAAACATATTACCGCTTTCCCGCACGGTTTGTCAATTATTATACATAAAAAAGCAGGTGGTAACTTTTGCAAAGATATGTTAAAATACAATTAAGGAGGTATGAACATGAAATCGTTTTTAATTGTTGTGGATATGCAAAAGGATTTTGTAGACGGTGCGCTGGGCACAAAGGAAGCGGTTGCAATCCTGCCCGCGGTCGCCGAAAAGATCCGCACATTTGACGGGGAAATCTTTGTGACGTATGATACACATTTTGAGGATTACATGGATACCGCCGAAGGCGCAAAGCTGCCGGTGGCGCATTGTATCAAAGGCACTGACGGTTGGGAGTTGCATGAGACGGTCGCGGATGCGCTGAAAGATCGGCAATATACAGCGGTGGAAAAGGTCACTTTCGGGTCGGTGGATCTGCCGGAGCTGATCGCCGAAGCCGCCGGTGCGGAGGAATTTACCGCAACACTTATTGGGCTTTGCACCGATATTTGCGTGGTGTCCAATGCGCTGCTTTTGAAAGCGCATTTTCCGGAAGATGCGATCAAAGTGGATGCCGCTTGCTGTGCGGGTGTAACCCCCGAGGCACACGAGGCGGCACTCAGCGTTATGCGCAGTTGCCAGATCGATGTGTATTCATAAACACGTCATAAAAAGTTTGCAAATCGTCGATGTTTTACCGATAGAAATGCGATATGCTGGTAATAGGTTTAGAGTATCTAACGGAGGAAACCGCTATGAATTTTATGCAAAGACTTATGGGGACCATATACCGCTTTATGTACGGTAGATACGGATACGATCGGCTGAATACCGCCTTGCTGCTGGCCGGCATTTGCACGAACTTGCTTTCGTATCTCCCGTATCTCGGTATTTTGGGATTGGCATCTGCTGCTTTGCCGGCTTGGGCGCTTTTTCGTACACTTTCACGCAATATTCCGGCGAGAAGTCGGGAACTGGATACCTACTTGCGCTTGCTTGGAAAGGCAAAAACCTTTTGGAATTTGCGCCGCAAAATGTGGCGAGAGCGGCATACTCACCGCTATTTTCACTGTCAGCATTGCCGTGCTATGCTGCGCGTGCCCAAAGGTCGCGGGGTTGTGGACGTAGGGTGCCCACGGTGTGGGGGAAAGACAAAAAAGAAGACATAAAAATCTGCTGTATGGCTTGCCATACAGCAGATTTTTTTAGTGCAATTTCGCATTAAGTTTTTTGCTTGCTGCTTTGATGCAGAGGTATACGGTGATCCAAACCACAAAATACACAACAACAAAAATCGCGGTGAAGATCAGTAATACCATCGGTTCGAACGGAATCCAGGTGTTCATAAGATAGCAAACGGTGTATGCGAGATACAGCATGAAAAAATGACACAAAAGCGATTTGGGCACCGACCAATGCTCGATCTGGTTGAAAACGCTCGCGCCCGCTTGCAGGAATGCCAGCAGATAGGTAGACAGAATTGCGAGCAGCACCTGTGTGCCGGTGAGCGAAAAATCCGGCAGCGTATAGGACAGTATACAGAAAACGATGCCCGCGACGATAGGACCAAAGCCGCCAAATAAAAGACCTCTGTGTAAAAAGCTTTTCAAATATGTGTTCATGTTATAATCCTAACCTTTCTTTGACAGTTTTCAGATTGCGACGGGATACGTAATCAGTGTATCCGTTTTTGAAAACAACG
Source organism: Acutalibacteraceae bacterium (assembly GCA_045638005.1). GTDB lineage: Bacteria > Bacillota > Clostridia > Oscillospirales > Acutalibacteraceae > URNF01. The sequence continues at coordinate 569 of JAZUAN010000059.1, read as the reverse complement.
CTGAGGGTGCCCGAAAAGGACGCGTCGAAGCGTTGTATCTTTTGGATGTTGGCGATGCAGGATTGGTTGATTTTGATGAAGTTTTGCGGCAACATTTGCTCTAATTGGTATAGACGGCTTTTGAGTTGTAGCATTTCTGCGTCGGTGTGCGCATACACCTTGTTATCCTCCACGGTAAAGCAGTAAATGTCGGCGCTGTCCAACATAACGGCAACTTTATCCTTGTAGCCGATCAGCGCGGGACTGTTTTGTGCGACCAACCGTTCAATTTCATCCACCAGGTTGGTTTTTTCGTGCGCGTATATGAGCACCTGTTCCTCGCATGCAGCATCAATGATGGTCTTGCATTTCATACAATTCCTCCTTTCAAGAGGATAGTATCACCGTAAAACGGTTATTGCAAGCGTTTTAGAGTATGTGGTTGGTTTTGAAAGGTATGCGGTATAACAAAAAATCCGCCCGCATTTCTTCGGGCGGATAGGGTTGCTTTATAATGTTACAGGACAAACCTTTTTAGCGTCAAAAGGACAAATTCTTTTTTTCTCCAACTCTCTCAAATTCTCTCCGTT
>JAZUAN010000058.1:0-4284 GCA_045638005.1 Acutalibacteraceae bacterium | reverse complement strand
GAACTCGGGCGGCAGATTGTTAAAAAATAAACAATCGAACCATCCCGAAAATATCCATCATGTATTTTAACCGATTTTCATGTGTTTTGCAAGTATATTTTATGATTTTCTTTATAATAGGGTGACAAGATTCGAACCTGTCACGCCTGACAAATAATAATTTTCCGTTTTTTCTTGCCTCATCGTTTGTAATACGGCAGTATTACTGCACTCTTCGGCTTCGCCCCTCCGAAAAATTCTTAATTTGCCAGGTCGAAGAGTTTCTCTTCGACGACTTTTTTCGAAAGGCGAAGCGTGATGTTCGCAGTAAGGCTGTCGCCTTACAAGAACGAGCGCAAGTAAGGCGGGAAAAGGCGGCAAGAGAAACCATAACAGGTTCGAGTCTTGTCACCCTAAGGTGACGCAAGTAATCCGAACCTGTTTTAAGAAGGTGGATTTTCGCTCACCCGTCGTTAAAATACTCGCCAATACGGGAGGATTGCTCGCGTCACCTTAATCGCAAACCTTTCGGATAGCGGTTTTTAAGTCTGCCGCCGGACACCTTTCCGAAGCCGCATACCGCACCCGCAATCGCAACGGCGGTGAAGCCGTTTGTCCCCTCACACGGGATCTCTTCACCGTGCAAAAACGCGCGGGCGAGCGGGTCGTTTGGCATGAGATCCACCACCCTGCGGCAAGCGTCCGCCTTTGCTGCCATATATACGGCGTGGCAGGGCTCCACTCTCCCCTTTTTCACCTCGGCGAGCGCGACACCCGCAGACAGCACACCGCACCCTTTAAGATCGGGCAGGTTTTTAGGTAGTAATCTCACGGTATCCCCTACCGTCACCGGCACGCCGTACATATCGTCCGAAAAGCAATCGGCATATAGTTTTTCAGCGTCCTTTGCCGCCAAATCGGGCTTAGGATAGACATACGGCGCGGGCGCGCCGCAATCTGCATCCTCGCGACGACGAAAAGCAGCGATAAAATGTCCCTCCCCGCCGTCAAACGGGAAAATACGGCGACAGGCGTTCTCTGAAAAGCGTCCTTTTTCTACCGTTTCATCAAATGCGGCAACCGTCTCAAACGGAAAGCCCTCACTGCCAAACTCAACCGTAATGAGGTTCGGCTCCAAATCGGGGCGAGCGTTTAGCAACCACGCAACGGTACATTCGTTTTCTTCGGGTGCAAAGGTGCAGGTAGAATACACCAGCCGTCCGCCGGGGCGTACCATATCGGCGGCAGCCAGTAAAATCTCCCGCTGTCTTTTGGCACACATGCGGACGTTTTCTTCGCTCCAATCGGTCAGCGCGTCCGGCTCTTTACGGAACATGCCCTCGCCCGAGCAGGGCGCATCCACGAGCACACCGTCAAAAAATCCGACAAGCCGCGCCGCCAGTTGGTCGGCGGCAGCATTGGATACCACCGCGTTCCTGACACCCATCCGCTCGATATTTTGTTCTAAAATACGCGCGCGGTTTTTCACATATTCGTTACCCCAAAGCAGCCCTTTACCGCAAAGCGCTGCGGCGATCTGGGTGGATTTGCCGCCGGGAGCGGCGCAAAGGTCTAAAATGCGCTCCCCCGCTTTGGGGTCGAGCACCGTCACCGCAGAAGACGCGGACGGCTCCTGCATATAGTAAGCGCCTGCGTGAAACAGCGGGTCTGCGCCCGCTTTATGCTCTGCATCCAGATAAAAGCTGTTATCCGCAAACGGCGCTACGGTGAGCGGTGCAGCGAACGTGCTCTGCAACCTGTCACACGCCATCTTTTCAGTATTGACACGCACGCCGCGACGCAGCGGCGCATCATAGCTATCCATAAACCGTTCGAAATCCTCGTTCAGTAAACGCTTCATCCTATCAATAAATGCCTGCGGCAGCTGCACCCAAGCCCCTCCTTTTCACGAGAAAAGTCCGTTTCGGTATACAAAACGGACTTTTTGTGGTTATATATTCTGGAATTCTACCATGGCGATCGTTTCTTTCAGCCGCTCGACATAGCTTTTGAACAGCGCGATGCCCTCTGCTTCAATGACTTCATCATCCGCCTTGCCGCACAGCGCAGCAAACACAGCACCGATCTTCACGGCAGGTAAAGCAGTAGGCGCATAACCATCAACACAAAGGCGGTAAAAAGTGAAAGCGCCCAAGCGGTGCATGGTAACCTCAAAATCCGGCAACAAATCACGCAGGCGACCGAAAAACGTGCCGCGCGCGGTCTGCACCAACAGGTCATCTGTCAGCAGCGCCGGACCCACCGTGTCCATCGTAAACGCAAACAACATCTGCTTTTGCAACAGCAGCGCATCGTCATCCTCCTGGATGTTGAGCAACTGTTGTGCCAGAATTTTGCCCAACCGATGTGCGCGATCAAAATTACCGCAGTTTTTATGTGCCTGCCATTTGGCGGCGGCATCTGCATTTTGGGGCATCTCTTCGCCGACGATCTTCATATCGTCATCCGTTTCGATCCTGCGCATATAGTTGTCACTCCTTTTTACTGTTGTTGTAAAGCATCTTCAATGGCTGCCGCCAACTGATCGGGGCAGGAGGTGCCTCTGCCGTTGCAATCAAGACCTTTCAGTCTTTTAACAATCTCCTCAGCCTGCATGCCCTCCGCAAGGCCGGCAATGCCCTTGGTGTTGCCGTTGCAACCGCCGACAAACCGCACATTGGAAACCACACCGTTTTCCATATCAAAGGTGATCTCGCGGGAACAGGTGCCGCGGGTGCGATACCGATAGGTCATACCTTTTATCCTCTCTTATATGCATTCAAAGCGGCAACCGCTTCATCTTCAATAGTGGTGCTGCCCACGGCGCGGGTGCCTTTGCTGTACATGCCGTGGAAATCCGAGCCGCCGGTCATCAGCAGGTGATAGGTGTTTGCGAGATCACGCAGCTGCGCCTCCTGCTCCTCTGTATGCGAGTGATGCGCAACCTCTACGCCGTCCAGACGATCCTCCGCCGCCAGCTTTTTCATCAGATCTACGCTGTCATACAAGAACGGATGCGCCAACACGGCGACACCGCCCGCGCTGTGAATAAGGTCGATGACCTCACGGACATCAGGATATTCTATCGACACTTTCGCAACACCCTTTTCAGAACCGAAAAGGTGATCAAAAGCATCGCCAAAGATGCCGTCAACAAAGCCCGCTTCCATTAGCGCGTGCATGATGTGCTGTTTGTACACCGCCGCACTGCCGGTAGCACAGCGCACCACCATCTCGGGCGCTAAGGGATAATACCGCATAACCTTTTTGAGCATCTCGGCAGCCGCCTTTTTGCGGTTTTCCAGCGTGCGGTGGCAAAGCCCCTCCAGACGAGCAATGGACTCGCAATTATAGCACAGGATATGTACCTTCCTGCCGGTTTCATTGTCATACGTCGACAATTCCGCACCCGGAATAACGGTAACACCTAACCGTTTACCGATGTTGACACCGCGGATCGCACCCGCAAAGGTATCATGGTCGGTGATGGCAATGGCAGACAATCCTCGCCGTTTGGCAAGGGAGATGAGTTCTTCGATGCCGACCGAACCGTCGGACAGTTTTGTGTGACAATGCAGATCGCAGGACACAAGTACACCCCCAGTTGAATTTCAGATAAAGTAAGTATTCATATCTCTCTGCGCGCGCCGCTCCTTCTGCAAGAATAGAGCGGTGGCGCGCCATTATCTGGTATTATTATAGCATTTTTTTCCAATAAAAAACAAGAAAAATTTTCAAATCAGCAACTGGGTGAGAAATTTAAGAAAATAGGGATAATTTTTGGGTAAATTTGTCGAAAAATCACAAAAAGAAAGGACGCGCCGGATAAGGTGACGCCCTTTTGCTGTGCAAGGCGGGTCAGTTCCAAGCACTGCGCTTCCTTCACACACAGCGGCTTTCCCATCAAAACGTGCTTGCCGTTTTCGATAAAGAATTTACCGACAGGAAAATGCAGTGTGTCCGGCAAAGCGATCAACACCGCGATGCGGATATTCCGCAACGATACGGGGTGCAGCATCAACGCGTACTTCACCGAACTGAAAATCGAAACCGCCATTACGCTTATCTGCAACACCGACCTGTCCTTTCGCAGCATTTCCGAGCAATTGGGATTTCAAACACCCGAATACTTCTCGCGGGTATTCAAGCAAAAAACAGGCTTTACCCCCACCCAATTCAGTATGCAACATATAAAGTGGCAAGGTTGCCTTGCAGATATGCGGTAGACACATTTGGTGAAAAGTGAAAAAATGAAAATACAGAACCCAAATGCGTTCCGGGTGTTTTTTGGTGGGGGTTAGGGGG
>JAZUAN010000057.1:0-30190 GCA_045638005.1 Acutalibacteraceae bacterium | reverse complement strand
AGCGAAGCCATCCGCTTTGCCGAACACGGCGGTGTCGTAGGTGGTAAGCGTTTCCGCTACCTGCATCTGCGCCAAAATGGCTTTGCCGGTCGTGGGCATGAACGGCTCCAAGAGGATGCCGAGAATGCGAAGCGCTTCCAGCAGGTTGTACAGCACAGCGTTCAGGCGGTCCTTATCTGCTTCATTTTTAGCGAGCGCCCAAGGAGCGGTCTCGTCGATATACTTATTGCAGCGTCCCGCGAGGTTCATGACCGTCGCAGCGGCATCCGCGTTGTGGTAGCTGTCCATCTGTTCAACGTATTTTTTGAGGGTCTCTTCCACAGTTGCCAAAAGATCCGCGTCAGGACCATCGGTGGCGGTGGGTTTGACTACCTTGCCGTCAAAATATTTGTTGGTCATCGCGATGGTGCGGTTCACAAGGTTACCGAGCGTATTCGCGAGATCGGCGTTATATTTGTTGATGAGGCTTTCGTAGGTGATGGTGCCGTCCTGCGCAAACGGGATCTCGGACAGGAGGTAGTAGCGCACCGCATCCACGCCGAAATGCCGCGCCAGATCGTCGGCATACAAAACGTTGCCCTTCGATTTACTCATTTTATCGTCGCCCGACAACAGCCACGGATGACCGAGCACCTTGTTTGGCAGCGGCTCGCCCAGCGCCATTAAGATAATGGGCCAGTAGATGGTGTGGAAACGGACGATATCCTTGCCGATGACATGCAGGTCAGCAGGCCAGTATTTCTTGTACTTGTCGGAAGAACCGTCGGGATCGTAGCCGCAACCGGTGATATAGTTGGACAGCGCATCAATCCAGACGTAGGTCACGTGCTTATCGTCAAACGGCACCGGCACGCCCCAGGTGAAGGACGAGCGGGACACGCACAAATCGGACAGACCCGGCTTCAAGAAGTTGTTGATCATCTCGTTGCGGCGGGAGATGGGCGCGATGAAATCGGGGTTTTCCTCATAATGTTTGAGCAGACGATCCTGATATTTGCCGAGCTTTAAGAAGTACGCTTCTTCTTTCGCTTCCACGCAATCTCTGCCGCAGTCGGGGCATTTGCCATCCTCGGTCAGCTGAGAGGGGGTGAAGAAGGACTCACACGGCACACAGTATTTGCCCTCGTATGCACCTTTATAGATGTCGCCTTGGTCGTACAGTTTCTTAAAGATCTTTTGTACCACCTTTTCGTGATCCTCGTCGGTGGTGCGGATGAATTTATCGTAGGTTACGTCCATGCAATCCCACACCGCTTTGATCTGCTCGGAGATGCCGTCCACATACTCTTTTGGGGTAATACCTGCGGCTTTTGCATACTCCTCGATCTTCTGACCGTGCTCGTCAGAGCCGGTCTGGAAGAGAACGTCAAAGCCCTGCATCTTCTTATACCGCGCGATCATGTCGGCGAGCACAATATCATAGGTGTTGCCGATATGCGGTTTGCGGGAGGTGTAGGCAATGGCGGTGGTGATGTAAAATTTACGGTTATCCATACGAAACTTCCTTTCCGGAATGAGTGTTTTATAAACATTATACTTATATTACCATATTTTCGCCAAAAAACAAGAGCCGTGCGCAAATTTTCTTTTATAATAAGGTATATAAATATATAAGACTTGTATAACCGAAAAATTTGTGGTAGAATATTGTCACTTTATCGAAACGAGGATATACGTGTTGAGTGAAACGAAATTGAGCGGCTTTGAAGCGATGGATTTGCAGCCGGAAACCGAAAAAGCATTAGAGAAGATGGGGTTTAAAGTCCCCACCCCCATACAAGAGCAGACTATTCCCGTGATGATGGAGGGACGGGACGTTATTGCCAAAGCTCCCACCGGCACCGGAAAGACTTGTGCCTTTGGCATTCCGCTTATTGAATGTCTGGATACCGAACTGACCAATGTGCAGGCGGTAGTGGTGTGTCCCACAAGAGAACTTTGCTTGCAGATCACCGACGACCTGAAAAATCTTGCTGCATTCCGCCCTGATGTGCGTATCGTTGCGGTGTACGGCGGACAGGACATGAGAAAGCAGATCAATGCTTTAAATAAACATCCTCACATAATAGTTGCCACCCCCGGTCGTCTGCTCGACCACATGGAACGCGGCAACATCTGGCTTGGCGACGTGTACACCGCGGTGTTGGACGAAGCGGACGAAATGCTCAAAATGGGTTTCATCAAGGACGTGCGCCGTATCTTGAATGCCACCCCTGCGGATACGCAGGTGGTGATGTTTTCCGCTACCATTTCCCGCGAGGTGATGGACGTCGCGTGGGAATACCAGCACGGTGCTGAGGAAATCACGGTGGAGTCGGCGGGGGACAACCGTCCTAAAATCGACCAGTATTCGCTGTCGGTGCCGTCGGTAGACCGTTTGGATACCATGCTGGCGCTCATTGACAAACTGGACTACCACCGCGTGATGGTGTTTGCCAACCGCAAAACCACCGTTATGGGACTGGGCAAAAAACTCAAACAGCTCGGTCGTTCAGCGGATTGTTTGCACGGCGATATCGGTCAGGGACAGCGCAACCACGTGATGCGCGGATACCGCGAAGGCAAGTTCGAGATCTTGGTCGCCACCGACGTGGCGGCGCGCGGCATTGATGTGGACGATGTGGAAGCGGTGTTCAACTACGACGTGCCGGATGAGAACGAGTACTATCTCCACCGTATCGGCAGAACGGGTCGCGCGAAACGCCGCGGTGCTGCCTACACCTTTGAAGGAGAAGCGGATGCGTTCCGCATGAGGGATATAAAGAAGTACACCCATTCGGATATTTTGCCGCTGATCATCACCGAAAACGGTGAATTTGAAAAGCCGGACGGCACCCTGCTTTCGGTTGAATAAGAAAAAATGCCCTGCAACATGAGTTGCGGGGCGTTTTCTATATACTGCCGACAGCAAAAAATATTTTTGGATTTTCTGTCCACAACGCATTTTTAAAAACTGGTAATTTTTCAGAGTTTTGAATATTTATACCGCGCTTTGATATAAATATACATTTGCGACTCCCAAAAACTGGTAAAAACAACGTGCACGCACGCCAAAATTATCGAAAAACGATATGTTTTGCGGGGTGTCATAAGGGCTGTTTCGGCTGGTTGCACAAAGTTTTCGCCTTTTTCGCTTTTTGGCAAAACCGTTTCCAAATTTGGCGAAATTTGGTAGTTTTTGGTGGTTTTTTAAGGGATACTCTCAAATACTGTGCTTTCAAACGCCCCTAAAAGGCTTTTAGGGGCGTTTGAATTGTCAAGTTCGTGTTTTGAAGAAAATTTTGAATTGCAAAGGTCATTTTGCGGCTTTTGGAAAGAAGTTGTCAAATGCTTTGTGCAAAATAGCTAAATTCCCACCTGAAATGTTGTTTGACAAGGCAAAAAACTGTGCGTATAATACAAAAGGCGTTTGAAAAGGCGCATTTCCACAAGCTGTCCATCATACACTGCGAAAAGCGGTGCAAATCAATTCTGTATATTTTTTGCAAGTTTTCCTAATACTTGGAGTAAAACTTCCGGGCAGCAGAAAGGACTTATGAAATTATGCACAGTATTAAAAGCATGCTCAAAGCGGTAGGCTGTAAACAGTTCTCCCGCTGCAGCAAACGTCTCTCGGTACTGGCACTGGTCATGGCGATCATGGCGGGCAATCTGCTTTCTTTTCCGGTAACTGCCGCACAAGAAACTGTCACGCCGGAGACGGAGACCGCACAGCCCATAGGAGTGGCTGTATGTAATTTTAAAATGCTGGAAAGCAATGTGGAAGCGTTAGAGGCTGCCACCGTTGCTACCACCGCCACCTACACCGGTGATCTGCTTGCACTGCACAATGTCACCGTGAAGGCGGACGAAAGTGAAGTTGTTCTTTGCTTGCAGGCAGGCACTACCGTAAAGCAAGCGGTGGATGCTGCCAAGGTTACTTTGGGTGCAGAAGATATGCTGAGCGTGGATAAAGACCGTTTTGTTACGGATGGTCTGCATGTCAGCATCACCCGCGTAGCTTACAAGGAATACCAGAAAACATTTGCCATTGATTATGAGATCGAAGTGAAATACACTTCCGAACTGCGTCAGGGTACCTCGAAGGTCTCGCAGGCGGGCAAAGAGGGTGTGCGTACCGTCACCTACCGCGACCGCTTGGAAAACGGCAAGGTGATCGAAACTTCCAAGGTAAAGGAAGAGGTTACCACTAAACCTGTCAAAAAGATTATTCTCAAAGGCACCAAGGTCGGCAGCGTTGTCTCCGAGGCGCCCACGACTGTCCCGCTGGACAGCGCCGGTCAGCCGCTCAGTTACAAGAAAAAGCTCACCGGCAAAGCCACTGCTTACACCAGCGATCGCGGTGACTCCGGTCTTTGGACCTCTACCGGTCGCAGAGCGCAGGTGGGTGTTGTTGCGGTTGACCCTGACGTTATTCCTTACGGCACCAAATTGTGGATCGTTTCCACCGACGGTAAGATCGTCTACGGCTATGCTATCGCCGGCGATACAGGCGGTGCGGTGCAAAGCGGCAAAACCTTAGTGGATCTGTATTATAACACCTACGGTGAATGCCAAAAATTCGGCAGACGCACCATGAATGTGTATATTCTGTAATGCAAAAAACTTGCGGAAACGCTCACACCCGCAAGGCAGTATTCCTTAAAAAGCGAATTTTTCAGCACAATAATGCGTTAAAAGCGCCCGATATGCGACAGCATAATCGGGCGCTTTTGTCTTTTCTTCACTAAAAATTTTCTTTTTAAGGTGCTTCGCAGTTTTGTAGAACAGTAAAATTCTCTGTAACTAAGCCAAAAGCCTCGCGTATTGCGCTTGCGACCGGCAAATCGGCGTATTTTGTGGGCAAACCTAACCCGCTGATGATGCGCACGGGTCTGAAACTGCTGGGCGTGCACTCGGCGGAGGCGGTGATGGGCATTGAAACCGGTCCGGAGCAACCACGCCCGGACTAACCCGATTTTCTTGAAATAAGCAAGAGAAGATGTATCACAAAGCGATACATCTTCTCTTTTTATGCCAATAATAGGCGGTTGACCTTTGTATAAAAAAATGCTATAATGATATGAAATCTGTTTGAAAGCTTCGCTTGAAAGGCGGCTGTTTTATGAAAGTTTCTCCATCCATTCTCACCTGCGATTTTGCACATCTTGCAGAGCAGATGCAGTTCGTGGAAAAATCCGGCGCTGATATGGTGCACATCGATGTGATGGACAGCGTGTTTGTGCCTAATATGAGTTTTGGCGCGCCTATTATCAAGGCGATGCGTCCCTACACCGATCTGCCGTTTGACGTGCATCTGATGATGCAGTATCCCGCAAAGTTGCTGGATGATTTTATTGCGGCAGGCGCTGATCTTATCAATTTCCACGTGGAAGCGGACGTGGACATCGAAGACACCCTGCGTCGTATCCGTGAGGCAGGTGTGAAAACCGCCCTCACCGTGAAACCCAAGACGCCGGCAGAAGCGGTATTCCCGTATCTCGATCAGCTGGATATGGTGCTGGTCATGACGGTGGAACCCGGTTTCGGCGGTCAGAAATTTATGCAGGATATGATGCCCAAGGTGACCGCTATCCGCGAAGAGATCGACCGCCGCGGTCTGTCTGTTTCCATTGAGGTTGACGGCGGTGTGAACATGGAAACCGCCCCCATCTGTGCTGCAGCAGGTGCTGACGTTGCGGTTGCAGGCAGCGCGTTCTTCAATATGGAGGATCCGTCCCCGCTGGTAGACGCATTACACGATCTTTAATGCTTCTCCGATAATAAGGGGCGTGCCGTGCTCGGCAATGTGCGCAGCGGCGACCTTGCCGCCACCGATAGGCGGTGCGAATTCGGCGAGTGCTGCCTGCACGTGCGCAGGTAGCTGCGGCGCATATACAGCGAGGCGGTACTCGTCCTGATATGCGTATAACGTGCTGCTGATAATACCGTTTGGCAGCATACGGCGGCACACGTCTGCAAAGGCAGGCAATACGGCGGGACTTTTCGGCGCAAAGATATGTATGCCGTCCTCTTTAAGCGGCAGCGGTCCCGGCGTTATCAGCAACAGGCAGCCGCCGTCGGTGGGCGCCGCCTCTACGGAGAGCACCGTGCCGATGGGTAATTTTTCCTTTTGGCAAACCGCCCGCAATATGCGCTGTATGGTGGCTTTGGTGTGGGGATCTTTTTCCCGCAAGGACGAAAAAGTCGCGCCGAAGCGTGAAAGTTCCGTATCGCTCATCAGTATACGCAGACTGCCGCCTGCAACTCTGCTAATATGCATGTAAAACCCCTCCTTAGTAATCATGATAAAGCATGGCTTGAACGAAAATCAAGCGGTATCTTTTGGGAATACCCCTAGGGCGAAACCCTAAATCTTAGCGAAAAGCGAAAGGTGATGATCGTATGCTGTTTTCAAAACGCGGTTTGCCGCTTATAGACATGAAAATGCCGGCGGCATCCTTGCCGATCGCCGCGACGCATTTCCACGCGACGCTTTTAGTGCCGCTATCTCTGTTTGAAACGGCTGAAAAGGTAAATCTCGCCACCCAAACGTCTGTTCAAAAAGGCGATGTTTTATATACTGACGAAACCGGTATGCCTTCCCATGCGCCTGCATCGGGAACCTTGCTGACCTATACGGCGATTATGCATCCGCTGTACGGTGATCTGACCTGCGCGTCCATCCGACCGGAAGAAGGGGAGGAGCGCGCGCTGGGTTTGCGGCTGGATCCGAAAAAGGTTACAGCAGAGGCGATTGTGGATGCTGCCCGCGCGGCGGGTATCATTGATGAGACGGACGGCACGCTGCTGTTCGAAAAACTGCGCAAGTGGGCGCAAAGCGGCTGCCAACTGGTGGCAAACGGCGTGGAAGCACAGCCGTTTGCATCCGCTGCATTCAGCGTGCTGTGCGAGAAGGCGGATGCGGTGCAAAAGGGGCTATCCCTTGCCGCAAAGGTAACGGCGGCGAGCGGTACCAATATTGCCGTTTGTCTGGATAATACCGATATGATCAAGCGGTTGCGCGCCGTTTACGACGCAGATATGCTGTATTTCGCCGAAAAGCTGTACCCTGTTGAAGTGTTCACCGACGCTGAGACCGAAAACGTGTGCTTGGTCGGTGTACAAGCGCTCTGCGCTTTATATGACGCGGTGTATGAAGATAAAGCCGCGACCTCTACCGTGGTCACCGTTGCCGGCGATATGGTCAAGACGCCGCAAAATCTGCGGGTCGCATTTGGCACGCCGTTACAGTCGTTGCTCGACTATTGCGGGGTGAGCGGCACCCCCGCCGCCATGATCGGCGGAGACGCTTTCACAGGTGTTGCGCTGGCGGATACCGCCTGCCCCATCCTGCCGGGCATGACCTGCTTGTTGGTGATGAGCAGCGTGCCGGTGGTGGCAAACGATCCCTGCATCGGCTGCGGACATTGCGCGAAGGTATGCCATAAGAATCTGTTGCCGTACGAAATCGTGCGCAGATTGGAAAATATGCACTATGAGCGACTGATGCATCTGGATCCGGATGCGTGTGACGGCTGCGGTGCTTGCAGTTACGTCTGTCCGGCTAAGCGCGATGTGATGAACGCGGTGTTATACGCAGCGCAAAGCGATGGTTCGGTATTTCTGAACTGGGGAGGGAATGACGATGCCTAAGACAAATTCTCCTTGGTTGCGCAATTCAAAGCGCGGCGAGCACTTCATGGTCGACGTCGAGGTCGCCTTACTGTCCTTGTTGCTGTTTTCAGCGTTTTGTTACGGCTGGCGCCCGGTTGCTTTGGTGGCGATTAGTGCGCTTTCCGCTGTGGTATGTGAGTTGATCGGCAACGCGGTGCGGCATCAACGCCCCACCGTATTTGACGGCGCGGCATTGGTCACCGGTACTATTATCGGTCTTTTAATGTCCCCCATCACGGCATATTGGGTGCCCATGCTGGCGTCTGCCTTTGCTATTATTGTTGTAAAAATTCCTTTTGGCGGCACGGGTCGCAATGTGTTCAATCCTGCCGCGGCGGGTGTTGCGCTGGCGACCCAGTGCTTCCCTACGCGTGTATTCACCTATCCGGATGCGACCGCAAACACGTCGTTGCCGCTCAGCGAGATCCCCGAGGGGGTCATCACCAAGCTTTCTCCTGCTGCTGAACTTGCCGCGGGTGCTAAAACCAGCTTTACCTTCGCTGACGTCGCTTGGGGTGAGGCGAGCGGTCCTATCGGCGCGACGGCCATATTGATTTTGATAGGCGCTGCATTTTTCCTGTGTATCCGCCGCACGGCGTCGCCGTTTACCATGGTGCCGTACCTCGCGGTATGCGCGCTGATCGCTTTGTTGTTCCCGCGCAGTGCGGAGGGCAGCTCGATGTATAGCGTTGCGATGGAGTTGTGCTCGGGATATTTGCTGTTTGCAGGTATCTTTTTGCTCAATGATCCGGTCACCACACCCAAGGGCAATGTCGCCCGCGCACTGTACGGTGTTTTGGCGGGATTGCTCGTGATGCTGCTCAGACATGTGGGCAGATTTGAAGAGGGCGCCTGCTTTGCGGTGCTGCTTACAAATGCGGTTGCGCCTCTCATTGACCGCGGTTGTTGGCACTTTATGAAATGGTACCGCGTACGCGGTGGTATTTTCAGAAAGAGGGGTGACGCTGTATGAAACTGACCGAACATATCAAGCGGGTGTTCTTACGTGCGTTCGCCTCCGAAAACGTGGTGCTGATGCAAGGCTTGGGTATTTGCCCTATCATTGCAGCGGGCACCTCCTTGCAGCGCGCGGCGGCGCTGACCGTTTGCACCTTAGCGGTGCTGCTGCCCAGCAGTCTTTTGATGTCTGCCGTGGGTAAAAAACTGCCGCCTATCCTACGCGCACCGGTGTACACTCTGCTCGCCATGATCATGATGGTGGCTTGCGGTCTGGTTATGACCACCTATGTGTCGCCGGAATTGTACGCGTCTTTATACGTGTTTTTACCGCTGATGGCGGTGAACACCCTTTTCACGTACCATGTAGGCGGCTTTTCGGTGGGACGCAATTCGCTGCTCGCGATTGCCGATTCACTTGGTACGGCGCTGGGCTTTGGTATCGTGATTTGTATTGTGGCAACCCTGCGTGAACTGGCGATCAGCGGCACCATTTGGGGTGTGCCGATGGGATATGAAGCCCGTTTCCCGGAAGCCGCGTATCCGTTTGCTGCGATCATTTTATTGGGCTTTATGTCCGCACTCATGCAGCATATCAAAACAAAATACATGCGTGCGCTCGGCGAAGAGGAGGCGATCATCCATGAATGAGGTATGGAGTTTTATTCTGTTCCTTTTTAGCAGCGCGCTTGCACAGAATATCGTGCTGACCACCGGCTTTGGCTCCTCAATGCTGCTACGCATCGTGCGTCACCCGAAAGATCTCGGTGTTTTTTCTGCGATGCTTGCCGCTTTTTCGGTGCTGACCGTTGCAATCTGCTATCCGCTGGATATGTTGATCGGCACCGGCTTTTGGGCAAAGCTGTTACGTCCGCTGATGATCGTTGCGGTGTCGGCGATACTATATTGCGTTTCTGCGTTGATCTATTCCAAAAGTTTCCCAAACTTCTATGCGCGGGCGGGTAAATACTTATCGCTTTCCGCTTTTAACAATCTGGTCATCGGCATTGCGCTTATTTGCAACCACAATTTCTCCACCTCTTTTTTCGGTGCTATCGGCACTGCTTTAGGTGCGAGCTTAGGCTTTATCATTCTCAGCTTGCTCACGGCGGAGGGTATTGAACGCATGGATAACCCCGATATTCCGCCCGCGTTCCGCGGCTTGCCTATCATACTGGTGTACGTAGGTCTGCTTGCGCTGGCTATTCTCGGATTTTCACAGACGATATCGCTAATTTAGGAGGCATTTTCTTATGGGTCAAAAGGTGCACCGTAAACGGCGTACATTTTACAGCCGCCGTAGATCCCCTTGGGGACAGGTGCTGGGATGGGTGCTTGCCGCCCTGATCTTGATACCCGGCAGTTTTTTTGCAGCAAAGCTGCTTGCCGGCAAAAAGGCAGACGTGCCTGCGGCACAGACCGGTGTGACCACCGGCACTACCACCGCTGCGGGTGATACGACTACTTCTACCACTACTGCACCGCCTATCGTGACAGAACAAACGGTTTTTCGTGGGTTTGTCATACCGTACACCGCCTTGAAAGATGTTGAGGCTTTGAAGCAGACCGCGGCTAATGCCGCTGCTGCCGGCTTTAATTGTGCGGTCATAGAACTCAAAAATAAAGACGGCGGTGTATGCTATATTTCCAACACAGAAGCGAGCAAGACTGCGGGCGCCGCTGTCGAGGATGCGCTGTCGCTCAGCGCGCTGACTGATGCATTTGCCACTATGCGCGAGGCGGGTATTTCGCCGATACCGCTTTTGTATGCGTTTGAGGACACCGTCGCTTCCCGCAACATTCCGGGCGCAAAGGTGACGGTGGAAGGACACGCGGATTGGACGTGGTATGATGGCGATCCGCAGAACGGCGGCAGACCGTGGTTAAACCCCTATGCCGATGCGGCACAGGCGTATATTGTCGGTCTTGCGGAGGAACTGCGAATTGCAGGCGCGGGCGCTATCATGCTGGACGGCGTGTATTTCCCCACCCAAACCTCACAGGCAGACTTTACCGCTGTGGGTGACGCTACCCTTTCCAAAGGAGAAGTGCTCGCGCAGTTTATGACCCGTATGGATACGCTGTGCGAAATTCCGATTTTGCTGCGTTGCTCTGCTAATGCAGCGCTGGGCAATAATACCGCCGGCTACCATGCAAATCCGCTCTCGTTAGGTGCGACAATGGTAGTAGCAGATACGCGGGTATCCGCGCTTGGCGAAAAAATTGCGACAGGGGAGGAGATGCTGCCCGTTTCCGAAACCGCTATGTCGGATATCCTCAGCCGTATTACTGATGTACTGGGCGCACGGGTAGAGGCGCAGCCGACCGAAAAGCGCCCCGCCACAGCGGTGTCAATCAGCGGTTCTACCGCTTCGACGCAGATTAATGCAGTGTGCGCAAAAAATGCGAACACCTCCTACTTTGTGTATAATGAGAGCGGCACCTACGATTTCGCCGCCCTTTCCCATACTACGGAATAAAGGTTGTTCTAGTGAAATATATTCCCCCGCATAGCGGGGGATATTTCATTTTCGTGCAAATGAAAACCAGCCCGCTGTTTTCACAGGGGCGTGGTTTGCTATTGAGAGATTATTCCTCGTTGCCGTAGAGCTTACCCAGTTTGACCAGGTGCTCGTAGCGAGCCACAGAAGCGGCCTCGGCTTTCGCGAACAACTCTTCAGCACGATCCGGGAAGGAACGGGTGAGGGAGGAGTAGCGAGCCTCATTGAGGATGAATTCCTTGTAGTCGCCGGTGGGAGCTTTGCTGTCCAGCGAGAAGGGATTCTTACCGTCGGCTTTGAGAGCCGGGTTGAAGCGGAACATGTTCCAGTAGCCGCAATCCACAGCCTTCTTCATCTCAGCCTGGCAGTTGACCATGCCGCCCTTGATGGAGTGCATCTCACAAGGAGCGTAGCCGATGATGAGGGACGGACCCGGATATGCTTCTGCTTCAGCGATAGCCTTCACAGTCTGGTTCATGTCAGCGCCCATAGCGATCTGTGCAACGTACACATAGCCATAGGACATAGCGATCTCAGCGAGAGACTTCTTGGAGATGGCTTTACCCGCAGCAGCGAACTGTGCGACCTGACCGATCTGAGAAGCCTTGGAAGCCTGACCACCGGTGTTGGAGTACACTTCGGTATCGAACACCATGATGTTCACGTCTTCGCCGGAAGCGAGGACATGGTCAACACCGCCGAAGCCGATGTCATAAGCCCAGCCGTCACCACCGAAGATCCAAACGGATTTCTTGGACAAGAATTCTTTGTCAGCGAGGATTACCGGTGCGGTCGGGCAACCGGCAGCAGCCGCTTTTTCGAGCTCAGCAACGAGAGCGTCGGTAGCAGCGCCGTTGAGCTTGCCGTCGTTGACGGTAGCCATATACTGCTCGGCAGCAGCCTTGAACTCAGCGGAAGCTTTGTCGGAAGCAGCCATTTCTTCGATCAGGTCGATGAGACGGTTGCGGACAGCTTTCTGGCCGAGGTACATACCGAAGCCGTGCTCAGCGTTGTCCTCGAACAAGGAGTTCGCCCAAGCAGGACCCTGACCGTTCTTGTTGACGGTGTAGGGAGAGGTCGCCGCAGGGCCGCCCCAGATGGAGGAACAACCGGTAGCATTGGAGATATACATACGATCGCCGAAGAGCTGGGTGATGAGACGTGCATACGCGGTCTCAGCACAACCCGCACAGGAGCCGGAGAACTCGAGCAGCGGCTGTTTGTACTGGCTAGCGATAACGGAAGTACCGCAAACCTCGGGTTTCTCGGTAACGTTCGCCACCATGTAATCGAACACAGGCTGCTGTGCATCCTGGCTCTCTCTGGCAACCATCTTCAAAGAGTTGGTCGGGCAGACGCCTACGCAGACGCCGCAACCCATACAATCCATGGGGGAGACAGCGAGGGTGTAGGTGTACTCGGTCTTGACGATCGGCTTGGGAGCAAACTTGGTGTCAGCAGGAGCAGCAGCCTTCTCGTCGGCGTTCAGAGCGAACGGACGGATGGTCGCATGCGGACACACGAAGGAACACTTGTTACATTTTGCACAGGTGTTGGGATCCCATTCGGGAACCATAACGGCAACAGCGCGTTTCTCGTAAGCGGAAGCGCCGTGCTCGAAGGTGCCGTCAGCGTGATCCATAAACGCGGAAACCGGCAGAGAGTCGCCGTCCATCTTGGAAACGGGTTTGAGGATGGTATCAACCATCTTGACCAGTTTCGCGGGACCTTCGGCAGCGTCAGCCGCAACAGCGTCAGTAGCGTTCGCCCAATCAGCAGGCACGTCCACCTTCACGAACGCGGACACACCGGCGTCGATAGCGTTGTGGTTCTTCTCGACAACGTCCATACCCTTCTTGGAGTAGGACTTGGTAGCAGCGTCCTTCATGTACTGCACAGCTTCTTCGATCGGCATAACGTTTGCCAGTGCGAAGAAGGAAGCCTGCAGGATGGTGTTGGTACGCTTGCCCATGCCGACCTTCGCAGCGAGGTCGATAGCGTTAACGGTGTACAGCTGAATGTTGTTTTCAGCGATATAGCGTTTGGTCTCCGCATTGAGGTGCTCGCCGAGCTCATCAGGAGTCCACTGGCAGTTGATGAGGAACACACCGCCGGGTTTCACGTCGTTGACGATCTTGAAGCCCTTGAGGATATAAGACGGGTTGTGGCAAGCCACGAAGTCAGCCTTATTGATATAATAGGGGCTCTTGATCGGCTGATCGCCGAAACGGATGTGGGAGATGGTCACGCCACCGGTCTTTTTGGAGTCATACTGGAAGTATGCCTGCACGTATTTCTCGGTGTGGTCACCGATGATCTTGATGGAGTTCTTGTTTGCGCCAACGGTACCGTCGCCGCCCAGACCCCAGAATTTGCACTCGATGGTGCCGGCAGCCGCGGTGCCGGGAGCGGGCTTCTCTTCGAGAGAGAGACCGGTCACGTCGTCCACGATACCGAGGGTGAACTGCTCTTTGGGCTCGTCCTTAGCCAGCTCGTCGTATACAGCGAAAACGCTGGACGGCGGGGTGTCCTTGGAACCGAGACCGTATCTGCCGCCAACCACTTTCACGCCGCCGCGACCGACCTTCGCCAGAGCGGTAACAACGTCCATGTAAAGCGGCTCGCCCAGGGAGCCGGGCTCCTTGGTGCGGTCAAGCACAGCGATCTTCTTCGCGGTAGCCGGAATGGCCTCAGCGAGTTTCTCTGCACTGAACGGGCGATACAAACGAACCTTGACAAGGCCGACCTTCTCGCCTTTGGCGAGCATATAGTCGATGACCTCTTCAGCCACGTCACAGAAAGAACCCATGGCAACGATAACGCGATCAGCGTCAGCAGCACCATAGTAGTTGAACAGTTTGTAGTCGGTGCCGAGTTTGGCATTGACTTTGTCCATATACTTCTCAACAATAGCGGGCACTGCATCATAGTACTTGTTGCACGCCTCACGATGCTGGAAGAAGATGTCGCCGTTCTCGTGAGAACCGCGCATCACAGGATGCTCGGGGTTGAGTGCACGTTTGCGGAACGCCGCAACAGCGTCCATATCGCACATCTCTTTGAGATCTTCGTAGTCCCAGATCTGGATCTTCTGGATCTCGTGAGAGGTACGGAAGCCGTCGAAGAAGTTGATGAACGGCACGCGGCTCTCGATGGTGGCGAGGTGCGCGACAGCGCCGAGGTCCATAACCTCCTGCGTGTTGGTCTCAGCCAGCATGGCGAAACCCGTCTGACGGCAAGCATACACGTCAGAGTGGTCACCGAAGATGTTCAGCGCGTGAGAAGCCACACAACGGGCAGACACGTGGAACACCGAGGGGAGCAACTCGCCCGCGATTTTGTACATGTTGGGGATCATGAGCAACAGACCCTGAGAAGCGGTGTAGGTGGTGGTGAGCGCACCTGCGTTCAGGGAGCCGTGCACAGTACCGGCAGAGCCGGCCTCGGACTGCATCTCGGACACTTTGACGGTGGTACCGAAGATGTTTTTCACGCCTGCGGCTGCCCACTGGTCAACGTAGTCCGCCATGGGGCTGGAAGGGGTGATCGGATAGATGCCCGCAACCTCGGTAAATGCATAAGACACGTATGCCGCAGCATTGTTACCGTCCATGGTCTTGAATTTTCTTGCCATTGGTATATTCCTCCTTTAAGGATTAAAATAACATAATTTTTGGTATATACGCGCGCACGCGCGCTATACCGCCTAATACAATAACATATTTTTTGTAGATTGTAAAGGGAAAAGGGCGGTTTTCTTGTTGTTTTTATAGCAAACGCAAGAAAAAATTTTTTCCTTGGCTGCAAAAATAAGGAAAACGGACGTTTTGGTTAAAATCGGGTTTAGTCGAGGAAAGGTTAGTGTGTTTTCTCTTGTTTTCTCCGTTTTTTATATGATTTTCTCTTGTTTTCTCGTTTTTTCGAAGTTGACAGAATACGAAAAACTCGCTATTATTATCATAATCGGATACTATGGCTTTGCCGTAAAATTCATCATCCGAGTATCGAAAGGGGAAATCTTTTCACCATGGACCCTGCTCCTACAGGATCACTTAGTATGCTGGCGGCTGCGGCGCAGAGCGCAGACGGTTCCGGCAACATCATTGGACAGCTTATCCTGCTGTTTGTACTTATTCTCTGCAATGCATTTTTCGCGGCATCCGAAACCTCGATCATCACTTTAAACGATGCCAAAATGCAAAAAATGGCGGAAGAAGGTCATAAAAAAGCCAAGCAGGTGCTGGCGCTGACCGCCGACTCTTCCCGTTTTCTTGCGACCATTCAGGTGGGTGTCACCCTTGCCGGCTTCTTGACCTCCGCAACGGCGGCACAATCGTTGTCTGCGCCTTTGGCTGCGTGGTTTATCAAAACGGTGCCCACGATGCAGGCGCATCTCGGCTTTGTACAGTCCGCAAGTGTTGTGGTCATCACCTTGCTCATGTCCTACTTTTCAATGGTGCTGGGCGAATTGGTGCCCAAGCGTATCGCTATGCAAAAAGCAGAACCTATCGCGTTTGCGTTTATCGGTCTTCTGCGCGGCGTAGCTGTCTGCGCCAAGCCTTTTGTCAAGTTCCTCTCTCTCTCTACTAACGCGCTGGTGCGTTTACTCGGTATGGATCCGCACGCGGATGAGGAATTGGTGACCGAGGAAGAGATCCGCATGATGGTGGACGTCGGCGAGGAAAAGGGCGTTATTGAAGAAGTCCAAAAGGACATGATCAATAACATTTTCGAATTTGACGACCTGACCGCCGGTGAGGTTATGACCCCCCGCACCGATGTGGCGGCGCTGGATATCGAGGACGGTCTCGAAGAAGCGCTGAGAATCGGTGTTGATGAGGGTTTCTCCCGCTTGCCGGTGTATGAAGAGGATGTCGATCATATTATCGGTATCCTGCATATCAAAGACCTGCTGCCTTATGTGGGCAGAGAGTTACCCGCGGAGGTTTCGCTGCGCAATCTCATCCGTGACACCTATTTCGTGCCGGAGACCAAGCATTGCGGCGAACTGTTTTCCGAAATGACCGCTAAACACATGCAGATGGCGGTGGTGGTGGATGAATACGGCGGTGTCGCCGGTATCGTCACCGTAGAGGATCTGTTGGAATCCATCGTGGGCAGCATGCAGGACGAGTTCGACAACGAGGAAGAGGAGATCACCCAGCTGGACGAAAACAGTTTTGAGGTGGACGGCTCTGCTTCGATGGAAGAGCTCAGCGATCTTTTGGAAGTGGATTTTCCGGAGGGCGACTATGAAACGGTCGGCGGCTTCCTTTTACAGCAGCTTGGTCGTATCCCCGAAGCGGACGAGCATCCCGAGGTGCAGTTTGAGAACGTGCATTTCACCGTCAAACAGATGGATGACCGCCGTATTGACGAGGTGCATATCGAGCGCATGCCTATGGAGGAGAGCGAAACTGAGCCGAAAGAGGACAATTTCGGGGATAAATCTGCAAAAAAAGATAAAGATAAAGCAAAAACCTAAAAAATGTGTTGACAAACCTATAACGTTTGGTATATAATACAATCCGCCCCCAAAAAGGGGCGGAAACACGGCTGTATAGCTCAGTTGGCTAGAGCATGCGGTTCATACCCGCAGTGTCATTGGTTCAAATCCAAT
This sequence comes from Acutalibacteraceae bacterium, assembly GCA_045638005.1. GTDB lineage: Bacteria > Bacillota > Clostridia > Oscillospirales > Acutalibacteraceae > URNF01. The sequence continues at coordinate 13,456 of JAZUAN010000057.1, read as the reverse complement.
TACAGCCACCATAAGGCCCGATGGTCAAGCGGTTAAGACACCGCCCTTTCACGGCGGTATCACGGGTTCGATTCCCGTTCGGGTCACCAAACTTAGGGCGCATAGCTCAGCTGGTTAGAGCGCCTGCTTCACACGCAGGAGGTCAGCGGTTCGAGTCCGTTTGCGCCCACCAAAAAAGCAACCCCACCAACGGTGGGGTTGCTTTTTTGTGTGTGCGCTACGGCTCGAACCTACATTACGGACGGTCGAGGACGCCTGTCCCTACGTACATATTTTCAATTTTATCGTAGGGAATGACCTTAGGTATCATTCCAAGTGCCACAAAAAAAGAGGATACATCTCAAAAGGATGTATCCTCTTTTTTATCTTATTTCGATTTATACAACAATTTTTTTCTGCCGACGTAGTTCCAAAACAGCACCAAAACGGTGGAAACGATTTTGGACAGCATGTAGTGCCAGTGCAGGCAATCGGTGAGCAGATACATGATAACCACCGTCAGCCCCAAGCCGATGACGCCGACCACCGCGTAGCCGACAAATTCCAGCACCGCGCCGACCTTAGCTTCGTTCGCTTTGAACACCAGCACCTTTGACATGGCAAAGTTTACGGTAAGTCCTGCGAGGAACGCTACAATGGCGGAGAGAATATAGTACAGACCGATCTCGGTCAGCGCGTACAACACGCCCCAATCTATAACGGTTGCGATACCGCCCACAAACACGTACCGCAAAAACTGCAAAAGTTCGTTTTCGGTGGGCAGGATCAATAGCGCTTTGAGGTCAAATTTTTTAATAAGCTGCAAAATTTCTTTCATGGATGAGATCAACTCTTTTGTTCGTGGTATTCCTTTTCGGTGTTGACGTTCCAGATGTTGGATTTATCGGTGGAGCCGGAAAGAATATTTTTGACCGCTTCAAACGAGGTGCACATGGAGTGGTCGATGTTGTTATATCTGTGCTGTCCGTTGCGTCCCACACAGTACAGATTGGGGATGGTATCCAGATACGCGCGCAGTTCGTCCATCTGCTCGTACGTATCGAAATAGGCGGGATACGCTTTTTTTACCCGCTCCACATGATAGTCGAGCACGTCGTTTTTGCTGTCGATGAGTTTCATGTTGACCATTTCCGCAATACCCATCTCAGCAAACGCGTCATCGGTCATGGACCACATCTCGTCGCCCTCGTTGCAGAAATATTCAAGACCCATCCAGACGGTGTTCTCAATATCCTTGACCATGTACGGCGACCAGTTGTTGTAGATCTGGAACCGTCCCATTTTCACCCGTTTATCGTGCACGTACACCCAATCGTCCGGTACGATATTGCCGATGGTCTTTTTGTCGGTCTCGTTTTTTAAATTGAGGCGCGGGATGAGCACGCCGACGGTCATATAATCTCTGTACGGGAGTCCGGACGCGATTTTTCGGCAATTTTCCGGCACGTCGTTCATGCCCTCTACGAGATCCTTCACCGGCATGGAGGAAATAACATAATCGCCCTCAACCGTGACACTCTCGCCGTCTTTTTCATACACAAGGCCGGTCAATCGGTTATCCGCGTTTTTCAGCAGGCGGGTGACCTTGGCATTTTTGATGAGGGTACCGCCCTTGCTCTCAAAATCCGCGGCGGTCAGCTCCCACAGCTGACCGGGACCGAGTTTTGGATAGGCAAATTCCTCGATAAGCGAGGTTTCCACCTTGCGGTTATCTTTTTTGAACAGTTTGCCGAAAATGTCTTTAAGCACCGCGATGATGGAAAGCCCTTTTACACGCTGTGCGCCCCATTCGGGGGAGATTTCGCTCGGGTGTCTGCCCCACAGATTTTCGGTATAGTTCTCAAAAAACATGGAATACAGCTTTTTGCCGAAACGGTTGATGTAGAAATCTTCAAGCGAGTTTTCCTTTCTCTTGAAGATCACGCTTTTGAGATAGCTGAACCCCACGACCATGGTAGTGCCAAACCCCATGTTCTTGATGGTCTCAAATTTCAGTGATATCGGATAATCGAAGAATTTGTTGTTGAAAAAGATGCGGGATAAGCGGTTTCTTCGCAACATGACGCGGTCGATCTGCTCGGGATCGGGACCGCCCGGTTTTACGGTGGAGTTTCTGCCGAGTGCGAGGTCATCGTACGGCAGCGCGCCTTGTGTGGGCAACATTTTCTCCCACCAGGCATTCACCTCCGGCACTTTGGAGAAAAAGCGGTGTCCACCCATGTCCATGCGGTTGCCGTTGTGGTTGACCGTGCGAGAAATACCGCCCAGTCGATCGCTTTCCTCGAAAACGATCACTTCATATTCATTTGATTTGCTCAACAATTCGTATGCCGCTGTCAATCCTGCGGGGCCGGCACCGATGATCAATACCTTTTTCATATTATTTTAAAGGAATGCTATCCCTTGCTCCTTTTTGATTTTTCAACTTCTACTATACCGCAATTTAAAGTTTGTGTCAATAAATTATCCGCGGCTGCCATTTTGATGGACAATTCCTGCGCTTTCAGTGAAAGCAACTAAGCAAAAGGATGAGGTGATAGGTTCTGTCCCTTTTCATTGCAGTTCCTCTTTCAGAATTTCGAGAATTTCAGCAGCACTTTCCATCACGAGGGTGGGCTTGTCCGCCGATGCGTCCAGAACTTCTTTGGTAGTTTCGCCGCTCATCACCAAAATGGCGGTGCAGCCTGCATTGAGTCCGCTTTTCACGTCGGTATAAATGCGGTCACCGATCACAGCGGTCTCGTGAGGCGCCATCCCCACCTTTTCCATGGCAAGGGTGGGCATCAAAGCACTCGGCTTGCCGATAAATACGGGTCGTTTGCCCGAAACGTTATACAGCATATCGCTGACACTGCCGCAATCGGGCACGCTGCCGAATTCGGTAGGGCAGACATAGTCGGGGTTGGCGGCGATATAGGGAATATCCTTTGTGCAAAGCAGACGGCTTAATATTTCCAACTTTTTAAAGGTCAGCTCGGTGTCAAATCCCATTACAATGCAGGTCGCTTCGTCGGGATCGTCGGTGATGGTAAATCCGTATGAAGCAATTTCTTCGCAAAACGAGCGGGTGCCCGACAGGTACAGCACATCGTTTTTATGGTGCTTCTCTAAATAAAAGGCGGTCGCCTGGGAGGAGGTTTCCATCTCATCCTCGGTGGTGGTAATCCCCATTTTTGCGAGCTTTTCCACGAATGCTGCGGCGCTTTTGGAGGGGTTATTGGTCATAAACATATACCGCCTGCCGGTGGCTTTGATGACCGACAGCAGTTCTTTCGTAAAGTCGAATAGACGGTCGCCGAGATATAGCGTACCGTCCATGTCGAACAAGAAAAGTTTTGTTTGCTTTATCAGTTCTCTATCCATCGCTTACTCCAAAATGTCACTGGTGATGAAATCCACGCCGCTCGCGATCAAACGCTCGGCGTCTTTGAGTTCATCCACCGTCCAGACGTTGACGCGAATACCCAGCGCGTGGCATTTGTCTATGAGCTTTCGGGTGACGGTACGGTGATACGCGTCCCAATCAAAGCGGTGCCCGCGCAGTTTTTCAAAAAGCAGGTCGAAATTCTCCACCTCACCGGTCAAAAATTGCACCGATGCGGCAGGGTGCTTTTCTCTGACGAAAACGAGATTTTCGAAATCGAACGAAATGAATATCACGCGGTCAAGCCAGCCGCAGGCTTGAATTTCGTCGCAAATCTTGAAAATATCTTCCTTTTCAAAATGGTTTTTCAGCTCCAAAACCGCGGTTTTGTCATACTGCTTGCAAATTTCGATATATTCCGTAAGGGTCGGGATATACAGATCGCATCGCGTTTTGTCTGTCGGTTTGTAAAAGCGGGTCTCAAACAGCGGTGTTTTTCGCAAGGTGTCAAAATCGGTTTCCTCTACAATGAGGTCCACTCCCGCCATGCGCTTCAAGTCGTCGTCATGAAACACCACGAATTTGCCGTCTTTTGTGCGGTGCACGTCCGTTTCAATGCCGAAATAGCTGCGTGCACCTGCGGCGACGAATGCGGCGCAGGTGTTTTCGGTTTCCAAACCCGAAACACCTCTGTGCGCCACCATCAGCGCTTGCTTTTTGTCGGGGATACGAATCGTATCTTTCATGCGCGGATACCTCTTTCTCAATTCTTTTTCCAGTATATATCGCACGCGACAGTAAAAACGCTCAAACCGATTCATACAAGTCCTTTCAATCGACATTAGCGGTGGCAACCACCGCCGTGCCGAAAACATTATCCATCAATATATCGCCGATGCGCGCCGTGCGCCGCTTTTATCTGTTCTTTGACGGTCAAAAGGTTGGCTTTCAAATTGAAAATCAATTCCGCGGGGGAAAAAGCGCCGTTAAAAAACTTCTCGATCTCTGCTCTTGTCATTTTCGCCCTTCCAAACAAAAAACGCAAAAGCCCCGGGGCTTTTGCATCTCCTAATCTCTACATACATTATAGAACTGCGTGCGCGGTTTGTCAAGCGAGTTACACTGTCAAAATTTGCTGAAAAGCGCGGATTTTTCATTGCCTTTATCGCTGTGGGCGATATGCTGAAAACAGACAGAAAGAATGGGGGGTATTTGTATGTTGAAATTGATTTCCTCGCTGGAAAAATGCTTCGTTGCTCAAAAAAGAGGTATTTCGCTTCGGCGCGTGTTATACTGCTAATACCGCCATGAACGGCTACGGCAACAAACAGGTGGCGCTCTTGGATATAGAGTCACCGCTCGCGGCATATATTTGCGTATGGAAGGTGGATCATGTACCGGTCAAATCCTTGTATAATATCGGTCATGCGGATGCGGACTACCATCCCCTCCACCGATCATATTGCACCGTTTATTGAAAACAAGGTGCCGGATCTGTGGTGCTATTATTGCATCGAGCAGGGAATGGGTACCTCCAACCGCTTTATTAACATGCCCGGCTCCCGCACTCGCATTATCGGTACACAGTTTTACAAATACGATATCGCGGGCTTCCTGCAATGGGGTTATAATTTCTATAACAATCAAGGCTCTTTCGGCACCGTCAATCCGTTTGTCATCACCGATGGTGAATATTTTGCTCCTGCGGGCGATACTTTCTCGGAATACCCCCGCGACATCACCTATCTGCCCAATTTGCGTGAAAAGGTGAACGCCGCCATCAAAGCGAAGCTGTAAAACGCAAAAAAGCGCACATGTATCAAATAGGTACGTGTGCGCTTTTATTTTTGAATTGCGAAACGGAAAAGTTTGTGATACAATGTACGTAACGCAATAAGAAAGGCGGCTTATATTCATGACCAATTCCGGTGTTGCCGATAAATTATCTTTGGTGCGTTCGGATATCCGCGGACCCGTATACGAAGAAGCGCTACGCATGCAGGCGGCGGGTAAAAACGTGTTGAAACTCAATACCGGTAACCCCGCCACTTTCGGCTTTACCATGCCGGACAGTGTGCGCAATGCGCTCAAAGAGGGTATGGACAAGGCAGTTGCCTACTGCGACCTGCGCGGCATGCCTGAAGCGAGAGACAGTATTTTGCGCTACCACCGCGCCAAGGGCCTTGTAGATATTGATATGGACGATATTTACCTTGCCAACGGTGTCAGCGAAATGGTGCAGATGGTGACTCTTTCTTATCTCAACTACGGCGATGAGATCTTATTACCGTCCCCCAACTATTCGTTATGGGAAAACTGCACCCATATCGCGGGCGGAAAACCTGTTTTCTATCACTGCGACGAGCAAAACGGTTGGTGCCCCGATGTTGCGGATATGGAAAGCAAGATCACCGATAAAACCCGCGCTATTCTCATTATCAACCCCAACAATCCCACCGGTGCGGTGTATGCGAAAGAAACGCTGTCAGCCATCGTGGAGCTGGCAAGAAAACATCAGCTTGCTATTTTTGCGGATGAAATTTACGACCGCCTGATGCTGGATGATGTGGAACATATCGCCCTTGCATCCCTTTGCCCCGATCTGCTGACCGTGACTTTTAACGGCATTTCCAAATCGCATATCGTGTGCGGATTTCGCTGCGGCTGGGGTGTTATCGCAGGTCCCAAAGCGTTGCGCGCAGGACTCAAAGATGGGCTTACCCGCATTTGCGCGATGCGTCTTTGCTCCAATGCGCTCGCACAGCTTGCCGTCCCTGCGGCATTGGAAGACAGTGCGTCCACCAAAGCAATGGTTGCTCCCGGCGGCAGATTGTACGAGCAACGGGAAGTCACCTGCGAGGTGCTCGGAAAGATCGACGGCATCAGTTTTGTGAAAAACCGCGCCGCTTTCTATCTGTTCCCCAAGCTGGACAAAGAAAAGTTCAACATCAAAAGCGATCAGCAGTTCGCCCTTGATCTGTTGCACGCGAAAAATCTGCTTATTATCCCCGGCTCCGGCTTTGGCTTTAAAGGCGACGATCACTTCCGTATCGTCATGCTGCCCAGACCCGAAGTGCTCAGAAAAGCGATGGAAGACCTTGGCGACTTCCTTGCGGACTATAAGCAGAAATAACGGTGCGTGAGCGGACCAAAAAGGATGGATTTACCGTCGCGTTTGACGGTTTAAAATTGAAAATACAAAGGAGAAACAGTTATGGTAACCTTGAAAAGCGACCGCGTCGAGGTACAGATCGCGGAAATGGGCGCGGAGATCCGCAAAATGACACTTGACGGAAAAGACGTTATGTGGAGCGGAGATGCCGCCGTGTGGAGCAGTGTTGCGCCTATCATGTTCCCCATCTGCGGCGGCTTTAAAACCGACGAATACACCTTTGAAGGCAAAACCTATCACATGCAAAAGCACGGCTTTGTGCGCACCTCCGTTTTCCAGGTGGAAGAGACGGGATACGGCTACGCGACCTTCCTTTTGTCCTCGAGCGCAGAGACCCGCGAGCAGTATCCGTTTGATTTTGATCTGCACGTGACCTACCGCTTGCACGGCACCGCGCTGGATATCACCTTCCGCGTGGACAACTGGGAGCAGGAAAGAACCATGCTGTTTGCCATCGGCTCGCACGAGGCATATGCCACCCCCGAGGGTATTGAGGAATACGATGTTATCTTCCCCAAAAAGGAGACGTTGCGTGCGTATGCCTTGAACGGTAATCTTCTCGAGCATGAGGCGACTACCCTTTTGAAGGACGGCAACGTGTTCCCGTTGTTTGAGAAATATTTTGATGTGGATGCGTTGGTGTTTAAAGATCTCAAATCCCGCAGCGCCACCTTGCGTCATCGCCCGACCGGCAGAGAGATCACCATTGATTTTCCCGATAAAGACTATTTCCTCATATGGCATAAATACATGTCCCGCTACATCTGCTTAGAGCCGTGGGGCGGTATTCCGAGCTATGTGGATGAGGAGCAGGATCTCGCTAAAAAAGAGGGTATGCGCCGCTTGCCTGCGGGCGAGAGCTACACGGTGACCCATACCATTCGTTTGTGAAAAGGGTGTCAATATGAAAATTGTCACCTTTAACCTGCGCTGTGTATATGATGGCGAAAAAACCGTTTGCCACTATCCCGTAGCCGTTGAGGTTGAGATATAATTTCAATAAAAAGTGTTGCTTTTTGAAATTTCAAAAAGCAACATTTTTTTGTTTGTATACCGTTGTATAGAACGCTTCTTGCAGGGCAAAATAGCCAAAAGAAAGGAGCGTTTTGATATGAAAAAATCTATCAGTTTTTTATTGGTTATGTTGTTGTTTGTCGGTATGCTTGTCGGTTGCGGCAGCAAAGAGGACGGCGCGTCTGTTTATTATCTTAATTTCAAACCCGAGCAAAAGGATGCCTGGGAGGCGCTTGCCAAAACCTACACCGATGAGACCGGCGTACCGGTGACGGTGGTGACGGCGGCATCCGGCACCTATGAGGACACCCTCTCCGCCGAGATCGTCAAGGAAAACCCGCCCACCCTCTTTCAGGTAAACGGCCCCGTCGGACTGTCCCACTGGGAGGACTATTGCTATGACCTCAAGGACAGTGCGGTGTATGCACAGCTTACCTCGGACGACTTCGCCCTCAAGGACGGCGACGAGGTGTTGGGTATTGCGTATGTCATAGAGACTTACGGTATCATTTACAATAAAACCTTATTAGACAAATATTTTGCAGCCGATTTTTCCAGTGTGAAAAAAGTGGAGGATATCAACAGCTTTGACCGTCTGCAAACGGTTGCCACCGAAATTCAGGCGCATAAGGCGGATATCGGTGTCAAAGGTGCATTCACCTCTGCGGGCATGACCGATTCGTCCGACTGGCGGTTTAAGACCCACCTTGCCAACGTGCCTATCTATTATGAGTATGCGGATAAAGGTATCACCTCTGCCGAAACGATGGACGGCACCTATCTCGATAACTATCGTAAAGTATGGGATCTGTATATTAACAACGCTACCTGCGCGCCTGCGGATGTCGGTGCAAAGACGGGCGATGACGCGGCAAGCGAATTTGCAAACGGCGATGCTGTTTTCTATCAGAATGGCACCTGGGCGCTGACCGATATCACCAAAAATGGCATTAAGCCGGAAGAGGTGGGCATGCTGCCTATCTATATCGGTGTAGAGGGTGAAGAAAACCAGGCACTTTGCACCGGTTCGGAAAACTATTGGTGCGTCAATGAGGATGCGGACGAAGAGGATATAAAGGCAACCTTGGATTTCCTTGAATGGGTGGTAACCAGTGATACCGGCACTACGGCGCTTGCGGAAGAAATGGGATTTTCGGTGCCTTTTAAGGCTGCGAAAGAGTCTACCAATCCGCTGGTGCAGGCGGTGAATGAATATGCAGCCGCAGGCAAAAAGCCGGTGACCTGGAATTTTGCGACCATTCCGTCAGAGGACTGGAAGGACGGCGTGGGCGCAGCGTTGCTCAGTTATGCGCAAAACGGACAGACGGATGCAGAGTGGGAAAAGGTCAAAACCGCTTTTGTCAACGGTTGGAAGACCGAGTATGATAAAAACCGCTAAAACGAGAAAATGCGCGCTGATGGCGGCGGGGGAGGATGAGAAAAATTGTATAAGTCACTGAGGAAATGGTCTCCTTTATTCTTGTTGCCCACGCTGGCGGCGTTTATCCTCAGCTTTATCGTGCCTTTTCTCTACGGACTTTTCTTTTCTTTTTGTGAGTTTCATACACTGGAAAAGTTTGAGTTTGTGGGCTTCGATAATTTTGAGCGAGTGTTGTTTTCGGGTCAGTATAATTTCTGGCAATCGCTTTGGTTTACAGTAGCGTTTTCGGTGCTGTCGGTAATAATCATCAACGTGGCGGCGTTTTTTATCGCCTATGCGCTCACCCGCCGTATACCGGGGCGCAACCTTTACCGCACCGTGTTTTTTATGCCTAACCTTATCGGTGGCATCGTACTGGGATATGTATGGAAAATGGTATTGAACTACGGTGTACTCATCCCGCTGTTCGGCAAGGATTTAAGTTACAGCAGCACCTTTGGTTTCATTGGATTGCTTGCCGTTTTATGCTGGCAGCAGATCGGATATATGATGATCATTTATATTGCGGGTCTGCAAGCGGTGCCGGACAGTCTTATAGAAGCGGCAAAGATAGATGGTGCGACCGGTTGGCAGACCTTGCGGCAGGTCACTATTCCGATGGTGATGCCCTCTATTACCATCTGCCTGTTTTTGTCCATCACCAATTCCTTTAAATTATACGACCAAAACCTTGCGCTCACGGCGGGTCTGCCCGCAGTAACGGGGGAGGATGGTGTCACCCATAAGATGACGCAGATGCTGGCGCTTTGTATCAGTGATACCTACGGCAGCAGCGCGCGCTCCCACGGTACGGCGCAGGCGATGGCGGTGGTCTTTTTTATCATTGTTGCGGCGATATCGCTCGTGCAGCTGTCCGCAACCCGCAAAAAGGAGGTGCAGCAATGAGCCGCACTTTGCAGAGGGAACCGTATAAGCGTTCCCACGTTTTGCTGTCGGTCTTTTTTGCAGTGCTTTGTTTTGTGTATGCAATTCCACTCATCACCGTGTTTTACAACGCGTTTAAAACCAAAAGCGGTATTGTAGAAAATTTCTTCGCCTTACCGAGCGGGGATACGGTAGCGGGATTTTCCAATTTTGCGACCGGCATAGAGGAGATCAATATTATTTTAGCGGCGTTTTACAGTTTAGTGGTAACGCTACTTTCGGTATTGCTTATTCTCATCTGCACCTCCATGTGCGCATGGTATATCAGCCGCGTGGACTCAAAATTCTGCCGTCTGTTTTACTACCTTTGTGTGTTCTCCATGGCGGTGCCGTTTCAGATGGTGATGTTTACCCTTTCAATGGTAGCAAACGCGTTTGGACTTAACAGTCCCTACACCATCCCAATCGTCTATCTCGGTTTTGGTGCGGGACTTGCGGTATTTATGTTCAGCGGCTTCGTGCGCTCTATCCCGATCGAAATCGAGGAAGCCGCCACGATAGATGGCTGTACCCCGCCGCAGATCTTTTTCAGAGTGGTCCTGCCGGTGATGCAGCCGACCTATGTTTCGGTGGCGATTTTAGAGACCATGTGGGTGTGGAACGACTATCTGTTGCCGTATCTTGTATTGGATAAAACCAAGGGTTATGTCACCATTCCCATTGCCATTCAAACGGCGGTAAAAGATAGCTACGGCACGGTGGATACCGGCGTCAATATGGCACTGTTGGTGTTGGCGATCCTGCCGGTGATCATTTTTTATATCACCTCTCAAAAGCACATCGTAAAAGGTGTAATGGCGGGTGCTGTAAAGGGCTAAACAGAATACAAACGCCTGCTCGTGAGAGGAGGCGTTTTTTAGTGCTTCACTTTAAATTTCAGCGGAAAATGTGTAAATGTCCTTCCCGCTGTAAGCGCAATATCACCATCGCGAAGATGGGGGCGGTCAGCAGACCGACAAAGCCCGCGAGTCGCCAACCGGCATACATGGCAAGCAGAGTAATAAGCGGCGGCAATCCCGTTTCGCGGCTGATAAAACGCGGTTGCAAAAGATTACGGGTGGCGGTGGCAACAGCATACAAAACCAAGGTGACGATACCGCCTGTGATATCCCCTGAGAGAAAACGAAAAAGTGCGAGCGGCAATAAAACGGTGCCTACACCTAAAATGGGCAGTGCATCTACGATGGCGGTGATAAAGGCGAGCAAAATCGGCAGGGGTAGTTTCAGCAGCAAAAACCCTACCGTCATTTCCGCAAAGGTGACCAACCCTAACAGCAGATAGGCTTTCCCCACCGAAAGAGAGGTCTCTTTGAGTGCTTTGATGGCAGCGCTGATGAGCGGACGCTGCGGAGAGGGGATTTGGCGGGTTAAAAACGCGGTCACGTTATCCCAATCTCGGGTAAAAAAGACCAATGCCAAAACGAAAAACACTGTTGCGAGCAAAAATTGCGGCAGAGAGCCGGTGGCAAAGCGCAGCAGCGTGCCCGAAAGGGAAGCGAGCCATCCCGCACCGTACTCCAAAACCGTTTGTTCCAGCGAATTTACCGTTTCCAGCGCCGTGTCGGACAACTCCGGCGGCAGGAATACGGACAGCCGCTCGGTGATGACGGTCAGCATCTGCTTTATGCTGCCGCCCAGAGATTGCAGGGTGGCGAGTGTCTGCTCCTGCTGTAACAGACGCAGTAAAAACATCCCGCCCTGCCAGCAGGCTACCGCTGCTATACCGCCGATGACCCCGAGCGTTAAAATGCAAACGACGGTGGCGGCAAAGCCTTGGGTGAATGAAAACCGCTTTTGTAAAAATCCGACAGGGCGTTGCAATAGGGAGGCGAGTATAAATGCGCTGACAAATGGTAAAAGCACGCGGGTGAGTACCCGCCCGAGCGCTAAAAGCAGTACAACCCAAAGCACCCAAAACACGAAATTGATCAAAAAAGATAAACGGCGGCGGGTGCGTTCGCCGAAAAGCGAATTTTGCATGTTTTTCACCTCTTTAACGGTAGTGTGCCCATTTTATGTAAAAAGCAGGTAAAAAACTGATGTTTCTGTATCAAAACTACTTGCAAAACCGCAAGAAATATGCTATATTTTCTATCTATAATCAAAAACGGATCGAAATCCATCGTAGAAAGGAATACATACGATGATGAAAATTGCCATTATGGGACACGGCGTGGTCGGCACGGGCGTTGCCGAGTTGCTGCGCAATAACGCTGCCCACATCGCAGATAAGGCGGGCGAGGAGATCGAGATCAAACGCATTTTGGATCTCAGAGACTTCCCTGACGCGCCGTATGCTGAACTGTTCACCAAACGCTTTGAAGACATTGCGGAGGATCCCGAGATCGGCATCGTGGTGGAAACCATGGGCGGTCTGCATCCTGCGTATGAATTTGTAAAGACCTGCCTTTTAGCGGGCAAGAGCGTTGTTACCTCCAATAAAGAATTGGTGGCGCAAAAGGGTGATGAGCTGCTTTCTATTGCAAAAGAAAACAATCTCAACTTCCTGTTCGAAGCGAGCGTCGGCGGCGGCATTCCGATTTTAAGACCGCTTGACCAGTGCCTTTCCGCCAACAACGTGTTGGAGATTGCGGGTATCTTAAACGGTACCACCAACTTCATGCTTACCAAGATGATCGACGACGGCATGCAGTTTGCAGATGCGCTGAAACTCGCGCAGGACCTTGGCTATGCCGAGCGTGACCCCTCCGCCGATATTGACGGACTGGATGCTTGTCGTAAGATTTGCATTTTGGCGTCTCTCGCTTTCGGGAAGCATGTGTACCCCGACAGCGTTGTGACCGAGGGCATCCGCAACGTGTCTCTCACCGACGTACAGTATGCTGCTGCTATGGGCGGCGTGATCAAGCTTATCGGTCATGCGACCAAGAAGGACGGCAAGGTATATTGTTCGGTTGCGCCGCGTATTGTGATGAATGATAATCTTTTATCCGGTGTAAAAGATGTGTTCAACGCTGTGATGGTGACAGGGGACGCGGTCGGCGAAGTAGTATTCTACGGCAAGGGCGCGGGTAAATTCCCCACCGCTTCTGCCGTGGTAGCGGATATCATCGACGAAGTAAAGCATATTAAAGCAAGAAAATATCTTTGCTGGGATGCTGCTACTGACGGTTATGTCGGCGACAGCAAACAACTCTCCGTGCAGATGCTGGTGCGCGTAAGCGGCGATATGGCGGCTGTGAACGCGGTATTCGGCGAGGTGCAGACGGTAGAGGGCGTTACCGACAACGAATTTGCGTTTGTCACCCCCAAGATGCCGGAAGCGCAACTGGATGAAAAAATTGAAACTCTCCACGGTGTGACCGTGATCGGTCGTATCCGTTTGGCATAGGGTGACAAGATTCGAACAGTTTCTCTTGCCGCCTTTTCCCGCCTTGCTTGCGCTCGTTCTTGTAAGGCGACAGCCTTACTGCAAACATCGCGCTTCGCCTTTCGGAAAAAGTCGTCGAAGAGAAACTCTTCGACCTGACAAATTAAGAATTTTTTGGAGAGGCGAAGCCGAAGAGTGCAGTAATACTGC